>DASQPH010000033.1:0-73136 GCA_035644055.1 Chthoniobacterales bacterium
TGACAATAGCCCCGCGCTTCAGCGCTGGGACTAAACGGGAGGTATTATCGGCGAGTCCCGGCAGGGACGAAAGAACCGGTTCTTTCCCGACCGAGGCGTTCTGTCGTCCCTGGACGGGACTCAGGTTCGTGGCGGTCCCAAATTCCCAGCGCTAAAGCGCTGGGCTATTTTCGGACCATGTCACGGCTTGGCAGTCCGGTCCGTTCTCGTTAGGATCAAGAAACCTTCCTCATGAATTGGGAAATGCTTTCCGCGATTGGACAGGTGGTCGCCGCCGTTGGCGTCATTCCTTCGCTGATTTATCTGGCTGTTCAGATTCGTGAGCAGAACAAGGAGCGGCGTCGGGCGGGAATCAATATTCTGACGGCGCAGTGGAGCGACCTGGTGAAAACCGCGCAGGAAAACCGCCACTTTGCAGAGATGTTCCTCCGCGGCATGCAGTCCTTCCACGACCTTGATGCAGCAGACAAGCTCAGTTTCAGCGCGTTCTTCACCCGATTTACAAGAAACGCTGAGGGAATGTTCATTTACTATCGTGACGGTGCGCTGGAGAAAGCGCTCTGGGAAGAAGTCGAGCGAACGATGATCGACTATTTCGCCTATCCAGGCGTAAGAGATTGGTGGGCGACGCGGAAACATTGGTTAACCGATGAGTTTCGCGCCGTAGTGGAACCAATCATCGCGAAGAACCCCGAACCGAAAATGTATGCCGCCTACGGGTTGGATGAGACATCCAACAAGTAAGGATTAAGAATTAAAAATTAAGAAAAGGGGCGAAGAACTGGATTCATTCTCGCCGCTGGGCCAGTCCGTCCGACTCGCGGACGTGTAATGCGGTCCTGACCTCCGTGACGCCCTGCCTCCGACCTCCGACCTCTGATCTCCGACCTCTGGCTTCCGACTTTCCGGCATATCGGACTAAGGTGCAGGAAATAACGTCTTTGCGGCGCGATTGTTTATTGATAAAGCGGTGTATGCGTCTCCGAATCCTCGTGCTTCTTTGGGCGTTGCCTTTGGCCACGGAGGCAGCCAAGCAGGATGTGGATTTCGCGAAGTACGAGGTGCCCCTCTACGACCAGATCGTGAATCGCATCCGGGCCAACATCGCTCCGCGACTTGGCAAAGGCCCTCTAAAACAAGAACGGTATTTCATGATTCCGTTTGCCTATGAGGACAAAGGCAATCATCCAGAGATGTCGCATTCGTTCATCACGGTGATTCGAGTGTTTGCCACGGATAAAACAACCAAACTGACGCCTGAACTGCCGACCCGCGAATACAAGGATTGGGAGTTTGAAGCTTTCACCATCAGCTGGCTGCCGGTCGATTTTCTGGAGAACCCCCATCTGTGCGTTTTTGACGGCCCGGGCGCCCGCCTGTTTGCATCGAAAAATCAATGTCCCGTATCGAAAGGCAAAAACTTCAATCTCAAAGACACCCTCAAGCTGGCAGCGGACGCGAAGAACGCGGTCGCGATGTGGGGACCCTATGAAATCGCAAAGCCGGGGTTCGATCTCGGGGTAAAGCGGATGCGCCTTCTCGACAGCGGTGAAATCAAGTACCGGGCTGACGATCGCATGTATCAGAAGGACAAGGTCGCCGTCAGTTGCTTTCATGCCATGGCGGGGCTGGACGAGCTTTATCCTAAAGGAGGGCTGTTGGGGTCGGGTCTCAAGATGTGGGGATTTAATGGCACCGCCCGCGTCCTGATCGAATACCAAGGAAAAGCACATTACAAGAAGCTGCTCCTGGACCCGGTGGATGTGAAAAAGGATCGGTACGGTTTTGTTTATGCGCCGACTCTTAATGGGCCGATTCCATACGATCCGCTCGCAGAAGCGTCCGCTTACCATTTCTAATCGACAGCCCGCCCCGGCGAACGATGGCAAACACTGATTCTCGCGTAACGATCCATATGGTGGCCAGCCTCGACGGATTCATCGCTCGAAAGGATGGACGCGTCGACTGGATGGAGACCTCGGACGAATTTTCAGACGGGGACACGATGGACCCAGGATTCGTCGAGGCGTTTCTCAAGACAATTGACTGTTACGTCATGGGATCGCGAACCTATGAGACAGCGTTGAGTTTCGAGTCTAGAGGCTTCGGCTGGTCGTATGGCGACAAACCTACTTTCGTCCTTACTCGCCGCGAGCTGCCGAGGACCCGGGACACCGTAGAGTTCTACTCGGGCGATCTCGCGCAGTTCGTGAATGAGCGCCTGCGGGCGACGTTCCGGAGCATCTGGTTTGTTGGAGGCGGCGTAGTCTCCGCGGAATGCCTTCGTCTCGGGTTAGCCGACGAAGTTCGTTATTCGATCCTGCCGGTCCTGATCGGCGATGGGATCCAGTTCTTCGAGAAGCTCGACCGAGACGTCGCGCTCCATCTGGCGGAAGTCAAAGCCTACAAGAGCGGAATGGCTGCGCTTCGTTACGAGGTGCGACGTTAGGTGTCAAAACATTTTCAAAATACGAAAAGCAAAGAGTCGCAAAAAAACAGAAACCAAACAAACAAATGAAAACAACAAGACAATGGGTCGGTTCATTAATCGCAGTAGCTCTTTTGGGAGCATTGATGGGCGTCGGTGCTTCATCGGCGGACGCCGCCGAGAAGGTAACGACAGTAACCAAGGTAACGAAGCTAACTAAGGTAACGAAGGCGGGCTGGTGGATTCGCGTCCACCCGGAGAAGACATCAGCGACCACATTCTGGTTAAACATCGGCACGACCAAAAAGGATAGTAAATTGTGGCGCACGTGGACGCCCGGCCAACCTGTGGAATTCGACGTTCCGGCTGAGCTTCTCAATGCCGCTCGCCTTTACATCCAAGGGAGAACGGACCCACTCGACAAGCACGCGATGTTTTGCGTCTTTTACATGGATCACGCAGTCCGGGAGTTCCACTTCGCCGGCTACGTAGATCATAACCTGAAGCCGAGCGATACAGACTTCCTTCATAAGTGCAAGCCATAGGCGAGGTAGAGTTAAGAATTAATATTTAAGAAATTGGGGGACGGTCGGGCAGAATGTCCGTTGGGGGCACGGGCCGGAGGCCTGTGTTCCGGGCTTGCAATTAGCGCGCGCGAACGGCTTTCTCGTAGCCATGCGAATCATTATTTCTGCAGTTATCGCGTCATTTGGCTTCACCGTCTGGACGACCTTGGTCTCGGCCCAAGATCCGGCGGTCGTCCAATCCAGGACGGTAAAAGTGAAGTTCGAGAACGAAAAGGTGCGCGTTCTCGAAGCGGAGTTGCCCCCGGGCGTGAAAGAGCAAGTGCACTCGCATCCGGCCTACGTGATCTATGTTCTGGCAGGCGGCAAAGTCCGAAACTATGCGACGGACGGAAAGACCACTGAGACTGAGCTTAAAACCGGCGACGTAATCTATCGCGAGCCATTGACCCACGCCGCGGAAAACATCGGCACCACGACTCTGCACATGATTCTCGTCGAGATGAAGGGGCCGCCTTCGCACTAGTCGTTGTCCGCAGATTACACAGATTTACGCAGATTTCTTCGGGCTCATGATTCCATGAGCCTTTGGTAGGGACGCCGCGCTGCGGCGTCCGGGAACGTCGACTGATTCCGCGCTGCTCTAGCGGGCCGGACGGCACTGCGCGCCGTCCTTACCCTGCGATTTCGTGCAGCAGCGTGTCTTGGACCCGTTTGTAAATGATGAATGAAGACAAATTCAGGACTGATGACGGCCGGGGTAGTTTGCGCGGCGGTGCTATTGACGAGTGAGCTCTCGGCGGCGCAAAGCGCGGAGACTAACGGTGATGCATCGGCCGCATTTCCGGGACCGCTGGTAAGCTTCCATGGTTCCACGGGCAGGCTCGACCCGCGCGACGCTAACACCCAGGCCATTGCCCGCGAAACGGCTAACGCGCTGGCGGGAGAGATCGAAGAGCCGGTCATGACGCCGACGCGCAGCAGCTTCCTGGCGAAGTGGCACGCGGCGGCCGGTGCTACGGGCTACCGCCTCGATGTTTCTACTACTCCATCGTTCGATAGCTATGTGAGCGGTTATAAGGACCGCGATATTGGCAATGCAACCAATCAGATCGTCAGCGGACTCGAGCGTGGGAAGCAATATTATTATCGAGTCCGGGCGTATGATGCAGCCGGGATGGGCAGCGACAGTTCCGAAACCACACCGGCTACGACGGCGAACACTACCTCTGGCCTGGTCATTACTCCTACCTTCGACTCCACGATCACTTCGGACCCGAGATCGAACGCCATCCAGGCGATGATTATTTCCACGATTCAAACCTACCAAACCCTCTTTAGCGATCCGATCACAGTCGCGATTCGTTTTCGATTCTCGGCAGTCGATGCGAACGGGAAGCCTATGGATAATCTGGTCGGGGCAAGTAATACAACGATCGATGGGATAGACTGGAATACCTATATAACGGCTCTCAAAGCTGACGCGAAAACCGCCAATGACATGGCCGCTATCGCCACGTTGCCCACCAGTCCTTTAACCGCCGTCATCGTGTCGAAGAGTGCTGGAGGCCGGGCCATAGGGCTGAACACGCTCCCGGCAGATTTCGGTTTCGGCGGGGCGTACGATGGCGTCATCACGCTCAATTCGTCCAAGCCATGTCAATTCACGCGCCCGGTGTCGGCGGGGAATGCGGATGCCCGAATGTTCACCGAGCACGAGATCGACGAAGTGCTTGGCCTGGGGTCGCATCTGGGCAGCGCGCAGCCGCAATTTCTTTTCGCGCAAGACTTGTTCAGCTGGGCGAGTCTCAATGCGCGTAACACTACCGCCACGGGCGAGCGTCATTTCTCGATCGACCGTGGATTGCATTTCATCGTGACCTTTAACCAGGATCCGGGCGGCGATTATGGCGACTGGGAGAGCGAGCCGCAGTGCCCGCAAAATCATACGCTGGTCCAAAACGCCTGGAACTGCTACGGTCAAAGCGCGGAAATTTCCGCAACGTCGCCAGAAGGCATTAACCTCGACGTCGTTGGCTACGACCTCGTTACTGGCAACGGCGGCAATGGAGTCCTGGGAAATATTTCGACGCGACTACCGGTAGGCAGCGGTGACAACATTCTTATCGCCGGTTTTCAGATTACGGGCAGCAGTTCCAAACAACTCGTGGTGCGCGCGCTCGGGCCAAGCCTGGCGCAATTTGGATTAACTAATGTATTGCCGGATACCACGCTGGAACTGCACGATTCCACCGGCGCGATCATCGCGACCAATGATGACTGGCAGAACGGCGCGAATTCTCAATCCATTCCTTCAGCGTTACGACCAACAAATCAACTGGAATCAGCCATTTTTGCCACACTTGGCCGCGGCGCCTATACCGCAGTCTTGCGCGGGTATAACAACAGCACCGGCATCGGCCTGGTAGAAGTCTACGATACGTCGATTGGGAGCACACAGCTGGGCAACATTTCCACGCGAGGTTTCGTGCAGACCGGCGATAACGTGATGATCGCCGGATTGGTCGTGCAATCTCAGAACAAGCAGGTAGTGGTGCGCGCGCTTGGACCGACGCTAACCCGCTTCGGGATCAACAACGCGCTGTCCGATCCGACGTTGTCGCTCTACGATAGGAACGGTGTTTTGCTTATCTCTAACGATGATTGGAGAGACACCCAGGAAAGCATTATCTCCAGCACCGGGCTGGCGCCGTCGGACGATTTGGAATCCGCAATCGCGGGGACGCTCGCGCCTGGGAGTTACACCGCAATCGTGCGCGGCTTTGAGAACGCGACCGGCAATGCACTGGTAGAAGTATACGGGCTGAACTAAGCCGTATTTTGATTCGGCAAGCGCTATTTTAGCAGCGGAGTGCACGACCTGATCGCGACGCTCGACCAGCAAAACGCCGTGGAAAATTCGATGCGCCGAACCGGACACCTGATGCTGGCCGGGGAACGTCGTGTGACGGATGTTTTCGAAGCAGCGGACGGGAGAACCCGAAAACCGACCTCAGATTAGAAACTCTCGCCTTGTTTGTCGGGTTTCGCTTTACTCAGTGACAACTCAAACCACAGTAAACATGGCAAAATTTGTCCTTTCCTTCTTTGCAGCCCTGATGCTTGGCCATGGCGCCTTTGCCGGAAACGAAGCGAAGATCGTCATCCCCGCTTTTGATGATAAATACTCAGGCTTTGTCAGGCAGCTCGAAGCGGGACAGACCGATATCAACTACACCGAATTCCGAAACAGTTTTCTCGAGAGCGAACAATTCAAGGTTGTAGCTAATCAGAGCCCCGATTTGCGGACCTTGAGAACGACGATGCGTGAGCTGATGAAGAGCTCGAAGTATCCCGAAATCATCGACGTCACGAAAAAAATCTTAAGCCTCGACTATACCGACATGGAGGCGCACAAGATTCTGCAGCAGACCTACAAAATCCTGGGCGACACTGGCAACGCGAAGAAGTACCACGACATCGAGTTCGGTCTGTTGAATTCGATTGTCAGAAAAGGCGACGGAAAAAGTTGTCGAACCGGCTGGCCGGTCGTCCAGGTTGAGGAGGAATACTTCATCCTGGGCATGTTGGGCGCGAACGTACGAAAGCAGTCGGTGGATAATACCGGGGGCGTTTGCGATAGGATAGAAGTCGAGACCCCGGAAGGAAACGCGACCTATTATTTTGAGATAAGCAAAGTGTTTGAGGGATACAAGAAGCGCGGTCTCAAGTGACGTCCCGCAGATATCATACGAACGCGGCGATCATAAGTCTTCGCGCTCCGTGGTGGAGGAAGGGTCAATTCGTGTGTCGATAAACTCTCGCCCACGGACCGCGGCTCTGGTTAGCATCGTCGCTTCGCTCGCATCTGCCGGAGCCGCCGCCTCGGCGGGGTTGAATTTTGCGGGCGTGCCTCTTACTCCCGGTGCAACGGTGCGCGCGAACGTGCCACTAAGCGCTTCGGAAAAATCCTACGTCGCGGAAGGCGGCAACGCGGTGCCGCCTTACACGGTAGCCATGCTGGCCGCGCCGCCGGGTTTCGATCCGAAGAAAACCTGGCCGGTCCTGGTGATCTTTTCGTCGAGCGATCACCAACATCAAAACCGTGATGACCTCAGAATGCTCTACCGACGCACCGCGCTCACGGAAGGCTGGGTTTTACTCGCGGGCGATGGACCAGTGCCGGCGCCTCGCGCGGATAGTCCCGGCTGGCGCGCCGGTCATACCCTCGCGGCGCTGGATGCACTCCATCGGAGTTTCCCTGGTTCGAAACAATGGCCGGTCGCCTGCGCTGGGCAGTCAGGTGGATCGAAACGGGCAAGCTATCTTGCGCCACTCCTTGCAGTCGCCGGAAATCGAATCATTGGAATTTTTCTGGAGGGTATCACCCAGGAGGAACTGCCGGCGCCATCGGAGCCCGCAGTTTCCAACGAGTGGGTGGTGGGTCATCCCAGCGTTTGTTGCGAAGGGATCACGGACGGTTACCGGCGGTTTCAACCAGGCAGCAGTTTTCTCCGCACTCCCATATTCTTAAGCACCGGCCTCTTTGACAAGATAGCCACGCCCGAACAACAAACTGCGGTCGCAGAGTCGATGCGACGCGCAGGATTCACAAACATCAGGCACGCGACGTTTCCCGGAGGTCACGTCGTGATGCACGCCCACGTTCAGGAAGCGCTTCGCTGGTTCTGGAAAGGAGTTTGGAAACGAGGATCCTGACCTCTGACTTCTGATGCTATCTCGGATTTAGCAGCTCGGTGCGCCGGATCTCATTAATATTATGAGGAAATTCGGCGATCACCGTTTTGCATTGCCCGGCGGACCGCGCCGTTGATACTCGCACCAACTGATTTCCAGCTGTGGACAGTATGCGAATTTCAGTTAGTAAGGCCGATCACAATGGGTTCGGCATGCGTTCCTATTAAGTCGTGTTACACCTCTGGACCCAACGGCGACGGGTAGTAAGCCTGCTGGTGCTCGTTTTGTTTGGACTGGCCCCGGTTCGAGCCGGGGTTTCGGTTTGGGCCTCGGCGCCGAAACCTAAGTTTCCGGAAGCGGCGCTTAGCAGAGGCAAGGAGGGCTACGTTATTGTTCGCGCGCGGATTGGCAGCGATGGCAACGTTACCGACGCGGCGATCGCGCGTTCGAGCGGCGACGCGACGCTCGACGAGACGGCTCGAAGCACTGTCCTGAAGTGGAGGATGAACCCGGCCGCGATCAAACCGGAGTATCGGACAAGCGGATACCAAGTCCGCTTTGATTTCCGACAGGAGGCGCCTATCGCAGTCAGGTACCGCGATCGGGCCGGTTATTTTTCTACTTATCGGAGCGCGCAGATGTGGAAGTCTGTGTCGATCCCCAAATACCCGATCCACGAAGCCGGAATGAAAGCAGAGGGCACAACAATGGTGGGGGTTACCATCGGCCCGGGTGGCGAGATCGTCAGCGTCGAGGTGGTGAAAACGTCCGGTTATCCTAATCTCGACAAAGCTGCGCTCGCGGCGGTGCATCGGTGGCGCGCCCACGAGCAGTATGCCGGCCGGCGCGTGGTCGTGCCGGTCCAATTCACGCGGCAGGCATTACGGCGGCGATAGCCAATCGATTCGGCAAGCGGCGCGCTTGCCCTACAAATCTATCTCAGCCAAGGCTTGCCAGTTTCCTTCGCTCCGGTTAGAACGAGACACCGTTGGCAAAGCGTTCCTCGTTTGAGCAACCTATAGCTCATGCGCCTTAATCATATCCACGTCGCTGTGCGAGATCTTAGCGGAGCCGTGGAGTGGCTGGATCGAGTGTGGCGATTGAAAGCTGACTTTCAGAACGAGCGGCTCGCTACCTTTTCTTTCGGCGATTTCATTCTCATCCTCGACGCAGCCGACACGGAGAGCCCGGCCACCATCGGTTTCGAAAGCGACGACTGCGACCGGGACTTTCGCGCTGTTATCGAACGCGGAGCGGTAGCTATTGAACCTCCGGCCGATAAGCCATGGGGAGCCCGTTCGGCTTACATTCAGGGTCCCGGTCGTCTAACCTTTGAAATTGAACAACCGCTAAAATGATATGACACCAACGTTTGGTAACGGAAAAATCTGCTACGTCGAATTGCCTGCGACCGATATCAGTCTTTCCGCGTCGTTCTACGAAAAGGTTTTCGATTGGAAGACAAGACGGCGCGGGGATGGCTCGATCGCGTTTGATGATGGCGTAGGACAAGTAAGCGGCACCTGGGTGATGGGTCGCCCGCCGGCGACACCGGGATTACTCATCTATATCATGATGGATAGTGTAGCAGCGACAGTGGACGCTATTGTCGCAAATGGCTGCGAGATTGTTCAGCCGATCGGCGCGGATGCGCCTGAGATCACCGCGCGCTTTCGCGATCCCGGCGGAAACATCATGGGGCTTTATCAAAATCCGGCCGGCTAGGTATTTTTTTTGGCTCGGCAAAGGGTGCGCTTGCCCTACAATCAAGAAATAGATGTCCGCACTGGAGATCGAACCCAGACAAGAAAGGATCAGCAGCCGTCATTATCTCGGCATTTTCCTTTTGTCGCTCGCGACGCTCTTACTTGAATTGAGCCTGACCCGCGTGCTGTCGGTCGCGCTTTGGTATCACTTCGGTTTTTTGGTTATCTCCACGGCGTTACTCGGGTTCGGGACCTCCGGGGTGGTGCTTGCGCTGTGGAGGCGCTTGCGCGAGCTCGCCTCGCTCGATCACGCGCTCGCACTGCTGGCGTTACTCTTCGGCGTCCTGACTGTTCTTTGTTTTTGGCTCATGCAACGAATCCCGTTCGATCCGTTCAGTCTCTTTTCCGATAAGCGGCAACTGGCCTTCATGCCGCTTTACTATATCGTCATCTCACTTCCCTTCTTCTGTTCCGGGCTCGCCCTGGCACTCCTGTTCACTCGTGGCGGTCCGCGGGTGAATCGCCTTTACGCTTTCGATCTCGTCGGTGCCGGGGTGGGCTGTGGAGCGCTGGCGCTGGTTATGCCGGCTTTCGGCGGCTCAGGCTCGGTTCTTTTGGCAGCAGCCCTAGGACTGATGGCGGCAACGATCTTTGGTTTTCGCAGTGCGAACAAGATAGCGGTCCTGGCCGTTCTCCTGGCGATAGGTTGTTTCGCCCTCGCTTTTTTCGCGGGACGGATTCTTCCGATCTCTATCACGCCTAACAAACGCACTCCACCGGAGCCTCCGATCTACACCGCCTGGAACACGTTCTCCAAGATTGACGTTTTTGAATTCAAGGCGCTGCCGCAAGCTCCGGCCGGTCGCGGCGCGCGTCGTTTTATTTTCGACGCGGGAACGGCAGGTACCGGTATGACGGATCTCCGCCCGAACGTCCGCCAGGTTTTACCCCAACTCGAAGGACACCACGATTTCACTTCGAACATCGCTTATATCGGAAAGACGCGGCCGAGTGTCTTGATCATCGGCAGTGGCGGTGGCGGACAAGTCCTCGATGCCTTGCATTATGGCGTGGAAAAAGTGATCGCGGTCGAGATTAACCCGATCATCAATGAGGTGATTACCAACCGGATGCGCGATTACTGGGGCGACTTATATCAGCAATCGGAAGTAGAAGTAGTCACGGAAGAAGGACGAAGCTTTGTCCGCCGCTCGAAGGAGCAATATGACGCGATCATTTCCGTGCATACGATCAGCAATGCGGCTATCGCTTCTGGCGCGCTGAGTCTGGCCGAGAACTACGTCCTGACCAAGGAAGCATTTGAGGATTACCTCGATCATCTCAAGCCGGATGGCGTCCTTTACTTCACGCGTCCGGAAGCGCAGATTCCGCGGCTTTTCTCCACCGGGCGTGAAGCTTTGGCGGCGCGCGGGATCACAGATTTCAAACCGCATTTTTTCGCCTATTGCAATCCGCCGGAAAGACAAGTCGTCGCTCCAGGACCGAATCGGCTTTCGTTCAGCGCCGGATTTCTCATGAAGAAATCGCCCTTCACCACTCCGGAGATTGACGCGATCGAGAAGATTCTAAAAGTAGGTCAGGAGCCAGCGACACCAGACAATCAGACAACCGAAGTTCGTTACCGTCCCAACGAGCCGGGGTCCGATTCAATTTATGAACGCCTTTTGACGGCGCCGGATCTGGGCGCGGTCTACGCTTCGGAGACGGCTCAAATCGAACCAGCCACGGACGACCGCCCGTTCTTCAACCAACACACGCGCTGGTCCAGCATCAACCGTAAGACTTTTCAGGACATCTTTACGCAAAACCGTGGCGGGCGCATGGCGCTGGAAGATCGGCCTGTCGCCGAAGTAACGCTTATCGTTTTGCTCGCGCAATCAGTTGTTATCGCCGCGGTCTTGATTCTCCTACCGCTGCTAAAGTTCTCCCGCCAGGGCTTGAGTGTGCCTAACCGCGGAAGTTTCCTTATCTATTTCGCTGGTCTTGGCCTCGGGTTCATCATGATAGAGATTGCGCTACTCCAGCGCTTCACTCTGTTTCTCGGTCAACCGGTTTATACCTTCGCCGTTGTTCTTGCAGCATTGCTCATCTTTACCGGAATTGGCGCCGCCCTATCCGACAGGTTCGGAGCCGCGGTGCGAAAAAGCCTCCGCCTGATTGTGCCACTAATCCTGCTCGCGTTAGTCCTAACTGCCTTCCTGACACCTTACATTTTTAACATGGCCCTTGGTTGGTCACTGCCGAGTCGCGTGGGTATCTCAGTCTTGATTCTCGCACCATTGGGCATCCTCCTCGGGATGCCATTCCCGAGCGGCTTGAGAATCGTAGGTCAAGAAGCACCGGCCTTGGTTCCGTGGGCCTGGGGCGTGAACGGATTCTTTACCGTTATCGGAACCGTCGCTGCGCTGATATTAGGAATGGCTTTTGGCTTTAAAGCCGTTCTTGTTATTGCCGCGCTCTGCTATCTGGGGGCCTTAGCTGCCGTGGCATCAAGTCGGCGCTAGGTCCCCTCGCCGCGCTAGATTTCGCAGACAATGCGGAAGCCGATGTCGTTACAGGAATAGTTCGGCGCGTTCGAGGCGCGAGCCGTGGCGCGCAGGTTGGTGAAACGTGATTTCCAACTGCCACCGCGACACATTCGCTTCATGCCAGAAGCGGGGCCGCGCGGATTTTGCTTCGGCGAACCGGCCAGCGGCTGGTAGAAGTCCAGGCACCATTCCCAGACGTTGCCGGCCATGTCTTCGATAGCGAAGAAACTCGCGCCTCGCGGGAAGGCGCCGACAGGCGAAGTTACCGGGTAACCATCGTTCATTTGTGGGTCGCGCCACGCGAACGCAGTGCTGGCATCGGCGAAATTAGCGAACTCGCCGCGACCGGAATTATTGCCCCACGGATATTTTCTGCCGTCGATCCCTCGCGCGGCGAATTCCCATTCGGCTTCCGTAGGCAGGCGGTAAGTCCTGCCATCCTTCTGGCTCAGCCACTCACAGAACTTCACCGCTTCGAGACTCGTGACGTAGACCACTGGATGATCGGCGCCGGCGCCGTCCATTCTTTTCGTCTTATGCCGCGGATCGAACTGCTCAAACTGCGCGTTGGTGATCGGATGCTGCGCGACGTAGAAGGTGCTAAGACTCACCGGCGTGAGCGGTTGTTCGTTAGGTTGAGCTTCGGGATCATCACTTCCCATGATGAAATCTCCCGGCGGAAGCAGCACCATGGTTGCGCCGAAAGGATTAGTGAAACTCGGAGGTAGCTGGGTCGCAGCCTGATGTATCTTCGGAACAAAATCTGTGATTGATTTGACCGGTTCTTCCGTTGGCGGCGCGCCATTCCTGGATGGAAGCTTGATAGTCGGCTTGCAGTTTCCTTGCTTAACAAGGGTGAGCTCCTGGTCCTCGAGAAATTTATCGAGCAATTGTTCGCCGCGCGACGGAGCAATGCCGAGGTTTTCTGCAACCTGAGCGAGCATGGCGCGGACGGTGTAACTCGCACTCCCCATGTTGAGCGAGCCGAGGCAAAGAATGCGCAGGTACTCCTTTTCGGAATCTGCGCGCGAAGGGGCGGCGATCTGCGCGACGGGAGCAGGTTCGGGCACCAGCTTCGAACGCCGGGCGCCCTTCCGTTTCAGTTCTCCTTCAATGCAAGCGTTGATCTGCTCGTCGGGCAGGCCGTTGCTTTGGCCGAATTCCACCAGGTTCGCCTCGGCCTCGGCCGGCAACACCCCGCCCTTGATCGAAAAGCCGATGAACTTGATTAATTCGTCGAGCGCGTTCTGGTCCGCCTGGGCGGCCAGGCTTTCGTCTACTTCCTGCCGCCGTTGCGGATCGAGCAGATCCAGTCGTGCCTGAACAAGATAATCGGACGCCTCGGTCAAGCCGCGTCCCAGCAATTGCGCCATCGGATTGCTCGGCTGATTCTTCAGCGGGAGCTTGCTTTGCCACCACTGGAGAAGCGCGGCGCAATGCTGCTGGATTAGCTCGTCGCTGGGCTCCGATTCGGCGTCCAGGCAGAGGCGCTCGTAGGGGTTGTCCGCGCGATACTTGCTCCAGCCATCCCACTTCCGGGGATCGTCGGGAAAAACAGGGGGCGCAGAGGTGACGGCGAGCATAAGGGTGACGGAGAAGACCTGGTGGCGCGCTCTGGGCTGCAACTTCTGTGCCCGGTCCGGAGTTTGGACGTCAGAGATTGGTGGTCGGCGCCGGAAAAGATTGGAAAAGCAGACGCGAAAGCGGAAGGATGAACCGGTGATCGCCGAAGAGCGAGCGATTCTGGAAAGGCTGGACGAGCTCGTGCGCTTGGCGGGTGCGCAGGCTGCGATTCGAACCGTCGTGGGGCGGGTCCGCGCAGAGTTGGCGCGCAAGCCGGAAGCAGTGATGACCTGGGAGCCGATGCCGTTGGCGGTCTACGGCAATCGTCTGCCGCCGGGAATCCAGTCGAGCTGGGTTTTCATTCTGCGAGCGGGGATCAATACCGGACCGGAGCGCCATCCGAATAGCCATCAACGAATGATGTCGTTGGAGGGTGCCGGAGACATGCAAGTCCGCGCTGATTCGAAGTCTCCATGGCAATCCCACATTTTGAAAAACGATCCAGACGGCGGGCTGGAAACACGTTGGATTTCAATCCCACAGAATGTCTGGCACCAGCCAGTCGTAGCGAAAGAGGCTGACTGGGTGGTCGTTTCCTTTCACACCGTCCTGGCCGAAGAACTAATCGAGGAGCGACCTGATCCGACTGGGATATCGGCGGCAAAGCGAACGACCTACTTGGGTAAGGATGGAGAATAAATGAATCAGTCCCTCGCAGGCTTTCGCTCAGCCGCACTGGTCGCAGTTGTTTTTGGAGCTATCGGTTCAATTGGTTTGTTGCGCCACGCACAACAACATCCGCCGCCGTTCCTGGCGTTTCTTTTCGTGATCTGGGTCTCTGCTCCGTTTGCAGTCCTGGGAGTCGCAAATCTACTTTCACAACGTTGGCCGCTCGCCCTTCGGAAGACTCTTTATGTTGTGACCTTGCTCATCACGATCGCATCGCTTGCTATCTATGTGGACGATAATTTTGCCCATCGAACCGTGCATCCGGCCGGAGTCTGGGTCGCCGTTCCGCCGGCCTCAGTGATTCTAAGTGGAGTAGCGATCGCAATTGCTCTGTGGCAGACTCGGAAGGGAACGACTAACACATGAATAAGTCCTCGTGGAAACGACCAAGCGCGTGGCTCCCTGTCCTGATGTCGGTGACGGCACTGGCAATCGTGCTTATTCATATCGTCCGGTTCGGGACGGCGCGGGAAGCTGACGAAGGAACCTCGGCACATCTTTGGCAAATCCTCATGGCCGGCCAGGTGCCGATCATCGCGTTCTTCGCGATCAGGTGGCTACCGCGAAATCCAAAACCGGCGCTGCTAATCCTCGCGATCCAAGCTATCGCCGGCATCGCCGCACTAAGCCCTGTTTATTATCTCGGTCTCTGAAATTGGACGTCGCCGCACCAATTAGGTCCTGGTCATCGCTGCGACGGATCGCATTCCGTTTCGTCTTCCTTTACTTCGGTCTTTACATCGTTACGACCCAGATGTTCTGGGGCGGCCTGGCCCCAATGGCAGATTGGGAACCGCTGGCCACGCTGCCGCCCTTGCGCCAGGCAATCGCCTGGATCGCGCGTCACATTTTGGGAGTAACAGCGCCATTGGTCATCGAAGGCAGTGGGAGCGGCGACAAGATCTTTGATTGGGCTCATGTTTGTCTGCTCCTCGGCATCGCAGCCGTCGGAACGGCGATCTGGACCGTCGTCGATCGGAAGCGCGACAACTATTTTGTAGCACAAGACTGGTTCCGGCTTGCCGTGCGACTGGCGCTTGGAACAACCATGTTGAGTTATGGCGTATCTAAAGCTGTCCCACTCCAGATGGGTTACGGCCCTTCCTTGAGCCGGCTGGTCGAGCCTTTCGGAAACTTTTCACCGATGGGTGTGCTCTGGGCTTCAATGGCCTCATCGCCTGCCTATCAAAGCTTCACCGGTTGCACCGAAATCCTCGGCGGCGTCCTTCTTCTCCTGCCGCAGACGGCATTGCTCGGCGCGCTCGTCTCTCTGGGTGTAGCTATTCAGATCTTTGTCCTGAACATGAGCTACGACGTACCGGTGAAGCTCTTCTCGCTTCACCTAATCCTACTTGCCCTGCTTCTCATCCTGCCCGAACGAACCCGGCTCCGAAACTTCTTTCTCCTTAACCGCACGGCGAATCCCGCGTTTGCCATCGTCACTCGAAGCCGCCGCAAATCCCGACTCATCCTGGCGGCGCAGGCTTGCTTCGCTATTTACGTCACGGCCACCATGGCCTATGGCGCGAGACAGGGGTGGTCAGAATTTGGAGGCGGCGCGCCGAAGTCGCTTCTCTACGGGATTTGGGAAGTAGAACAAATGTCGGTCGACGATGAAATCCGTCCACCCGTTCCAAGCGAGGAACAACGCTGGCGCCGCGTTATCTTCGATCGGCCTGATCGCACCAGCTTTCAACGCATGAACGACTCATTGCTGACCTTCAACGCCAAACTTGATGCCAACAAAAAGACAATCGGCCTAACGAAAACTGACGATGCCAAATGGAAAGCTGCGCTCAGTTATGATCGCCCGGCAAACGACCACATCACTCTGAGCGGTGAAATGGATGGACATCGGGTCGCAATGGAACTGCGCCTGGTAGACCGCGAAACGTTCCTTCTCGTGAATCGCGGTTTTCACTGGGTCCAGGAGCGACCGTTCAACCGTTAGCCCGCCCAACCCTGTTTATAAGAAACGGAACGAACGCAAGATTTCGCCGGTATCACCTGTGCTGCCAGCGTCATCGGGATTCTTGATGTCGTGGCTGTAGGAAGTCCCGAGGATCAGAATGCTGACGCCGTTTCTTTTCCCGGGCGGATGAACAACAATCACCTTTCCGAATATTTTGACGCTGGGCAGCTCCTTGAAATCGGCGCGGAAAAGCACGGCGCGGCTTGGCACGCCGCCTACCGTCACCGGAACCCGGGTTGTTTCCGTATAGTTATGAAAGGTGCCCGATAACTGTTGCCCCAGTTGATCGAGCAGCTTGTCATACAAGGCGTCGTTTTGGACACTCGGCGGATCAAACCAGGCCGAACCGACCGCGAAATTTTCGGCGGTGCTGTCGTTATTGTTACCGCCAGCCTTCTCGACTTTAACAAAGTTAACTTGCGACGCCGGCTGAAGCTGGAACGTCTTGGGATATTCGAAGCTAAAGGCAACAAAGTTCGTTTGAAGCTTTGCCGGCAGGTTGGCTTTCACGTTCGTGTAGGTGATCCATCCTTCTTTCGGTGACTTCGATTCCTTCTCGTCAATTGATTTTAGCGCTGACTTAAAGTCGCTCTTGAACTCCGTGATCCTTTGCCTGGCTCGGTAACTCAGCATCGCAATGACCACGCAAATAATGATGATCAACGTAAGGCAGCCACAGCCGCCAAGAACCCAGGGCATCGCGCTTTTCTTCGCTGGCGGACCCGGCGGCGGCGTGTAAATGGGCGGAGGCGGTGGAGGCGCGGCGGTTTCCGGAGGAGCCGGCGGCGGAGTGAACGGGGGCGGAGGAGGTGGAGGCGGTGTCGGTTCGGATGGATTCGTTGGTTCGTTCATGACGTCGGGCGTTGCGAGAGGGAATTCTGTCAGCCGCGCGCAAAACCGTCAAGGCCGCCGGAGCGAGTACTTTTATGCGTCCAGGTCCTTCTTGATGTCCGAATTGGAGATTAGCATCCCTATGAAATTCATGTTCAGCCGTTTTTTGTTCCCGGCCCTCGTTATCACTTTCGCCGTCGCGCCGCTTAACGCATCGGCTCGGACGATGCGCGACATTCCCGGGGTATCGCTCGCCGGTTTGCGTACCTACATGCCGCAGGAAGCTTATGACAGGCTTATTAGTGCCCCTATCAAAGCGTGGATCGTTATCCGAGGCCAGATCGTTGGCACCAAGATCTCGGGCGCGAGAGTCGTGCACTCCGAGGGAAACCACGTTTACGATAAGGTGTGCCTCCGCATGGCCGGTGAAATGGAGGTGATGACGGACGTGACCGCGAGCCGCCTGGCACCGGCAGTGGTCGTGAACGTGTTTATATTTCAGTTACCTAACGGGAACGAAGATGCGCTGGGGTACGCGCAGGACGACACCCTCGGCGCCAGTAACTTCATTTACTCGCGCTCGCTCATCATGAGAACGATCGGGGTGTCCAAACAGAAGCAACCGTCGGTCGCCCAGCCCAGGAAGAAGTAGCGCTACCTCGCCGGCGCCAAGGGCGGACTGGGTCCCGGCTTTGCTCCAGCCCGTTTGAGGAGACCAAACAGGTCGCTGTCGGTCGACAAAACGATTGTCGATTCCTTGGTCAAGACCTTCCGATAGGTTTCCATGCTTTTAAGAAAAGCGTAAAACTCGGAGGCCTGCGGGTTCTGAGTGTAAGCGCGCGCGTAAATCTCGGTAGCTTTGGCATCAGCTTCACCGCGAATTTCCTGCACCTTGCGATAAGCCGTGGATTGGATCTCGTTCAGGTCGCGCTCCTTTTGTCCGGCTATGCGCGCCGCTTCGCCTTCACCTTCGGAACGGAAGCGCTGCGCGATCTGTCGGCGCTCGCTGATCATGCGCTGATAAATCCGATCCAGCACGTCGGGGTTATAGTTTACTCGTCTAAGTCTCAGGTCGAGTAACTCAACGCCGAACTCAGCCAGTTTCACAGCCGCGGCTTTCTTGATTTCTTCTTCTATCTTGAGCCGGCCGAAGGCGATGGGCTGGAGCACACCAATGGTTCCCATTCCTACCGGGCCGGTCTTAAGACTTTCGTCGTGCATCGGCTTCCTGTCCTTGTCTGTGCGCACGATCTCAATCAGGTCATGTTTCGCGATCGCGTTCCGAGTTTCGCTGCCAAGAATATCTTCCAGGCGCGATTGAGCGCTGCGTTCATCGTGGAGCCGGACGAAATAGGTCATCGGGGTGGAAATGCGCCAGCGCGCGTAGGTATCTACGTGGATGTAAGTCTTATCCCTTGTCGGAATGGCGACCGGAAGGCCGTCCCATTCCAGAAAACGCTTGTCGATGCGGTTCACGTCCTGGATCAAAGGCAGCTTGAGATGAAGGCCTGCTTCAGTTATCGGGTCGCCCATCGGCTGACCGAATTGAGTTATGATCACCTGGTCGGTTTGCTTAACGGTAAAGAAACAGCCAAGAAGAAGCCGGAAGATCAGGAAGGCGCCGAAAACAAGGACCGCCCAAAGACAACCGCGCCGGTTCATCGTGCTGGCTCCGGTTTGAGGGAAAGCGGGAGGATCGGGAGCAGCTGCTTCATCGAATCGTCGATGATGATCTTAGGACCCATATTGGGTAGAACGTCGCCCATCGTTTCGAGGTAGAGCCGGGTCCGTGTGATCTCAGGTGCCTTAATGTACTGACCTAGCGTCGCGTTGAAGGAAGCGACGTCGCCTTCCGCTTCGTTCACCCGTTTGAAGCGATATCCTTCCGCGCCGCGCACGGTCTGATCGGCCTGCCCGCGCGCGCGCGGAACTGCCTCGTTGTAGTCGCCGTTGGCCACGTTGATCGCATTCTCGCGGTCCTGCTGCGCCCTGTTCACTTCGTTGAAAGAAGCCTGCACCTCCCGCGGCGGATTGACGTTCTTCAATTGGACCTGATCAACCCGCACGCCAAGCTTGTAACGCGTAGCCAGCTCCTGCATTCGCGCCAGCGCGGCCACCTCGATATCCTGCCGGCCAATCGTGATCACTTCGTCCACGGTCCGGTCACCGATGACTTCGCGCATGGCGGCTTCGGACAAATCGCGCAAGGTCTGGTTCGGATTGCGGACGTCGAAGAGGTACTCCTTTGGATCGGAGATCCGGTACTGAACGACCCATTCGACAAGCGCCGCGTTCAAGTCACCGGTGACCATCGATTTCTCTTCAATCTGATCGCGGGCTGGCTGGTCGGGATTCGTATACCCCGGAGTGTAAAAACCGAATTCCAACTTTAGCTGCCGGCGCGTCTGGACCAGCGTGTATTCATCAATGCCCAACGGGATTTTAAAATTGAGTCCCGGCTCGGCGATCTTAAGAAAGCGGCCAAAACGCAGAACGACTGCTTCGGATTCAGCAGGCACAGTATAGAAAGAACTCCAGATGACCACCAAACCCAGGAATACCACCGCGGCTGTGATGATCAGCCGCCAGGGCGGCTTCGGCAGGTTCATGGTAACAACTGTGGGCGACTGGTTATTCATGCAGCGTTGCGGCGCACGCTAGTGTAAAATGCCACTTCAAAGAAGCTCAAAGTTGTTTCGTGTCGGGACGGCGATTTTTGGCGAACGATGAAGACACTGAACATTCGGAAAGCAACCGTAGCCGACGCGCCGGCAATCGCGCAATTGAGCGGGGAACTCGGTTATTCCGTGAACGCTGGCACGATGCGAGAACGCCTCGAGCGCATTCTCGGGCGAGACGAGGACGTTGTCTTCGTCGCGGAAACAACGGAAGTCGTGGGCTGGATTCACGCCGCGGAACGTGAGCTTCTGGAAATTGGAAAGCATTGCGAAATCTGTGGCCTCGTTGTCGGGAGCGGCCAGCGCGGGAAAGGCATCGGCCGCCATTTGATCGAAGCCGTCGAAGAATGGGCGCCGCGCCGCGGCTTAAAACAGATTTCTGTCCGGAGCAACGTCATCCGTCCGGAATCGCATCCGTTCTACGAGCGACTCGGATTCGACCGCTACAAAACGCAGCACGCCTATCGGAAACGTTTGGCCTTGCCCGATTCCTGAGCGCGGAGTACCTTTCTGCGACCTATGAAAAGGACACCCGAACAAGTCGCGAAAGTCATCGACGATTTCGTCGATGGAGACCGGAACCAGTGGGAATGGGACGGGTTTATCTCGATTCGCATCGATGATCCGGAGCTGGAGAAAATCCGGCAGCGTTGCATCTCGGTCCGGGACGAATTTCCTCCGGATAAGGCGAGCGACTATTGCAGTCCAGCCGGCCTGGAAGTGATGCGCAAGCTCTCCGAAGGGCTACGCGCGAAAGCTGCCTAACGGCTGCTGAATTCCTGCGAACGCGCGCGAGAAATTCTTCTCGTGAACGCCGCGCCGCATTTCGGGGTCTTAGCTAGGCAAATGAAGACCATCCTTGGTTTCGCAATTTCCTTAACGAGCCAACCGCGTTGCCGGCAAAAGCGATTACCGCCTCGCTCAATCTCTACACGTTCAACACGCTTTACAGTTACGGTTACACCAACGTCTACGAACTCGGTCCGCTCATCGACGTGAAGAAATCGGCGCTGACCTTCGAAGGTTCGCGGCAGGCGCGTTGATGGAATATTTCGAGGAAGCGAAAGTTCGCCGGCTGCTTCGGATTCCGGAGCTGATCGCCGCGATGCGCCGAGTGCTGGCGGAATTCTCCGCGGGAAAATGGCAGCAGCCGGTGCGCGGCGTCCTGTCGCAGCAAGGCGGATTTTTCGGAGTGATGCCGGCATCGGGCGAATCGATGGGAATCAAAATGGTGACGTTCTATCCGAAGAACACGGAATTGCCGACGCACATGGCGGTGATTGCGTTGTTCGATCCGAAGACGGGCGAACCGCTCGCGCTCATGGATGGACGTTACATCACGGAGATGAGGACTGCGGCGGTGTCGGCGGTAGCGACGGATGCGCTGGCGTCGCGCGACGCGAAAGTGCTGACGTTGCTCGGCGCCGGCGTGCAGGCGCAGGCGCATCTTGAAGTGTTGCCGCACGTTCGCCAGTTCCAGGAGATCCGCGTTTGGAATCATCATCCCGAAAAGGCGGAGTGTTTCGCGGAAGAACATGGAATCAAGGCGATGCAGTTGGAAGCCGCGGTGCGCGACGCGGATGTGGTTGTGACCGCGACGAGCGCCCGCGAGCCAGTTTTGAAAGGCGAATGGTTGAAACCCGGCGCACACGTCAATGCAGTCGGCGCATCGCGGCCTGACTGGCGCGAACTGGATGACGCGGCGATGCGAAACGTTGTCATCGTCGATTCCTACGAAGGCGCGCGCAAAGAATCCGGCGACGTGATTCTTTCCGGCGCGACGCCGTTCGCGGAGCTGGGCGAGATTCTCAACGGAACCAAAACGGTCGAGCCAGGCGCGACGACGATTTTCAAGTCGTTAGGCATGGCGGTCGAGGACGTAGCCGCGGCCAAACTCGTTTACGACGCTGCCCTTCCTGCGTAAGATCGCGGAATGGCCGCCGTCCGTCCGATCGAGCTCTCGGAAATTCGCGAAGCGCGGAAGCGAATCGCAGGCACTATCGTTCGGACGCCGCTGCTGCGGCTCGAGCTTGGTCCGGATTTTCCCGACATCCGGCTGAAGCTCGAAAATCTTCAGCCGATCAATGCTTACAAACTTCGCGGCGCGGCGAACGCGGTCGCGATGTTGTCGGAGTCCGAACGCAAGCGGGGCGTGTGGACGATCAGCGCCGGCAATGCGGGACAAGGCGTGGCCTACGCGGCCAGAAAAGCCGGAGTGCCCAGCACCGTTGTCGCGATTGAGACCGCGCCGGCGGCGAAGCTCGAACGGATGCGCGCTTTGGGCGCGAAGCTGATTCTGGTTCCGTACGAAGTCGCATGGCAGGCACTCGAGGCGCGCGCGTATCCGGGCGCCGACGGAACATTCGTCCACCCGTTCGACGACGATAATTTCATTGCCGGTCACGGAACGATGGGACTCGAAATCCTGGAGGATGCGCCGGACACAGTGGCGGTGATCGGCGCGATTGGTGGCGGCGGGCTCATCACCGGCGTCGGCAGTGCGATCAAAGCATTGAAGCCGGACGTGAAAATTTTTGGCGCGGAACCGGAGACAGCGGCGCCAGCGGCGCTCTCTTTTGAGAAAGGTTCGCCGCAGGTTTTCGAAAAATGGCAGGCATCGTTTGTCGATGGCGCCGGCGGCCAAAGCATGTTTCCGCGGATGTGGGAACGAATGAAACCGGTCGTGGATGGTTACATCGTCGTTACCCTGGACGAGACGAAAGCCGCGATGCGCCTGATGGCGGAGAAAGCACGAGTGATCGCGGAAGGCGCCGGCGCGTTGCCGCTGGCCGCGGCGTTGACCGGGAAAGCGGGCAAGGGCCCGATCGTCGCGATCGTGTCCGGCGGAAATATTGACTTGAAGAAATTCTCTGAGCTAATCGGAGCAACAACATGAAAGCTATCGCACTCTTTATTGCTGCGCTGTTGGTGTTATTCGGACTGATCGGCGTGCTCTGGCCGGAAGGGCTGATGCAATTGGCCACGTATTCATTTTCCCGCACGGGTTTGTATGTCGTCGCCGCGGCGCGAGTCGTCCTGGGCGGATTGCTTTTCTTCGCGGCTTCCGCGACGCGCACACCGAAAACAGTTCGCGTGATCGGTCTCCTGATCCTGATTGCAGGAATTGCGACTGCGGTTATTTCGCCCGAACGCGCCGACTTGATGAAAGACTGGTTGGTCGCTCGCGGGCCTGACACGCTTCGGATCGCGGCGTGCATTCCGCTCGCGGCCGGAATTTTTGTCGCAGGCGCGACGCTGACCAAGAGCCGCGCCAAATAAGTTCCGCCTCAACCGCCCAAGATAGGCGCGAGCGCAAACATCCGACCGGGCCGCGAGCCGCGAATTGTAATCGGAATACTCTCATCCGCGACTCTGCTGCCGCACCGTCGCGGCAAGCCACGAACCACCTCGCTCCGCCATGAAAAAAGCCGCTTCATCCCTTACCGCTCGCGTCACTCTCGCCATGCTGTTTCTTCTCAGCGGCGTCGTCCTTCTCATCTCGGCAATTTCCAGCAGCCGACTGTCTTCGGCCACGCCAGCCAGCGGCTCGATTGGGCCCGCCGGGGCGCCTCTGGGCTGGGATGGAACCGCAACCGGCACGGGATCGGCCAGTGGCGAAAGCACCTGCGTGGAAGGAGTGAACTGTGACACTTTCACTCTTACCGTTACCGGCACTCAATCCGATTGGGCGAATGCCGGCAAGCGGATCGAAGTAAAGATTACGCCACCGGCCACGCAGGATGATTACGATCTCGTCATCCACAAGGACAACAATAGCGGCAAGACGATCGACTCGTCGGGTAATGGCGCGGGCGTTCCCGAAGTCGCTCACATTAATCCGGCCGTAGACGGCGTGGGCGCGTTCACTATCCACGTTATCTACTTCGCTACGACGCCGCCGGATCAATACCACGGCACCGCCACCGTCGTTTCGCTGACCCCACCGGCGCCGCCGCCCGCGGCTTCCGACAACGGGCCGAAAGTGGGCTATGAAAACTTCGAGGCGCCGGGCATTCTGACGCCGGTTACCACTACGACCGGTCCGACGGTGGAGTTCATGGGCCGCGGAGCAGGCGAACCTTCCATCGGCGTGAACTGGAATTCCGCTTCCAACACTGCCATCGGCGGAGTCACAAACTTTCAGTCCGACCTTGAGACATTGTTCATCAGTTTTTCCAGTCTCTGTTCAACCGGCGTCAATGCCACCTGGGCCAATCGACCGGCGCCAACCTCGCAGGTGATCGATTCCGATCCGATTGGCTTTACCGATCGCCAGACAGGTCGCGTTTTTGCGGCCGAACTCACCGCTACTTCCCCAACCTGTAAGGTTTCGTTCTCCGATAACGATGGGCAAACCTGGGTTGCCAGCTCAGGCCCCTTGGGCTCCGGGATCGATCATGAAACGATTGGCGGCGGACCCTACCACGCACCCATTCCACCTGGCCTGATTTATCCAAACGCAGTCTATTATTGTTCGCAGGATCTCGTCACTGCCTTTTGCCTGCGCAGTGACGATGGCGGCGCGCATTTTGGCAATGTCGTCCCGACTTATACGACCGAATGCGGCGGCCTGCATGGCCATGTCAAGGTTTCACCCAAGGATGGGACGGTTTATTTGCCTAACAACAATTGCGGTGGCGAAGGTGCTGTCGTTGTCTCGGAAGACAATGGCGTTAGCTGGGATATTCGGCATGTTCGCAATAATAGCGTCGACACGGTTTCCGGAAGCAGCGATCCCGCTGTAGGCATCGATAGCAATGGTCGGGTTTATTTCGCCATAGCTAACGCCGATAGCTCGATGGTCGTAGCTACAAGCGATGATCATGGCAGCACCTGGAACAATATTGTCGATGTTAGTTCCACGCTCGGGTTGAAAAACATCAGATACCCGGCAGCGGTGGCGGGCGACGCCGGACGCGCCGCGGTAGCTTTTTATGGCTCGACCACAGCTGGCAGCGCCAATGCAGCTACTTTCAATGGTATCTGGCATCTCTACATAGCTCATACGTTCGATGGCGGAGCCACCTGGACCGTGTCTGATGCAACTCCGAACGCGCCTGTCCAGCGCGGTTGCATTTGGACCGGCGGCGGCGCGAACATTTGCCGGAACCTGCTCGATTTCTTCGATGTGAGTATCGATAAGCACGGACGAGTAGAAGTAGGCTACGTGAATGGATGCTCGGGTGGCAGTTGCGCACAGGCTGGGCCTGGCGCCACGGGAAATGGCTATGGTGCGGTCGCGACAATCGCCCGCCAATCCAGCGGCCGGCGGATGCTGGCGGGATTCGATCCTTCTACTCCGACCTCAGCACCCGGGGCACCTGCCGTCACGCAACGCCGGCTCGGCTCCGTAGTCCATCTTGCCTGGTCCGAAGCCGATAATGGCAACTCCGCCATAACGAGCTATCAAATTCTGCGCGGGACGATCAGCAACAGCGAGACATCGCTCGCGACTGTTACTGGCACTCAGGCGAACTACGACGACACCACGGCAACGGATCCCAGTAAGACCTACTACTACAAGGTCGTAGCGGTCAATGCCGTGGGCAGCTCCTGCAGCAACAATGAAATAGCGGCGCCTTACGTTGGCGATACCTGCACCGGAGTTATTATCCATCAGAACCTTCCCACTCATCCGGAAAGCACGGCCGCGAGCTCAAACCCGCAGCTGGCTATTGACTATGTTTCAATGGCCGAGCCTCCCAGCACGAGCAACTTCGTGTTTAAGATGAAGGTAACTAACCTGAGCACGATTCCGCCCAACAGCAGGTGGCGCATTGTCTGGGACTCCTATGCTTCCGCCGGCCAGCAATTCTATGCCGGCATGAACAGCGACAGCACGAGCACAGTTAGTTTTGAATATGGTGAGATTGCCACTGCGGTTGTCGGCCTTGTCGTCGGCGTGCCTACGGAAACAAAGAAGGGCGTTCCGTTGCCGACCAGTAACTTTAACGCCGACGGCACGATCACCATTGTTATTGCAAAAGCCTCTGTCGGCAATTCCGCGCCGGGCGATCTTCTTGGCGCTGTGAATGGCAGGACGTTTACAGGCGATACGCCGTCGACAGTAACGTTGGAGCGTTCGACCGCATTGATCGATCATACGTTCGTTAAGGCGCAGACCGATAATGGGTATCCACCCGCCACCTATACTGTGACGAACAACAGCCCTTGCACCGCTCCTACTCCTACCCCGACTCCACCTACGACCCCAGCGCAATTGCAAAATATCTCCACGCGCGCTCGCGTCCTTACCAACGACAGCGTTCTTATCGGTGGGTTTATTATCACCGGGACCGATCCTAAGAAGGTGATCGTGCGAGCGCTCGGGCCATCGATAAGTCTCAACGGCACGCCGCTTGCCGGCCGTTTGGCGGACCCCGTTCTTGAGCTCCACGACGGCAACACCGTCGTTACCAACGATAACTGGAAGAGCGATCAGCAAACCGAAATCACGAATACCGGTTTTGCTCCAACCAACGATCTCGAGTCCGCGATCGTGCGGACGCTGTCGCCCGGTAATTACACCGTGATTGTGCGTGGAAAAGGAGGCGGCACCGGCATAGGTCTGGTCGAAGTCTACGACCTGAGCCAGACGAGCATTTCGTTACTGGGTAATATTAGTTCACGCGGATTCGTCGATACTAACGACAACGTAATGATCGGTGG
This sequence comes from Chthoniobacterales bacterium, assembly GCA_035644055.1. Lineage (GTDB taxonomy): Bacteria > Verrucomicrobiota > Verrucomicrobiia > Chthoniobacterales > UBA10450 > AV80. Next base: position 26,348 of record DASQPH010000033.1, read on the forward strand.
CTTCATCATTGGGCCCGTCGACCGCGGCAATCCGCGAGTGGTCGTGCGCGCTCTCGGCCCGAGCCTGAGCAGTTCCGGCGTGCCGAACACGCTGCAGAATCCGACGCTCGAATTGCACGATGGCAGCGGAACCCTGATTTCATCGAACGACGATTGGCCGACGGACCCCAACTCGAGCCTGGTCGTAGCGAATGGTCTGGCGCCATCCGACACCCGGGAAAGCGCTATCTTCACCCCCCTGACTCCCGGCCAATACACGGCGATTGTCCGCGGTGTCGGCAATACTACCGGGATCGGACTTATAGAAGTTTACAACCTGCAATAAATCAGGGCTGCTGTTAGTCTCGAGAGCGGTGCGGTTCGACCGGCGCCCGGGCGGTCTGCTGTTGTCACTTCGCGCTTGTCGTTCGCACCACCACTGATTAGCTAACTGGTTTATGAAAGACATGACCGAAGGGTCCGTGACGCGGCATCTGCTGCACATGGCGTCGTTCATGGCGGTCAGCATGGTAGTGCAGACTCTTTATCTGCTCGCGGACCTTTACTGGGTCGGGACGCTGGGCAAGGAAGCGATCGCTGCTGTCGGCCTCTCGGGAAACCTGATGATGCTCGTGCTGGCGCTCACGCAAACACTCGGCGTCGGGACAACGACAGTGATTTCGCATGCGGCCGGGCGCAAAGATCAGCCGCACGCGGAGCTCGGTTTTAATCAATCAACCGTCCTCGCGCTCGTCGCCGCGGTCCTCTTCGGCGTTTGCGCGTTTCCATTCCGTAATCAATACAGCGTGGCGTTGAGCGCGGACGCCACGACCGCAAAGCTGGCCGTCTCTTATCTGGGCTGGTTCATCCCGGCGTTGATGCTCCAGTTTCCGCTGGTGTCGTTAGGTTCAGCTCTTCGAGCGACCGGAATCATCAAACCGGCGGTTGGCCTTCAGGTTCTCAGCGTCGTCCTGAACATCATCCTCGCGCCGCTCTTGATTTTTGGCATCGGACCGCTGCCGAAAATGGGAGTGAGCGGAGCGGCCCTGGCGACATTTCTCTCCATCCTGATCGCAAACATTCTGACGATCATTTATTTCGAACGCAGTTATAAATATTTGCGGGTTCGGTTTTCGCAGTGGAAGCCGCAATTAAAGATTTGGTGGTCGATGCTGCGGATTGGGCTTCCGGCCGGCGCTGAATTCGCGCTCATGGCGGTTTACATCGTCGTGGTCTACGCAATCATTCGCGGCTTCGGCGCTGCGGCCCAGGCCGGGTTCGGTGTCGGCGCGCGCGTCATGCAGGCAATGTTCTTGCCGGTGATCGCGGTCGCGTTCTCGGTCGCGCCGGTGGTCGGTCAGAATTTCGGCGGCCGCCGGGCCGACCGAGTGCGGCAGACATTTTATTCGGCAGTGCTGATCACGTCCGCGGTCATGGTGTTGCTGACGATCTTCGCCCAGTTTTACGGTGGCTTGTTCATTCGCGGATTTACCAAAGACCCAACCGTGATCGCGTTCGGCGGCGAATATCTCCAAATCATTTCGCTGAACTTCGTGGCGATGGGAATTGTGTTCACCTCCTCGAGTGTTTTCCAGGGCATCGGGAATACATGGCCACCGTTGATCGCCTCGGCGACGAGGTTGCTGCTCTTTGCCTTGCCGGCCTCCATTCTCGCGACGCGGCCCGGTTTTCAGATCCGGCAAGCCTGGTATTTGTCCGTCGTATCAATCCTCTTCCAGGCTTGCGTGAACGTGCTTCTTCTTCGGCGCGAGTTTAAAAGGAAGCTCATCTTTCCCGAGCCCGAGATGACCACGGTGACTGGTTCCCCGACTCCGGCGTGAGCGCATGAGTTTCCAAAGCCGGCTCGGCTGTTGGTGGGTCCGGCTTTACGTGAAACGCAAGCCGCCCGGCGAACCGGCGCTCGTCGATTTCACGCGCCGCCGGTTCCAGACGCCGGGCTGGCTCGTTTGGCTCCATTCGTTAGGCGTAAAGATCGAGCCAGTGGAATCGACGGTGAAAGGCGAATGGGTCTCGCCGCCTGACGGGGCGGAGACTCAACGCGTCATCTATTATTTGCACGGCGGCGGATACATCTCCGGCTCGGCGAAATCGTGCCGGCCGATCACGGCGACGATGGCGCGGTTTTCCCAAGCACGCGTATTTGGTCTCGATTATCGGCTCGCGCCCGAGCACCTGTTTCCCGCCGGAGTTGACGATGCCGTTGCTGGTTACCGGTGGTTGCTCTCAAACGGAATCGATCCGCGATCGATCGCAATCGTCGGCGATTCCGCCGGCGGCGGAATGACCCTTGCCGTGGCCCTGCGAATCCGGGGCGCCGGTGAGCCGCTGCCGGCGTGCTTGGTTTGCCTTTCGCCCTGGACCGATATGACGGGCACGAGCGATTCGCTCACCGCGAATTCCGAGCGCGATTCGATGTTCGTCGGCGAAGACATCGAACGTTACGCCGGCGTTTATCTTGGCGATCATTCGCGGCACGATCCCCTCGTCTCTCCGCTCCTCGCCGATCTTTCCGGACTACCGCCACTGTTGATTCAGGTCGGACGGGACGAAGTACTGCTCGACGATGCGCGGAAGCTGCACGCAAAAGTCATCGCGGCCGGCGGCTCGAGCGAGCTGCATATTTACGATGACGTGCCGCACGGCTGGCACTACGGTGCGCCGTTCGTGCCGGAGACAGGACAAGCTTTGCGCGAAGTGGCAGAGTTTATCCAACGTGCGCGATGAATGCGCGGAGCTATCCAGACGCGATGACACTGGCAGAGGCGCGTGCGCTCTTTTTCGCACGCTCGGGTTTGGGCGATGACGGCGGCTACAACGCGCGCTGGGTCCGCGTGGAAACAAAACCGTTGCCGGTTTTTTTCCCGAACACGGCGCGTCGCGTCGAAGCCGCCAAGCTTCATGACCTTCATCACATCGCGATGGAGTACGAAACCGATTGGGCCGGCGAAGCCGAAATCGCGGGCTGGGAAATTGCGAGCGGTTGTGGCCGGCACGGTTGGGCCTGGTTGTTGAATCTTGGTGCGTTCACCGTCGGAATGGTTCTCTTCCCACGGCGTCTCTTTCACGCTTTCCTCCGAGGACGACGCTGCGCAAATCTGTATCGCACCGGTTTTCCTGAAAGCGAATTGCCGCGGAAAACCGTCGGGTGGTTACGAGAACGGCTGGAACGCGAACACGCGCCCGCAACCGCTACCGGGCACGACCGAGTCGCATTCGGCTGCTGGTGCGTCGTCGGCGCACTGTATCACGCCGCTTATTTTGTCGCGGGCGCAGCGATCCTATGGTGGATCGTCACGCGGTTGTGATTACTTCGGCGGAACGGATGGAGCGGGAGCTTCGGCGGGAGCGGTCTTCGTCAGGCCGCGGCGCTTCAGGAGCGGGGTCACGTCGGGATCGGCGCCGGTGAAGTTGCGGAACAACTTCATGGCGTCGTCGCTGCCGCCGCGGGAAAGCAGGGTTTCGCGGAAATGATCGCCGTTCTCGCGCTTCAAACCGCCGTGCTGTTTCATCCACTCGACGCTGTCCGCATCGAGCACTTCACTCCAAAGATACGAGTAGTAGCCCGCTGAATAACCACCGGCGAACGCGTGCGAAAAATAAGTCGAGCGATAGCGCGGAGGCACCGGCGGATAATCGACGCCGGCTTTTTTCAGCGCTTCGGCTTCAAAGGCAAGCGTGTCGGTGGGAACCTGGTCGGGCGTCATTTGATGCCACGCCTGATCCAGGAGCGAGGCGGCGAGATATTCCGTCGTCTTGAAGCCCTGGTTGAATTGTTCCGCTGCCAGAACTTTATCGAGCAACTCCTGCGGCATCGGTGCGCCGGTCTTATAATGCTTCGCGTAATTCTTCAGAATCTCCGGCCAGGTCGCCCACATTTCATTGACCTGCGACGGATACTCGACGAAATCGCGCGGCACGCTGGTACCGCTGAAGCGCGGATATTTCACGTTCGAAAACATTCCGTGCAGCGCGTGACCGAATTCGTGAAACGCGGTGCGCACTTCGTCGAACGTCAACAGCGTCGGCTCGCCGGCGGGCGGTTTGGGAATGTTGAGATGATTCGCGACGACCGGTTTCGTGCCGAGCAGTGCGTTCTGGCCGACGTACTGGTTCATCCACGCGCCGCCGCGTTTCGAGGGCCGCGCATAATAATCGCCGATGAAAAGCGCGAGCGGTTTCCCGTCCTTATCGGTCACTTCCCAGATGCGGACTTCCGGCAAATAAGTCGGTAGATCTTTCCGTTCCTTGAAGCTGATGCCGTAGAGCTTGTTCGCGGCATAGAACACCCCGTCGACGATGACGTGGTTCAATTCGTAGTACGGCTTGAGCTGCGATTCGTCGAAAGCGTAGCGGGCCTTACGAACTTTCTCGGAATAAAAATCCCAGTCGCAGGCCGCGAGTTGGAACCCGCCATTTTCCTTGTCGATGATCTGCTGGATGTCGGCGCCTTCCTTCTTGGCGTTCGCGACCGCGGCCGGCGCGAGATCGGAGAGCAGTTTGTTTACGGTGCCGACGTCTTTCGCTGTCTGATCTTCGAGTTGATACGCAGCGTGGTTCGCGTAGCCGAGTAACGTCGCCCGTTCCGCGCGAAGCTTTGCGGTGCGGCTCACGACTTCCTTGTTATCGAATTCGCCGCCGTGGCTGTTTCGCGCGAGCGACGTGGCCATGATCTTTTCGCGAAGGGCGCGGTTTTGAAGCGAGTCGAGCGCCGGCTGGCCGGTAGTGTTCAGCAATCGAATCACCCATTTGCCCTCCTTGCCTTCGTCCTTCGCGGCTGCCGCGGCGGCGGCGATCTGATTCTCGGCCATGCCGGCAAGGTCTTCCTTCTTGTCGACTACAATCGACGAAGCGTTCCTTTCCTTGAGCACGTCCTGCTCGAAATCGGTCGTCAGCTTGGCCAACTCCGCGTTGATCGCTTTCAGCCGCGTTTTTTGTTCGTCGTTCAGTTTCGCGCCGGCTCGAACAAAATCCTTGTAGTAACGCTCGAGGAGCCATTTCGATTCGGGGTCGAGATTGCTCGATTCCCGGGCGTTGTAGAGCGCTTCGATCCGGGCGAAGAGCGCGCTGTTAAGATGGATCGCGTCCGAGTGCGCGGAAAATTTCGGCGCCATTTCCTTGTCGAGCTTCTGCAGGTTCTCGTTCGTATTGCAGGCGTTCAGGTTTGAGAAAACGCGCCGCGCCCGGGCATAAAGCAGGCCCGATTTTTCCATGGCAACGATCGTGTTTTCGAAAGTCGGCTTCTCAGTCTGGTTTGCGATTGGTTCTACTTCCTTGATCTCCTCCGCCATGCCCTGCTCCAGCGCCGGTTGGAAATGCTCATCCTTGATCTTGTCGAACGGCGGGAAGTTGAACGGCAGTTTGCTCTCGGTGAGAAGTGGGTTGGCGGTGGCGGCGGTCACGTCTGTTTTTTTGCCGGTGTCTTTTGGCGATGACGATGGCGAGGGCTTGGCTGCTCGACAAGGCGTGATGATGGCGCAGCCGAGAAGGAGCGCGCTGACACAAGTGAAACGGAAGAGACCCGAAGCGGACGACGAATTCAGATTTTGCATAGATTTTGAACGGCGAGTTGGACAGTTCGCTTCGGGGCCGTGAAGCGGACCCGTTCATTTAAGCAATCGCGCCTCGAAGCGCAAGCGGCGGTTGGAACGCGGCCTGCTAAGCAAAATGCGCCCAAAACCCCACGTATCCATTGCCTTGTCCACCGCTTTGCATGAAACAATCGCCGCCTTCGCCAAAATCATTCTCCGTCGTTGCGGATAAAGCAGCGGACCTGGCGCCGGGGGACGCGATCTTTCGCGAGCTCTTTGAGGGCGCGCCGATCGGCATGGCGCTGCTCGCGCTCGACGAGCGGTTCCTGCGCGTCAACGCGTCGTTCTGCAAAATGGTCGGTTATTCGAACGAAGAGCTGCGGCAGCGCACGGCCGAGGACATTACTTTCGCGGACGACATCGAGACCGGGCGCCAGCTCGCCCAGAGCTTGTTGAACGGAACGACCCGCTACACGGGCGACAAGCGTTACGTGCACAAGAATGGCGAAGTGCTTTGGGTCAGCCGCACCGCCAGCATTATCCGAAACGAGCAGGGCGAACCGAAACATTTCCTGCTCATGGTCGAAGACGTTTCCGTGCGGAAAGCCAGCGAGAAAGCCCTTCGGGAAGCGAAAGAAGAAGCCGACCGCGCGAACCGCGCCAAGAGCGATTTCCTCTCGCGGATGAGCCACGAACTGCGGACACCGCTCAACTCCATTCTCGGCTTCGGCCAGCTCCTCGATCGCCAGACGCCGTCGGAAATACAGCGGCCGCGCATTCGCTACATTCTCAGCGCCGGCCGGCATCTCTTGAACCTGATCAACGAAGTCCTGGACATCAGCCGGATTGAAGCGGGCACGTTACAGCTCTCGCTCGAACCGGTCTGCCTCGAGGAAGCAATCGCCGAAGTCCTTGATTTAATGCGGCCACTCGCCGCCGAACGAAGCATTACCCTGAACGCGAATTGTTCGCTGAATAGCAACACCTACGTTCTGGCGGACCGCCAACGCCTCAAACAGGTGCTGTTGAATTTCCTTTCCAACGCCGTCAAATACACCGCGGTCAAGGGCAGCGTGACGGTTTCCGTGGCCGAATCCGCCACCGACCTCAGGCGAATTTCAGTGCAGGACACCGGCGCGGGCATTCCCGTCGAAAAACAGGCGCGTCTCTTTACTCCGTTCGACCGCCTCGGCGCGGAACAATCTGCGGTGGAAGGAACTGGACTGGGCCTCGCCCTTTGCCAGCGTTTGGTCCACGCCATGAACGGGTCGATCGGCGTCAACAGCAGCCTCGGAAGTGGCAGCACTTTCTGGCTGGACCTTCCGCAATCGAAATCACCGCTCCAAACTCTCACCGACGTGCGCGGCGAATCGGCGTCCGAAGCGCAGCTCGGCCAGGAATCCCGCCGCCTCCTTTATATTGAAGACAATTTCTCCAACGTGACCCTGGTCGACCAGATGCTGGGGGAACGCCCTGCGCTGGAACTAATGACAGCGATGCAGGGCCGGGTTGGTTTGGACCTGGCGCGCCAGCACACGCCTGATCTGATTTTGCTCGATCTGCATCTTCCCGATATGCCGGGCTGGCAGGTGCTCGCTCAACTCAAGGCCGATCATCTTACCCGCGAGATTCCGGTCGTTGTCATCAGTGCCGACGCCACCGCACCGCAGATTCAGCGTCTCATTTCCGCCGGCGCCCGCGCCTATCTAACGAAGCCACTCGACATTCCGGAATTCTTCCGGGTGATCGACGAAGCACTGTGTTTCGCGGAAGCGGCGGCGTGAGCCGTCGCCGTTACCAATTTTCGCTGGGCGCAGACGATAAATTCTTGACGCCATTCCCGCGCTTTCGGTAAAAGCGGGAGCGATTAAGTCCTCCGTCCGCCATCGAGTTTTGGGCCGCACGCTCGTGCTTCTCAGCGCGGCATGGCTGTTCATTCCCGCGCCTCGCGTAAGCGGCGACACCTGCACCACGCCACCCGGCGGCATGGTGAGCTGGTGGCCGGGCGATGGCGATGCGACCGATATTCAAAGCGGCAACAATGGCACGCTGCAAGGCAGTGTCCCATTCGCACCCGGCGAAGTAGATCAGGCATTCAGCTTCAATGGCAATCCAGCGAATTATGTTTCGGTGCCAAACAGTGCGTCCCTCGAACTTACAACGTTCACCATCGATGCCTGGATATACCCAACCACCGATGCGCCGGTAGCTCAATGGATCCTTGATAAAGGGCCTTCCAGTGGGGACGCAAATTATGCGTTATCTCTCAGTAAATTTCCTGACGGCAATCACGCTGAAATTGATTTCGACGACGCAAGCATTGGTCATCAATTCGTTGATTCGATCGGCCCGATTCCTCTGAACACCTGGACCCATGTTACCGGGACCTACGATGGCACGACACTAAAGCTTTATGTCAACGGCATCCTCGACAACTCAGAGATGTTTAGTACCACACCGGCTACGACGGGTCAGCCAGTCACGATTGGACTGAGAGGTACTAGCCAGTATCCATTTAATGGTCTGATCGATGAAGTAGAAGTGTTCGATCACGCCCTCACTGATGGGCAAGTTCTAACGATCTACAACGCGGGCAGCGCGGGCAAGTGTAAGCCGCCGCCAAGGGTCGTGACGAAGACCGCCGATACTGATGACGGCGTGTGCGACTCCGACTGCTCGCTGCGTGAAGCAATCGCGGTAGCGCAGGCTGTTCCTGGCGCGGACACGATTAATTTCAACATACCGACAAGCGATCCGGGCTATGACTCGGGCACGGGAGTTTATACGATCGTCGAGAACAGTTACCTTGCCATTCAAAGCGACGTTACAATCAACGGTCTCGGTGCGAATGTTCTGACGGTTAAGCGCGCTGATGGAGCGCCCAACCTGTCCGTCTTTATAATTTATCCCGGGACCGTCGTGTCGATCTCTGGCATGACCATCACCAACGGCAATTACGTCGGCGGTCTCGGCGGCGGAATCTACAACTTCGGCTCGACGACGGTCTCGAACTGCGTCATCACCGGCAATAGCGTCGGCAGCAGCGGTTATGGCGGTGGTATCTTCAATCACGCGGCAAACAGCAGCGATGCCAGCCTTACCCTGATCGAAAGCACGGTCAGCAACAACACCGCTATCTACGGCGGCGGCGTAGGCAACCTCGCCAATGATGGCAGGACGGCAACCCTGACAATCATCAGGAGCACGGTCAGCGGCAATACGACGCCCGGTGGTGGTGGCGGCGGCATCGTTAACATTATTAACAGCGGCAGCAATGGGACTTTGACCATCACTAACAGCACCGTCAGCGGGAATAGCTCTGAATACGGCGGAGGAATTTTTAGTGTCGGGGGCACGTCGATCTTCACCAATGTCACTGTGACCAACAACCGCGCCGACCTGGACAACGACGGCATCGGTGATGGGGGCGGTCTCTATAATGGCAGCGTCGGCGGCATCACGCTGGAAAACATAATAGTGGCGCTTAATTACAAAGGTGTCGGCTCTTCGGCGACCGCCGATGATATCTACGGCGGCACTCTTGAGGCCGCAAGCTCCTATAACCTGATCGGCACCGGTGGAGACGGGGGACTCGTTGACGGGGTGAACAACAACCACGTCGGCGTCGCTAATCCCGGCCTCGGAGCGCTCCAAAACAACGGCGGGCCGACTCAAACACATGCCTTAATCGGAGGTAGTCTCGCGATTGACCAGGGCAACAGTTTCTCGCTCGCGACAGACCAGCGCGGGGCCGGCTTTAGTCGGCCCGTTGATCTCGACGACGCGACCTACCCGAACGCTTCGGACGCCGCGGACATCGGCGCGTTCGAATTGCAAACGCTGCCTCCGTCGCCCCTGCCTAACGCGCCCGACCTGCAAGCCGCGAGCGACACGGGAGACAGCGACACCGATAACATTACGGAAGACAACACACCGACATTCGACATCACCGGTGTCACATCCGGCACACTCATCGAGCTGGTGCGTAATGGCGTGCCGGTCGCCAGTGGCATAGCAACCGGAACGACAATTACTCTTACCGACAACGGCCCGGCTCCGGATGGCACCCATTCCTACACAGCGCGGCAGACGGTGAATGGCGCGACGAGCGCGGACTCGCCTGCGCTTTCTGTGATGATTGACGCGCCTCCATCGGTGACGATCAACCAGGCGTCAAGCCAGGCTGATCCAACTAATAGCTCGCCGATCAATTTCACGGTGGTCTTCTCCGAAAACGTCACCGGTTTCAGCAACGGCGACGTCACCCTGTCGGGCACGGCTGGCGCAACGACGGCAACAGTTACCGGATCAGGCGCGACTTATAACGTGGCGGTTCGTGGGATGACGGACAACGGGACCGTCGTCGTGAGCATCCCGGCAGGGGCAGCGGAGGACACGACCGGTCACCCGAACACCGCCTCGACGAGCACGGACAACGCGGTGACGTTTTTCGGCAGCGTCTTCACCTCGCTCGAGGTCAACTCGACAGCCGACTCCGATGATGGGCAATGCACAACCGATCCTGGAGGTTGCACGCTCAGAGAAGCGATCAACGCGGCCAACGCCGATCCGGGGGTCGACACGATTACGTTCGCTTCGGGGCTGACCGGCACGATCACGCTGGATACCGCGCTTCCTCCCCTGTCCGATATGACGATCATCGGGCCGGGAGTGTCGCAGCTGACCGTGCGGAGAAATAGCACCGCGGCGACGCGCTTCCGCATTTTCACGATCACGAATAGCGCGTTGGTCTCAATCTCTGGGATGACAATCTCAGATGGTTACACCGCAGACGGCCAGTCCGGCCCCTTCCCTACGTTAGGCGACAATGGCGGCGGCATCTTAAATGGGAGCGGTGCGACGCTCAACCTTACGAACGTGGTCATTAAGGGAAATCGTACCGGTAATGGCGGCAGCATTAGCACCGGCACTAACATCACCAGCGCCAACGGCGGCAGTGGCGGCGGGATCTTCAACGAAGGCGGTGCGGTCCTTAACCTAACGAACGTCATTGTGAGCGATAACGTCGCCGGCAACGGCGGCGATGCTGGCGACGCGGCAAGCGTCAATGTTCATAGCGGCCCAGGCGGCAGCGCCGGCGCCATCTTCAACGGCAGCGGGGCGGCCCTGAGCCTGACAAATGTGACGGTGACCAATAACACCGCTGGTAACGGCGGCAACGCCGCCGGTGGTAACGCGTTTGCCGGTGCTGGAGGCGACGGCGGCGGCATTCTCAATTCCGCCATGCTGACGACCTGCACCAACAGCACGTTTAGCGGGAACCGAGCCGGCAATGGCGGCAACGTCAGCGGCGGCACTAATGTCTTCGGCGGGAGGGGCGGTTTCGGCGGAGCCATCGCCGTCTTTTTCACCAGCGACCCGTCCAACCTAACGAGTGTGACCATAAGCGGTAACAGAGCCGGCAACGGCGGGACTGCTTCAGGCAGCAACGCCTTTCCTGGCGGCGGTGGCGTTGGAGGCGGGATCCTTGGCGGTGGCACCTTTACCATCACCAACAGTACGGTGACTAATAACACCCCCGGCGCAGGCGGCAACGGCGGCGGCATATATAGCCCCGGCGGTACCGGCCCAATCTTGCGTAACACGATTGTCGCCGGGAACCACGCCGTCAGCGGCGGCATCGGTCCCGACCTCATCGGTCCTTTTGACTCACAAGGCTACAACCTAATCGGCAATAACTCTGGCGCTACGATCACGCCCAATACCGGCGATCAAATCGGCACCTCAGGATCTCCTATTAACCCGCTTCTCGGCCCACTGGCCAATAACGGCGGTCCCACGCAAACCCACGCGCTTCTGCCGGCGAGTCCTGCCGTCGATAAAGGCGACAGCAGCGGCTCGGCGATAGACCAGCGCGGACAACCGCGGCCGTTTGACCTTTCCAACATAGCTAATGCTTCCGGCGATGGGAGCGACATCGGTGCCGTGGAAGACACAGCAGTGCAGTTCAGCGCGACCACAAATAGTGTGAACGAGAATGCCGGTAATGCCACCATCACTTTGCAGCGGCTAGGCAATCCAATCGGGCCGGTGACTGCGAAAGTCACTATCACCGACGTCACCGCCAGCTCGGCCGACTATGTTTTCGCGTCGGGTGTTCTCGATGCGGCGTTTAACGCGGGGGGCGCGGGAGCGAATAGTTCAGTGCTGGCGGTGGCGACACAACCCGACGGGAAGATTGTTATCGGTGGCACCTTCACTAGTTATAATGGGGATGTCGCCGCCAACGATTACATCATTCGGCTCAATACCGATGGCTCGCGCGACACCACCTTTAATTCCGGCGGCGCCGGAGCAGATGGGCAGGTCGTGGCGGTGGCGCTGCAACCTGATGGCAAGATCGTCATCGGCGGAAACTTCACCAAATACAACGGGGAGGCAGCCGCCAACGATTACATCATGCGGCTCAATGCCGATGGCTCGCGTGACACCACCTTTAATCCCGGCGGCGCAGGAGCAAATGGTCAAGTAGCGGCGGTGGCGATACAGACCGACGGCAAGATTGTCATCGGTGGCTACTCGGCCAGCTACAATGGTAACACTGTGTCTAGCTACATCACGCGGCTTAACGCCGACGGAACCCCAGACGCGACCTTTAATCCAGGAAGCGCAGGAGCGGACAATTTTGTCTATACGGTGGCGATACAGACCGACGGAAAGATCCTTATCGGAGGCGAATTCACCAGTTACAACGGCGACTCCGCCGCCAGCGATTACGTTATGCGGCTTAACGTCGACGGAACACGCGATACCACCTTCAACTCCGGTGGCGCGGGACCAAATGGCTTCGTCGGGGCGACGGCGGTGCAACCCGATGGAAAGATTGTCATCGGCGGGAACTTCACCAGCTACAACGGCACTGGAGCCGCGAACGATTACATCATGCGACTCAACGCCGACGGAAGTCGCGACAACACCTTCAATGCGGGCGGCGTAGGAGCAGATGATGTAGTTGCCGGGGTGGCCGTGCAACCGGACGGAAAGATCGTTATGGGTGGCTACTTCACTGTTTACAACGGCGACCCAGATGCGAGCGATAATGTTATGCGGCTCAATTCTGACGGAACGCCTGACACTACCTTCAATGCGGGCGGGGCCGGAACCAATGCTAGTGTGAACGCGATAACGATGCAGGGCGACGGGAAAATCGTCGGCGGCGGCTATTTCACCAGTTACAATGGCAATACGGCAGCGAGCGATTACATTATACGGCTCGACAGCGACCTCTTTGTCACCTGGCCGGCCGGTGATGGCACGGACAAGACTATTCTGCTTCCGATCGTGAACGACATGCTGCATGAAGCAGACGAAACTCTCACTCTCACGCTCGTTCCGCTCGTTGGGGCCGCAACCACCGGCGAGATTGCCCCTCAAACGCTGACCATCGTCGATAACGACAACACTGCGCCGGTCGCGACTAATCAAGCGGTCAGCACGAATGAAGACACGGCGAAGAATATCACACTAACAGGGTCAGATGCCGACAACGACCCGATCACCTTTTCGGTTGTTAGCAGTCCGAGCCATGGCGCCTTAAGCGGGACGGCCCCGAACCTTACTTACACGCCGGCCTCCGACTACAACGGCGCCGATAGCTTTACCTTTAAAGTCAATGACGGGCGAGTTGACTCGACCGCCGCTACCGTTTCGATCACGGTTAATGCGGTAAATGATCCCCCGACTGCTAATGCTCAGTCGGTCTCGACAAACGAAGATACGGCTAAGAGTATCACGTTGACCGGCAGCGACAAAGAAACGCCGTCTGGCAGCCTGACCTTTGCTATTACGGCGACGCCCGCTCACGGCATACTCACCGGCACGCCACCTAACGTGACCTATACGCCCACTTCAAACTACAACGGCCCTGACAGTTTCCAGTTTACAGTGACTGACAATGGCGATGGCACATCCCCGGCATCAACCAGTGGCGCGGCCACGGTCACCATAACCGTCAACGCGATCAATGATCCGCCGACCGCTAATGCGCAATCGGTGACGACAAATGAAGACACGGCGAAGAGCATTGCCCTGACCGGATCCGATATAGAGAACGATCCCTTGATCTTCAGCGTAGTCACAAGCCCGACGCATGGCTCGTTGACCGGCACGCCGCCTAATCTGACCTACGCACCTGCCGGCAACTACAACGGACCGGATAGCTTTACCTTCAAGGCAAATGATGGTCAGGCTGACTCGGCGCCTGCAACTGTCTCTATTACAGTCAATGCCGTTAACGACGCTCCGTCCTTCACCAAGGGAGCGGACCAAACGGTTACCGCCGGATCAGGCGCGAAGACCGTGAACAACTGGGCCACGAATCTTTCCGCCGGCCCAGCGGATGAATCAGGTCAGGCCGTGAACTTCATCGTCTCGAATAACAACAACAGCCTGTTCTCCACGCAGCCGGCCGTGAGTTCCACCGGCACCCTCACCTTCACGCCGGTCAACAGCGGCTCTGGCACAGCTACGGTCAGCGTCTCCATTCACGACAATGGCGGGACCGCGAATAGCGGCCAGGACACCTCCGCGATCCAGACCTTCGCCGTTACTGTCAATCCATCACCAACGCCAACCCCCACACCTACAGCGACAGCGACCGCAACGGCTACGCCAACAGCTACTGCTACTGCCACAGCCACGCCTACCGCTACAGCAACGGCCTCGGCTACTCCCACAGCTACTCCGACTGCTACACCAGTTCAGGCCCTGAACATTGCAACGCGCCTGCGGGTTGATACCGGCGAGAACGCCATGATCGCCGGCTTCATCATTACCGGCAACAGCGACAAGGCAATCGTCCTTCGCGGCAGAGGCCCCTCGCTCGCACCCTTTGGCATTCCTGACTTCCTGGCCGATCCAGTTTTAGAGCTCCATGGGCCCACCGGTTCCTTGATTACCTTGAATGACAACTGGAAGGACACCCAACGCAGCCAGATCGAAGGGACCATCTTCCAGCCCACCGATGATCACGAATCGGTCATTCTCGCGAGCCTTACTCCTACTGCCTATACCGCCATCCTGGCGGGCAAGGGCAACACGGCTGGCGTCGGCATTGTCGAAGTGTTCGATAACAACCAGGCCGCCAACTCACAGCTTGCGCAAATCAGCACGCGCGGGCTTGTCCAGGGCGGCAACAGCGTGATGATCGCCGGATTCATCCTGGGCGGCAGCCAGAACCCGACTCACGTCGCGATCCGCGGCATTGGACCCTCCCTGGGCCAGTTCGGAATCAACAACCCTCTCCCTGATCCGACTCTCGAGCTCCATGACGGCAACGGCACGCTGCTGATCGCGAACGACAACTGGCTTGACGATCCGGTTTCGGCCGCGCAGTTGACCGCGAACGGTCTCGCGCTTTCGAACACGAAAGAATCCGGCATCTTCACCACCCTGCCCGCGGGACAATTCACGGCGATCCTGGCCGGGAAAAACGGCAGCGGCATTGGCGTGGTTGAGGCCTATAATCTGAAGTAAGATTTCACTGGGATTCTCGAACTTTTCGTTCGGCCGCGCGATAAATCTTGACGCGATTCCGGCTCTTCCCGTAAAAACAGCAGCGATTGCGTGATTCGACATTTCAACGCCGAGAGAATTCGGGGTTTTGGGGCGCATAACGCGATCGCTCAAGCCTAAAATGAGTCCCCTAAAGCTCCGCAACGCACCTGCCATGCGAACAAAACCGCTCGGTCTTACGACTCGGGTCTCGGGCCACTTCGCCATTTCGCTTTTCGCAGCAGTCTTGGTCGCGGCAATCGGAAGTTCGGCGGGGACCGCGCGAGGGGTCCAGCCGAATGTCAGCATTACCACGCTTCCCACCACCATCACTCAAAACTTCGACACTCTCCCCGCCAGCGGAAGCGCGACCTGGACCAACGACAGCACTCTGCCCGGGTGGTATCATGCGCGCACCGGCAATGGCACGACGATCGTCGCGAATGATGGGCTCAGTAATGGTGGCAATCTTTATTCTTACGGAACTGGGACAAACACCGACCGGGCCCTGGGATCCGTCGGATCCAGCAACGCCGCCGCCGGAAGTTTCTTCTGGGGGATTCTGCTCACGAACAATACCGGGGCCACCATTACCTCCCTTGATATTTCATACACTGGAGAGCAATGGCGCAATAGCGCGGCGGCCGCGCAAACGGTTTCGTTTTCTTATCTAATAGGAACTACGCTGACCGGAAGCTTGGTCGAGTTTCAAAGTGCCGGCGTTGCCGTAACGCAATTGAATTTCACCAGCCCAATAACAGGCGGCACCGCTGCCGCACTCAATGGCAATCTCGCGGCGAATCGCACCGCTATCTCCTTCACAATCGGTAGTCTCAATCTCGCCGACGGACAAAGCATCATGCTCCGCTGGTCAGATCCCGACCACACTGGCTCGGATCATGGTCTCGCCATCGACGATTTTTCGGTAACGGCGAATGGCTCTGGAGGCCCGACGCCTACGGCATCTCCCACGGCGACCGCCACAGCAACCCCGACAGCAACCGCGACTGCGACACCCGCGCCAATTGCGGTTCACGATATTCAAGGCAGCGGCGCGACTTCGCCGGTGGTCGGACAAACCGTAACGACTACGGGGATTGTAACCGGCATTAGAAGCAATGGCTTCTTCATCCAGACTCCCGATGCTAGTGCGGACGCCGACCCAAATACGTCTGAGGGAATCTTCGTCTTCACCAGCAGCGCGCCTCCCGCGGGCGCGGTGGTCGGAAATGCAGTCTTAGTCACTGGCACGGTTCAGGAATTCATACCCTCCGCCGATCCGTTCAGCCCAGCGCAGACGGAAATCTCCGGCTCCCCAGTTACAACCGTGCAGTCAACCGGCAATCCTTTGCCGGCGCCCCACGTGATCACGGCGGCTGAGACACAGGTCAACGATCTGAATAACCTCGAGAAGTACGAGGGCATGCGGGTGCAGGTGAATTCGTTGACAGTCATCGCGCCTACACAGGGCACAATCAGCGAAGCGAATGCGACTTCGACCTCGACTGGATTTTTTTACGGCGTGGTTACAAGTGTGGCGCGACCTTTCCGCGAACCCGGCATCGAGGTCGGCGATCCGGTGCCCACGCCGTATCCGTCAGGCCCGGCGCCCGCAAACGTCCCGCGGTTCGATTTCAATCCCGAGCGGTTGCGAGTAGGCAGTTGTGCCCTCACTGGTTCGTCCTGCATCGACGTTACAACCGGCGCGACGCTCACTAACCTCATTGGGCCGCTTGATTACGGATTTCGCACTTACACTATCGACGTCGATCCCAGTTCACCGCCGGTTGTAGCTGGAGTCGTGGGTTTCGTCTCCGTGCCGGCCCAACTAGCAAGCGAGCTAACCGTCTCGAGCTTTAATCTGCAGCGCTTCTTTGACACGGTTGAGGACCCGGCTGTGGGCGATGTCGTGCTTACTACGACTGCCTTTAACAATCGTCTCAACAAAGCATCACTGGCCATTCGCAATGTCCTGCTAATGCCTGACGTGATCGGCGTAGAAGAGATGGAAAACCTGACAACGCTGCAAGCCATCGCGAACAAAGTGAATGCCGATGCCGGGCCTGGCACAACTTACCAGGCCTTTCTTGCAGAAGGTAACGATGTTGGCGGAATCGATGTCGGTTTCCTGGTCAAGACGCAAGCTAATGGTCTGCCGCGCATCACGGTGAATAGCGCCATCCAGTATAACAAAGCAGAAACTTTCATTGATCCGAGTAGTAACTCTTCCGCTTTGCTTAACGATCGGCCGCCACTCGTGCTGCGTGCGAGCGTCGATCAGGCTGGTGGCGGTACCTACTCGTTTACTGTAATTGCAAACCACCTGCGATCGCTCAGCGGCGTCGATAGCACGACAAGCGCGCATACGCGGGTGAAGCGCCAAAAGCAGGCCGAATCGCTCGCGACTCTGATTCATTCCTTCGAGACCGTTGGCGACTCGAATCGCGTAGCGCCATTCGACGATAACATCGTCTCGGTTGGCGATTACAACTCATTTGAATTCAATGATGGTTATGTTGATGTGGTAGGCACCGTTCTCGGAACGCCGGCCCCGGCCGACCAGGTGGTGCAGCCTTCGGCGACTATCAGCACTGACATGACTGATCTGATTCAGTTTGCCGCGGCCGGGCAAAACTATTCTTACACTTTCGATGGCGACGCGCAGGCGCTTGATCACGAGTTGGCTAACAGCAGCATGGTCGCGCGCTTGACCCGCCTTGCTTACGGCCGCATGGATGCCGATTACCCTGAAGCCTATCGCAGCGATCCGAACCGTCCCGAGAAACTTTCCGATCACGATCCGTCAGTCGCCTACTTCGATCTAACGCCTGCGCCAACACCAACACCAACACCTACGCCTACTGCAACTGCAACTGCAACTGCAACTGCGACGGCTACAGCCACAGCAACGGCAACTGCGACTGCAACCGCTACCGCTACGTCAACACCTACCGCGACTGCTACATCCACACCTACCGCGACTCCGCCGGCCGGGCCCATCGCAGTCACCAACACCAACGATAGCGGCGCTGGCTCATTGCGCGCCGCGATCACGGCGGCCAACCTCAACCCCGACGCGGATATCATCGCTTTTGAGGCCAGCGCGACCGGGACGATCAATTTGCAAAGCGCGCTGCCCACTCTCTCGACCGACATGACGATTCAGGGGCTGGGCGCGAATGTGGTGACCGTCAGGCGCGACACGGTTCCCGACTATCGTATTTTCACCGTCAACAGCGGGAAGACGGTGACGATCTCCGGCCTTACGATCAGCAACGGACGCAGCTACGACGGCGGTGGCATCAGTAACGCCGGCACATTGACCGTCACCAACAGCACGCTCAGCGGTAATTACACTCCTAGCTCATGCTGCTTCAGGGGCGGCAACGGGGCCGGCATCTTCAACAGCGGCATGCTGACGATCACCAACAGCACGCTCAGCGACAATCATACTAGCGACGGCTCCACCGGCTCCCAGGAGAAGGCCGAGGCCGGCGACGGCGGCGGCATCTACAACATGGGCACGCTGATCGTCACGGACAGCACGCTCAGCGGCAACCAGACTGGCATAGGCGGCATCTGGGAATTCGTGGGTCCATTTGGTTTCAACTTCGTTGGCGGCGATGGCGGCTCCGGGGCAGGCATCTTCAATTTCTCCGGCACAGTGACCGTCACTCACAGCACGCTCAACGGCAATCGATGTGGCAGGGCTGGCGGCCCTGCGGGACTAGGGGGCGGCTTCGGCGGCAGTGGCGCCGGCGTCTTCAACCGGTCCGGCAGCGTGACGATCACCAACAGCACGCTGAGCGGCAATCAGGCTGGGTGCGGCTCCAGCTCCCCGGCGGAGACGTCTAATGGCTTCGGTAGCGCCATCGATAATAGAGACTTGCTGATCGTCACCAACAGCACACTGAGCGGCAATTATAACCTCTGCGACGGCGTTGACGAACGTGACAGAGCCGACACCTACGGCATCTACAACGGAGGCACCGCGACCTTCAAGAACTCGATCATCACCAACAGCGGGATCTACGGGAATTGTGCGAACGACAATGGCGCTCCTTTCAATGGCTCAGGAAGCAATCTCGAAGCCGCCGGCGGCCTCGGTGATGCCTGTCCCGGGTTTACCCAGGTCACCAGCGGCCAGCTCAACCTCGGCGCACTCGGCAACAACGGCGGGCTAACCATGACGCACGCGCTCCAGCCGGGCAGTGTGGCTATCGACGCCGGCACCGATTTGACGACACTCAACGTCCCGCTCGATAACTCGACGAACACAGTCGTGGTGATTGACGCAACCAGTATTCCTGGCGGCATCGGTTTCCTGGTCCGGATCGATAACGAGCAGATGAGTGTCACCTCGAAATCGACCAACACTTTGACAGTCGTGCGTGGAGCGAACGGCACGACGGCCGCGGCGCATAGTGCCGGCGCTGCGGTAAACGCGGCCTTTGACCAGCGCGGCGCCGGCTTCCCGCGGCTACGCGACGGAAATGGCGACAGCACGGCGACGGTCGACGTCGGCGCATTCGAGGCCACAGGTACCGCGCCATCCCCCACTCCGACTGCTACCGCGACTGCAACGGCAACGGCAACGCCGACGGCTACCGCGACTGCAACGGTTAGCGCGACTGCAACCGCGACGGCGACGCCTGTGACCTCGCCAACACCAACAGCCACGCCCACAGCTACGCCTTTCGGGCAGGAAATATTGTATGGCATCTCAAATGGGTTGGGCGAGCCAGCGGAGAACCTGATCTACCGGATCGATCCTGCGAACGGCGATCTGTCCAATATGGTGCAGGTAACGCTTCCGGGATACACGGTTGGCAGGGTTCAATCGCTGGTCATGCGACCCAGTGACGGCGTTTTGTTCGCAGTCGTTCAAACCCAATCGCCGGATGGACCGCGCCGACTCGTAACGATAAATCCGACTACCGGCGTATGCACGGATATTGGGGCGTTCACCGAGCAAATCGCTTCTTTGGCTTTCCGCGCGAGCGGGACACTCTATGCCGCGAGTGGCACTATCATCGGACCCGGACTCCATCCAAAGAGCCTTTTTACGATCAATACGACCACGGCCCAGGAGACCCTTCTCTTTGCTTTGGTAAATGGGGATGGTGGCGAAACGATAGTCTTTCACCCTAACGGACTTCTCTACCATGCCTCGGGCGGCACTCCCGGTGCGTCCCCGGCTATCTTCGAAAGCATCAACGTCGATACCCAGGCGGTGACACCGATCAATTCGGATTCTGTTCCGGAGTGCTTCGCGATGGGCTACTCGCCAAGTGCCGGCACGTTGTTCGGTTCGGATTATAATTCGGATCTTTATACCGTGGACATCACTACGGGCATCCGGACCTTCGTCGGCGCCATGGCCGATCAGTTGCCGGTTAGTGGCATGATCGCGGCTCGTAACCGCGGCCTGGCCTTTGCCGTTACTCAGGTGTGCAGCGCACCGCCCGGTGGCATGGTGAGCTGGTGGCCGGCCGATAACACTCCGGCTGACATCGAAGGCCATCACGACGGAACCTGGACCGGAACGCCGGTCTATGCCGCAGGCGAAGTAGGCCAGGCTTTTAGCTTCGACGGAACTACGGCAAACTATATCGTGGTCCCGAACAATACCGCTCTCGACCTCACCCAATTCACCGTAGACGCGTGGGTCTATCCTACAGCTAGTCCGGATGCGGGCTTTGGAACTGTGATTGATAAGGAATTTTCCACGGGCGGAATCAACTACGCATTGTTTGTCGGGCACGACGGTACTGTCGAAATTGACTTCAACGCAGGTAGCCACCAATTCGTTGACTCAGCTCCCGGCGCCGCTCCGCAGAACACATGGACCCATATCGCAGGAACCTACGACGGCACAACCGTTAAGCTTTACGTCAATGGCGTTCTGAATGGCTCATTCGTGTCCAATCAAACGCCCACCGGCGGACAGGACCTTTATATCGGCGTCAGAAATGCAGCCAGCCTTCAAGGCGCATTCCAGGGCTTAATCGATGAGGTGGAGGTTTTCGATCACGCCCTCACCGATGCACAAGTTCTGGCCATCTACAGCGCGGGCACCGCGGGGAAGTGCCGCTCATGCGCGACGCCTCCTTTGAACATGTTGGCCTGGTGGCCCGGCGACGGAAACGTCAGTGATCTTCAGGGAAATCACAACGGGACGCTGATGAACGGCGCGACCTTCGGAACCGGAGAAGTCTCTCAGGCGTTCAGTCTCGACGGAGTAGACGACTATGTTGACGTTGGCGACGTCGATCTGCCCGCCACCTTCACCATCGATGCCTGGATCGATCCGACGACGGTGACAAGTGATCCGTATGGCCATACTATTATCTCGAAGGCGGACAATACCTTTTCCAGCTACGACCTCGCCGTTGGCGATGGGTTCCTTTTCCTCAGCGTAGAAAACAGTATAGGAAACACGACGGTATATCGCTCGCTTGATGCGCTTGTTCCTGCCGGCGTCTGGTCGCATGTCGGCGTAACCTACGATGGAAACGCGGGGGCGGGCGAAAAGATAAAGTTTTACATCAACGGAATTACCGACACTGGGATACCTATAGGAGGCAATGATGCGGGCGGAACGCCACGAAACACCAGTGTTCCCGCTGCAATTGGCCGAGTCGGCAGCTTCTCGGGCGCGTATTTTTCCGGCCTGATTGACGAAGTCGAACTGTTTAGCCGAGTTCTCTCGGTTGTTGAGATTCAGGCGATCTACGATGCGGGGAGTTTCGGCAAGTGCAAGCCGCCGCCGGTGGTCCAATTTAACTCGGCAACCTACAGCGTTAATGAAGGAGATGGAAACGTAACGTTAACCGTAACGCGCACCGGTGACTCGTCCGGGACTTCCACGGTCCAGTATGCAACCGCGAATGGGAGTGCGACCGCGGGCTCGGATTATACGACTACGTCAGGCACGCTTACGTTTGCTCCCGGAGTCATCAGCCAGGACATCCTGGTGCCGATCACGGACGATTCCACCTACGAAGCGAGCGAGGACTTTACCGTAACGTTAAGTGCGCCTTCGACTGGGACGACGATTGGAACACCCGATAGCGCTACGGTTACGATAACCGACAACGATCCCGTTCCGACCATTTCCATCGACGATGTCGCGCACAATGAAGGGAATAGCGGCACGACCAGTTACGACTTTACGGTGAGCCTTTCAAACCCGTCGTCCCAGACCATCACGGTTGAGTACGCGACGGCGGACGACTCCGCCACGGCGCCTTCTGATTATACCGCGATTCCGACGACGACATTGACCTTCAATCCAGGCGACACGAGCAAGCCGGTTACAGTCCTGGTTAACGGCGACACGGCGTTCGAGAACACGGAAACTTTCACCGTTCACCTCTCCGCCCCGACGAACGCAACCATTAGCGATGCCGACGGCACCGGCACGATCACGAATGATGATACCGCACCAGTCTTTACGATCGACGACGTCACTCACAACGAAGGCAATGCCGGTACGACCATCTACACCTTCACGGTGACCAAGACCGGCAGCACAGCGTTGAGTTCTTCCGTCCAATTCCAAACCCAGGACGGCACGGCCACAGTTGCGGATAACGATTACCAGGCAAATTCTGGCACGCTCTTTTTCGGAGCGGGGGTGACTACGCGGCAGGTCACGGTCCTGGTCAACGGGGACACGAACGTGGAACCGACCGAGACCTTCACAGTTCACCTGTCGAATGAGGTCAATGCTTCCATCAGCGACGCGGATGGAACCGGAACGATCACTAACGATGACATCTTCTTCTCGATTAACGACGTGACGATGAACGAGGGCAACGCAGGCCAAGCCTCGTTTGTCTTCACCGTAACGAAGTCCGGCGACAACGGCTCGGGCTCGTCGGTGAATTTCGCCACTCAGGATGGCACCGCGAAGGTAGCGAATGGCGATTACCAGGCCAATAGCGGCACCCTGAACTTCGGGGCGACTGACACCACGATGCAGATCACGGTGCTGGTCAATGGCGACATCACGCCCGAGCCCGATGAAATCTTTACCGTTCACCTCTCCGGCGAAACCAACGCCACCATCTCCGACGCCGATGGCGTCGGGACGATCACCAACGATGATGGTCCGCCGCCGATTGTGTACGTCGATGACGATTGGGCCGCGGTGCCGACCGGCGACGATCCGGACGGCGCGGGACCGGCCACGAGCATGGGCTTCGACGCGTTCGCCACGATTACGGACGGCGTAAATGGTGTGGCCAATCCGGGAACGGTGATCGTTTATGCCGGCACGTATGCCGAGGGCAACAACACGATCGACCTTACTAAGTCGGTTACTATATCAGGACCCAACGCGGCCAACAGTCCGAACACAGGCCTACGCGTCGCCGAGGCGGTCGTCACCAGTCAGGGTACGAGTATAGTCCCGAACGGAGTATTCCGGCTCAACGTGCCGAACCTCAC
The DNA here is from genome assembly GCA_035644055.1 of Chthoniobacterales bacterium. GTDB lineage: Bacteria > Verrucomicrobiota > Verrucomicrobiia > Chthoniobacterales > UBA10450 > AV80. The sequence continues at coordinate 49,843 of DASQPH010000033.1, forward strand.
CGTGACGATAGAGGGGCTTAAGTTCGATGGCACCCCGGCGGCGATGAATGCCTACGCCGACCACGACACCATCAGCCTGAAGAAGAACATATTTACCGCGTCACATGACCCGGGAATGTACTTCGAGACCCCGAACCTTACCATCGATGACAACCGTTTCGTAGATATTGCGGCCCAGGGTGAAGACACGATCGCCGTAGACGTCAATGTCGGAGTCAACCGCGCTCCCGTCACCATCACTAACAACATCTGGTCCAATGTTGCCGTCGGCGCACTTAATCTGAGTCGGGTTTCCGGTACGATTTCAGGCAACCAATTCCTCAACGTCCAGTATTACGGTGTGTTGGTTGCGTACGATGCCGGCAACCTGTCGATCACCGGCAATGTATTCGATGGCATCACCAATCCCGATCCAACAAACGTCCCGACGTGGGGTGCAGGAATTCGCTTCTACCAACCGGCCGTTACTGCGCCGGTTAATGTTGCGAGCAACAGGTTCACGAATTCCTACGTGGGCGTTGGCATTAGAGGCGTTCCGAATGATCCGGGGGCGGACATTACAGGCCAGCCTATTCACGTGAACTTCAACTCATTTATCAATAACACTCATGGGATAAGCGATGGCGCGGCTGGAGCGCTGGATGCGGAGAACAACTGGTGGGGATGCAACTATGGGGCAGGCGCAACCGGCGCTGGATGCTCCATTACTACCAATGACGTGTTCAACAATGGCAGCGGCACGGTGGACGCCGATCCGTGGATCGTCCTGGGCGTGAGCGCAGCGCCGAATCCGATCGTTCCCGGCGATCAATCGACTGTCACGGCCGATATGACCCATAACTCGGCCAACGCGGTCCCGTCCGGAACGATGTTTGTGCCGAACGTGGCCGTCGCGTTCGGCGCCACCGAAGGAACCATCGCGCCACCGACTGGAACCATCACCAATGGCCAGGCCACATCGACGTTTACCTCGACATCGAGCAATGACGGCACTGCTTCGGCCACGGTGGATAGCCAGACGACGAGCACGACGATCGACGTTACTCCCCCGTCCTTCTCGATCGACGACGTTACCCAGGCTGAAACCAATTCCGGCCAGACTGCCTTTGTCTTCACGGTGACCAAAACGGGCGCCTCGGCGTTCGGCTCGTCCGTGGATTACCAGACCCAGGACGGAACGGCCACCGTCGCGGACAACGACTATGTCGCCAAGAGCGGCACGCTGACCTTCGGACCGACCGACACCTCAATGACGGTCACGGTGCTCGTAAACGGCGACACCATTTTCGAAGCGAACGAGACCTTCACCGTTCATCTGAGCAACGCTTCGGACGCGACGATCGGCGACGCGGACGGCACGGGCACGATCACGAATGACGACGACGCACCGCTCCTTACGATTGACGACGTGACGAAGGCGGAAGGCAACGCGGGAACAACTTCGTTCACCTTCACCGTCACCAAGACCGGCGTCACCGAGGTAAACGCGACAGTCGATTACGCTACGGTCAATGGAACCGCGACGGCGCCCTCGGACTTCGCCGCGATTCCGACGACGAGTCTTACCTTCCTGCCTAACGAGACCACGAAGCAGATAACCGTTTTAGTCAACGGCGATACGACACCGGAGGCGGACGAGACCTTTACCGTCCACCTAAGCAATCCGAACAACGCGAGCATTGCCGACGCCGACGGCACTGGCACGATCGTCAACGATGATACCGACGTCAGCGTTACGGTGTCATCGCCCTCGTCCGTCCCCGAAGACGGCGCCCAAAACCTCACCTATACCTTTACCCGTAATCCGCAGACGACCGGCGACATTACCGTTAACTTCAGCGTCGGAGGCACGGCCACCTTCGCCACTGACTATACCCAAGCTGGCGCAGCCTCCTTTACTGCCACCAGCGGGACAGTGACGATCCCGGATGGTCAAACGACCGCGACGGTAACAATCGATCCGACCGCGGACAATGTCGCCGAGCCGGACGAGACCGTTATCCTGACTGTGACATCTGGAACTGGATACAATGTTGGTACGCCAAGCGCGGCTACGGGCACGATCCTGAACGACGATACCAGTGTGACCGTCGCCGTCTCACCTGCTTCTGTGACTGAGGATGGCACAGGGAACCTTGTCTATACTTTCACTCGTAATCCGGTTTTCAGCGGACCGCTGACGATCGATTTCACTGTAGGCGGGACCGCCACCTATAACAGCGACTACACCGTCACCGGCGCGGATTCGTTCAGTTCCTCGAGCGGGACCGTAACCTTCGCGGACGGCAGTAACACCGCGACGGTGACCGTCGATCCGACTGCGGATACGATTTACGAATTGGATGAAACGGTAATCCTGACCGTGGGATCAGGGAGCAATTACAGTGCGGGCAGCCCGGGTGCTGCCACTGGCACCATAACCAATGATGACCCAGCGCCCACTTTGAACATAGGCGACCGGATCCTGGCTGAAGGTAGTAGCGGCGGTACGACCGCGTTTAACTTTACCGTCACCAAGACGGGTGCGACTCAGGAAACAGTAACCGTCGACTACAACACCCAGGACGGAAGCACCAATCCCGCCACCGGCGGCGCGAGCTGCGGCGGCAATGTCGATTACATATCCAAATCGGGATCAGTAACCTTCCTGTCGAATGAGACGACCAAGACCGTCACGATAGATGTCTGCCAGGACACGACCGTTGAACCTAACGAGACGTTCTTTGTCGAACTGTCGAACCCCGTAAATGCCACTCTCTCCGACGGCGAAGGCCGCGGGACAATTCAGAACGACGACACTCCTCCGCCGCTGGTTCCGATCAACACCACCGATGACACCGATCCCACCGGCGTATGCACAGTGGCGCATTGCAGTCTGCGTAATGCCATAAACAGCGCCAACGCCAGCGCCGGCGCGGTCTCGATCAACTTTGGGATTCCGGCAAGCGACCCGCGGCACTTCTATTATGCCGACGACCATGTCGCCGGACAGGTAAGTCAGGCAAATGTAACCGTCACGACGGCGGCGACTGATAATCTGATCCCTGACATCGACCCGGATTGGCCGCATAGCTGGTGGTCGATTCTGCCGACCTCGGAGTTAACAGCTATTAACCAGACAGTCACTATTGACGGCTACTCACAAACAGGCGCCGCGGCCAACACCGTTACCGGCATGGATGCCGCGGTGCTCAAGATAGAAGTCGATGGCGCGAGCGCCGGAGTCAGCTCGAATGGCCTTACTGTCAACGGCCCAGGTTCGACGGCCCGCGGTCTGGTAATCAATCGGTTTACCGCCAACGGCATTAACCTGTCCGGCGGTAACACGACGATTGCGGGCAATTTCGTAGGGACCGACGTCAGTGGCACTCTGGACCTCGGTAACAGTGGTCACGGAGTGTCCACGAGCAGCTTCAGTGAATCGATCGGTGGTTCCACCCCGCAGGACATGAATCTCATTTCGGGTAACAACGGCGATGGTATCGTGCTGTCGAATAGCAACAGCGATCTAATTCTGGGGAACCTGGTTGGAACCAAATCCAATGGCACGACCGGGCTGGGTAACACTGGAAATGGCATGACCCTTTCGGGCGGCGGCACGGTGTTCAATACAATCGGGGGCACCCAGGCCGCGGACAGCAATGTCATCGCCTTCAACGGCGGTGATGGTGTTCAGGTCGCAACGGCGGGAGTTTCCAATGGTATTCGTGGTAACTCGATCTTCTCCAATGGGACGACGAATTTGCATCTGGGCATCGACCTGGGCACCGACGGAGTTACACCGAACGACAATAAGGATGGCGACGGCGGCCCGAATGGTTTGCAGAATTTCCCGATTATTACTTCAGCATTGGCGACTGGATCCACGAAGACGGTTACCGGAACGCTTAACTCTTCCGCCGGCGACCAGTTCGATATCGACTTCTACGCCAACGATTCCTGCGATGCTTCCGGCAACGGCGAAGGCCGGACTTACCTGGGTTCGATGACAACCATCGCGACAGATAGCAACGGCAATGTCTCGTTCACGTTCCATCCCGATGCCACTCATGCGTTGCTCATGACCGTGGGCAAAGTCATTACCGCGACCTCTACCACAACCGGAGCTTTCTTCGACACCTCGGAGTTCTCCGCCTGCGTTGCGGTCGTGGACGGCTCGCCTGGAGCGGGCGACATCCAGTTTACTTCGGCGACCTACACGGTGGGTGAAGCTGGCGGAACAGCGGCCATTACCGTCGCGCGCGTGGGCGGCAGCAATGGCTCGGTAACCGCGAACTTCTCAACCAGCAATGGCACCGCGACAGCGCCTGGCGATTATACCGCTATTACGAACCAGCCTGTTACCTATGCAGACGGCGAGACCGGGACAAAGACGATCAATGTTACGATTAACAATGATTCCATCTACGAGAACAACGAGACGGTCAACCTAACCCTCGGTTCGACCCAGATTAATTTGCCAGATAAAGGCGGCTCCGACTCTCCCGACCAAGCGGTAAATCCGCACGCAGCGGTTCTTACCATCGTGGATAACGACACGAAGCCGAGTTTCTCCATAGACGACGTGAGCCACAACGAGGGTAACAGCGGCACCACGGCCTATGTTTTCACCGTCACCAAGACCGGTGCGACGGAAGTAACTGCGAGTCTGAATTACTCGACCGTCAACGGCACCGCCACGGCGCCATCGGACTTTACCGCAATTCCATCTTCCAGTCTTATCTTCGCTCCGGGCGACGCCTCGAAGCAGGTTACTGTCTTAGTGAACGGCGACACGACGGTGGAACCTGACGAGACCTTCACTGTGCACTTGAGCAATGCCCTTAACGCCACTATTTCCGACGCCGACGGTACCGGGACTATCGTGAACGACGACGTTACGCCAAGTCCCACGCCAACAGCCACGGCAACAGCAACTGCGACGGCTACTCCAACCGCTACGGCTACGGCGACCGCGACCGCAACCGCCACGGCTACAGCCACACCTACAGCGACCGCGACTGCCACGCCTACTGCTAGCGCCACTGCCACCGCAACGCCTACGGCCACGCCGACAGCTAGCCCGGCTCAAGCGCTAAACATTTCCACCAGACTCCGCGTTGACACCGGCGAAAACGCCATGATCGCCGGGTTCATCATTAACCCTGCGAACAGCAGCAACAAGGCAGTCGTGCTCCGCGGTATCGGCCCGTCGCTCTCATCCTTTGGTATTACCGGCGCCCTTCAGGACCCGGTAGTAGAGCTGCACGGGTCCAATGGTTCGTTAATTACGATGAACGACAACTGGAAGGACACGCAGCGCAGTCAGATCGAAGGCACGATCTTCCAACCGGCCGATGATCGTGAATCGGTGATTCTCGCGACCCTCAGTCCGGCAGCTTATACCGCCATTCTCAGTGGCAAGAACAACGGCGTCGGGATTGGTGTCATCGAGGTTTATGATAACAACCAGGCAGCCAACTCACAGCTTGCCCAAATCAGCACCCGCGGTCTTGTCCAGGGAGGCAATAGCGTCATGATTGCAGGATTCATCTTGGGGGGCAGCCAGAATACCACTCACGTCGCGATCCGCGGTATCGGACCATCTTTGGGCCAGTTCGGAATCACCCGCCCGCTGCCTGATCCCACTCTCGAGCTACGTGACGCCAATGGCGTCCTGCTTATCGCAAACGATAACTGGCTGGACGATCCGGTGTCGGCCGCGCAGTTAACTGCGAACGGTCTCGCGCCTTCGAACACGAAAGAGTCCGGCATCTTCACGATCCTACCTGCGGGCCAATTTACGGCGATCCTCGCCGGGAAGAATGGCGACGGCATTGGCGTGGTCGAAGTCTATAATTTGAAGTAAGGCCGCCGGATTAGTTTTGACATTCCGGCTTGGAATGAGTGAGTAGGTCTCCCACGTCCTATGAAAAGATTCATTTCGTTCTTCTGCCTGCTTCTCGCTTCTTTGGTTTCGTTGCCCGCCGCCGAACCTGAGACTCCGGCTTTCCCCGGCGTGCAAAAGGCAATGACACCGGAACAATACGAAGCCGCCGGCTTATCGAAGCTCGATGCGACGGAACGCGCAAAGCTCGACGAGTTCATTAAGAACTATGTCGCGGTAAGCAACGAAAAGGTGGCAACGACCGCGGTCGACAAAGCCGTCAAGGAAAAGAAGGTATCGGAGCCGGAAGTTATCCAGAGCCGGATCGTAGGTCCATTCACCGGTTACACCGGCACAACCGTCTTCACCCTGGAAAACGGGCAGCGTTGGGCGCAATCGCAACGCGACAGTGCCTACTATCCAAAGATCGATTCCCCGCCGGTCGTGATCATCAAAGCCGGCTTCGGTTATCGCATGTACATTCAAGGCGCGAGCGCGATCCGCGTCTCGAAAGTCCGCTAGGGCCCACTCAGCCAGCTAGGCGCCTGCCGGAGCGGGAGCTTTGCCGTTCCCGCCCTTGGGCTGGTCCGCTTCGTGGTGGGTGTGGCCGCTGCGAAGAAACGGAACGCGGTCCAGAATATTTTCCTGGACCCATTCGAGAGCGAGATAGATCACCGGCGTGATGTAAAGGGTGATCAGCTGCGAGACGATCAAGCCACCGACGATGACGAGACCTAACGGGCGACGCGAGGAGCCGTCCGCGCCGTAACCAAGGGCCAGCGGCACCGCGCCCATCAAAGCCGCCAGCGTCGTCATGATGATTGGGCGGAAACGTTCGATGCTCGCTTCGTGAATCGCGGAGCGCAGGTCGTAGCCTTCATCGATCCGATGCAGGGCGAAGTCGACAATCATAATGCCGTTCTTTTTCACGATCCCCATCAGAAGGAACAAACCGATGACTGAATAAAGCGACAGCGTCGAATTGAAAAGCCAGAGGGTGAGCAATCCGCCGACGACCGCGGGGAACAAAGTCGAGAGCACAGTCACGGGATGGACATAGCTCTCGTAGAGAATTCCGAGGATGACGTACATCACAAACACGGCGGCAAGGACGAGAAAGGGCAGCGCCTTGAAGAGCTGTTGGAGAACCAGGCCTTCGCCTTGCATCTCCCCTTTTACCGTCGGCGGCAGGACCTCGGCAGCGGTCTTCTCGATGAAGTTAGTCACATCGCCCAGCGGCGCGTCGGGTTTCGTATCGAACCCGAAAGTGACGCTGGTGAATTGATTCAGGTGGTTCACGGCCTGCAAGCCGAGCTTCGTCGTCGACTTCGTCAAGGTCCGGATCGGGATCAGCGTGTCCTTGCCATCCGGCCGGATGTAGAGCTGGCGTAAATCTTCCGGTTTGGAACGGTCCGCGTCGTCCACTTCAAGAATGACCTGGTATTGATCGTCCGGCTGCTTGATCAGGTAGACGTAGTTTTGGGAATACGCGGCGCGAAGCAGTCCCTGGAGCTTGCTGATGGAAACGCCATACATGCTGGCGCGGTCGCGATCGACATTGATATCGAGGTTCGGCTGGTTGCGAAACAAATTCGACCGCGGCGGCGCGGCAAAACCGTCGTAGTTTTTCAATTTATCGCCGAGCGCATCGGCCGCGGCGTAAACCTCTTCCGGGTCGATCCCGCTGATCGTGTAGCTGTAACGTCCGAACTGACTGCCGGTCGCGCCGATGTTGATCTGGAGAACGGGTGACGGATTGAGAGTCGGGAAAATGCCGGGGATTTGGCTCAGGGTGCGGCGCAATTCCATCGCCACGTCTTCGATCGGCTTCCGCTCTTTGGCGTCCTTCAAAAACAGGACGCAAAAGATTCCGGAAGATCCGGCCCGTCCGCTTCCGGCGATGGTGAAATATTTATCCACGGCCGGATCTGCTTGAAGAATCGGGTCGAGTTTTTCCTGCATGACGCGCTGTTGCTGGGGTGAGGCGCCTTCCTGCATGAGCAAGGCGCCGCGGATCACGCCGCTATCCCCTGTCGGCAAGAGCGTGAACGGCAAGGAAGAAAAAAAGAACCAAACCCCGAAGCCGCAAGCGATGAGGATCGGCACCGCGAGCCAGCCATGATCAAGAAACCAATCGAGCGAGCGACCATAGAACGCCCGGATCGGCTTGAAGAAACTGTCGGTGAAACGTTCCATCCAGGTTTGGCGATGAACGGAATCGTGCTCGCGCAAGAGCCGCGCGCACATGAGCGGCGTCAGGGTGAGTGAAACCAGGCCTGACGCGAAAATCGCGACGATGATCGTGATCGCAAACTCACGAAAGATTCGGCCGAGCAACCCCGGCATGAAGGCGAGTGGGATGAAGACCGCCGCCAGGGAAAGCGTCATGGACAGAATGGTGAAAGAAATCTCGCCGGCGCTATTCAGCGTTGCGCGATAAATTGATTCCCCGTGTTCGGCGCGGCGAACGACGTTCTCCAGAAACACGATCGCGTCATCGACGAGGAAACCGATGGCAAGGGTGAGTGCCATCAGGGTGAGGTTGTTAATGGAATAATTGAGGGCCCACATGACGAGAAACGTCAGCAGGATCGACAGAGGCAGAGCGACGACCGGGATCATTGTGTCGCGCGCGCGTCCGAGAAAGATGAAGATCACGAGCACCACGAGGACAAACGCGATGAAAAGCGTGGCCTGCACGTCGGAGACCGAATGAACGATGCTGAGGGAGCGATCGAAGGTCGGAATAAGGTTGATCGACCCCGGCAGCTCGAGTCGCATTTGCGGCATGAGACCGTTGATCGATCGAGCGACCTCGACTGCGTTCGCTCCGGCCTGGCGCGAAACCGCGAGAACAATCACCGACGCCGGCGCATTATAGCCGCGTGCATAAAAGTGGCGGGAAAGGCGTTCGTCCTGGACGCTATCGACCACGGTCGCGACATCGCGGAGATAAACAGGCGCTCCGTCTTTGCCACGAGCGACGATCAGATTTCGGTAGCCCTCGGCATCAGCGATCTGGCCGTTCGGGCGCAGGACCAGAGACGTGTTTTTCCCGTCGAACTGTCCCGCGCCGGAGTACGAGGTCCCGGCGCGGATCGCGGTGGAAAGCTCATCGAGCGTGATATTGCGCGACGCGAGCGCCGAAGGATCGACTTTGATTCGGATCGCGCTTTTAACGCCGAAGATCTGCACCTGTGATATCCCCGGCAGGATGTTGATCCGCTGCTGGACCTGTGAGGTCGCGTATTTGTAAAGCTCGCCGTCGCTCAGCGTATCGCTGGTGAGCGCGATATACATGACCGGGGAATCATTCGGATTGCTCTTCTGAAATTGCGGCGGTTGGGGCAGGTCGTTAGGCAACTGACCACTGGCGCGCTGGATCGCGGCCTGCACGTCCGTGGATGCGTCGATGATGCTTTTATCGAGATCGAACTGGAGCGTGATGTTCGTCGAACCCTGCGTACTTGAGCTCGTTGAGAGCGTGAGTCCCGGGATCTGGGTGAACTGTTTCTCGAGCGGCGTGGCGATCGTGTTCGCCATCGTTTCGGGATTTGCCCCGGGATAATTCGCGCTCACCGAAATGACCGGGTAATCGACAGCCGGCAGATCGTTTACCGCGAGCTGCTTGAAAGTCAGGATGCCGAAGACGATGAGCGAGGCGGTCAACAGCATCGTCATGACCGGCCGCTGAATGAACGGCTTGGAAAGACCGGAAGAAAATTGAACGAGCTTGCCTGCCGGCGTTTTCTCGCCGGGAACATCGTCGCGATGTTCGCCGGGTTCGCCGGGCGGCGCGGTGCGCTCGTCGTGATCGCTCATCGTGGCCTAATGAGTCGTGCTGCCCGTGGATGACGACCCGGGCTTTTCGCCGTCGTTCGGGCCGCCGGGCCGCGGATTCACTTTCATTCCAGGCGACAATTGCAACTGGCCGGAAGTCACCACCATCTCACCGGCCTGCACGCCATCGGTAATAACGGTGAGATCGCCCTGCGGCTGGCCGGGTTTCACCTGCCGCAATTCCAGAGTCGAATCCGATTTCACGATGAAGACATACGGCCCGTTCTGGCCGATCTGGACAGCGGTGCTCGGCACGAGCCTGGCGTCTTTCAAGACATCGAGAACCAGGCGCACCTTTACGAATTGCGCCGGCCAAAGCGCGCGGTCGGGGTTCGGCGTGACGCCGCGTAGTTTCACCGTGCCGGCGCCGGGCTGGACCGCCTGGTCGATGAAATACAATTTGCCGTCGCGCGGCTCTACGTTGTCGTCGTCCGCGTCGGTGACAACCTTCAGGTTTGGGTTGCTGAGATACCGCCGGACAAGTGGAAGGTCGGGCTCGGCGACCGTGAAGTCGGTATAGATCGGATCCATTCCCATGATCGTGAGCAACGGCGTGGTTCCGCCGGGGCCGACAACATTGCCAATGTCCACATTGCGCAAACCTGCCCGGCCATCGATAGGCGATCGGATGTAGCAACGGTCCAGATTTACCTGCGCGGCGGCGACGGCGGCCTCCGATCGGCGCTGATTCGCCTGCGCGGTGTCCCACTCCTGGCTGGCAGTGACGTTTTTGGCCTTTAATTCTGCCTGACGTTTGAACGTCGCCTGATTCAATGCCAGATCCGCCTGGGCCGAAGCGAGCGCCGCTTCATACGGTTTCGGATCGATCAGGAAAAGCAGATCGCCTTTTTTCACGTCGGCGCCGTCTTTGAATTCGCGGGAAATGATTTGTCCGCTGACTTGCGCCTGGACCTGCACGATCTCGTACGCAGCGGTACTGCCGATTTCATCGAGATAAAGCGGAACGTCCTGGGTGATAACCTTCGCGGTCGTCACCGGGCGCGGACCCGGCGTCTGATTTGGTTTCGGCCGATTGGCAATCGTTCGAAGAGTCAGGAGCAGCGCAATCAAAACGATCAGGCCGCCGCCCCAATAAAGCTTCTTGCGACCGAAACGGTGCTCCAATTTTCCGACCGCGTCGCGCGTGAGAATGTTGGCCTTCGCCAGAGTGGTCATGACAAACCGTTGCCTTTCGTCAGATCGGAATGACCATTGCGCGCGCCATTCGCAGGTCGTTCCGCCTTCTCCCTTATTTTCGAGAGCACCTTAATGCAAGTTTCCAGATCGCGCCGCGGAATATCTTCGATCAACTCGGCGCGGAGGTCGTGGGCGGCATTGAAAATCTTATCAAGCACGGCTTTGGAGCGGCGCTGAAGATGGACGGTTTTGCAGCGGCGATCTTCCGCGACGTCGCGGCGTTCGACCCAGCCGTCGTTTTCCAGCCGATCGAGCAAACCCGCCAGGGTCGCACCTTCGATCCCCATCCGCTCGGCGATTTCCTTCTGGGTGAGTTTGTTTCCGCCCTGCGAAAGATGCATGAGCGTCCGCCATTTTCCCTGGCTCAAACCGAGCGGGCGTAACCGCTGGTCGAGCTTCGTCCGCCAGGCGCGGGCGGTGCCGAAGAGAATGAGACCGAGCTCGTTGATGTTCAGTGGAGGCATGACGGAATTGGTTAGCGTGCTAACGAATCCCAATTTACCCGGATGTCAAAAACTATCGGCCCCCTACCCTCGCCAGAATCACCGTGTGGTTTCGATAATCGGTGAAGCCTTCGATCCGCTGCGGCCGCAACGGGAGCCAGCGCTGACTTTCCGTGAGTTCTCGTTCACGTTCTGCCTGGACGAGCAAATACCGCGCGGTCGTGGGCACATCCTCGAGACGGCTGACGTAAATCAAGCGCGATCGGACATAGAAAAGGAACGGCTGATAATCGGGATCGACGGCATAAAGCGGTTCTCCATTCGGCACGAGCCGGTCGATTTGCTGCGCGATCGGTCTCACTTTTGAGCGTCGTTGCAAGAAGGGAACGATGGCGGCTGCATAGGCGCACAACCCGAAGCTGGCCACGATCGCAATCGCGATCACAAAACGTTGACGGCTCCTGGTCGACCAAAGTTTTTCGCGCCACCGAACTTCCGGCGCCGACAGCGTCATTGCCATTAACCAACAGGCCGGAACAAGCGCCGGCATCGAGTAACGTGACAGGCCGCCGGGCAACAGGTTCACCACCAAAAAAGGCAAAGCAGTTCCCCAGCTCAACCCGCGCGCCAGATTGCGATCTGAATTCGATGTCCAGTTTGTCTGCTGAACGAGCGGCAACAAGAGTGTCCAGGGGAGAAAGTAAGCGAGCCCGCGAGGAATATTCATCAGCCAGCTGGCAAGTTTAAAATCGTCGCCAGTAAAACGGCCGGTCAATTGCACGGCCCAGTTTTGCCCGACGCTGGCGCCGTGCAGCGCCTGCCAGTACGGAATCGCCCAGGCCGCGAAGATCCCGATCATCAACAGAGCGCCGGCGAAATGTTTGGCGCTCAGGAGCTGGCGAAATTCTCCTTCAAAGAGAAGGACTGCGACGACGATCGGGTAGAAAAAGAAGAGGTGGACCGGGCCTTTCGCCAATATCCCGAGCCCGAGAAAAATCCAGGGCAGAGTCCAGGTGAGCCAACCGGATTTCCGCTGCTGCCACCAGCTCAGCCAAAAAATAAACGCGAGTCCGAAGAGTGAGACATAAAGCGCTTCGATCTCGATCAGTCGGCCCTTTTCGACGATGCCGACGTTCGCCAGCCAGATGATTGCGGCGAACAGCGATCCGTTTTGGCCGAGAGACGGACGCGCTACCGTCAGAAACGCGATTGCGACAAAGAGCACGCAAAGCACGGATGGCAGGCGCGCTGTCCATTCGTTGCGCACACCGGTCAGTTTAAATGACGCCGCCACCAGCCAATTCACGAGCGGCGGCTTGCGGAAATACGGTTCGCTCCCGACTTGAGGCACGAGATAATTACCGGTCTCGAGCATCGTCACCGCGGGCAAAATCCGCCGGCCTTCCTCTCCTTTGATTTCGAGCGAGCCGAGTCCCGGCAAATAAATTGCCGCCCAGCAGGCGATAACGAGACAGAACGAGGCGGCGCGCGACATCTCAGCGCCCACTGTTCAACCGCCATCTTTCCCGGGTCAACCTCCGCTTGACGAAAGGTCCTTGGAAAATTAGGTTAAGCGCCTAGTCCGCGCTGGATGGAGTGGGAGCTGTGTCCCACTCTTTTTAGTCTGCGGGCTGCGTGTTTTATGAACGCCGAGTTTATTGCCATGCTGGATTACCTGGAGCGCGAGCGCGGGATCAAACGCGAGGTCCTGCTCGAGGCGGTCTCCAACGCGCTCCTTTCCGCTTCGAAGAAAAGCGTGAGCGCCTCGCGTGAATTGCGAATCGATATCAATCCGAAGACCGGCGAAATCCGAGCCCTCGCGAAGTTGCTTGTCGTCGATCAGGTCACGAATCCGGCCGACGAGATTTCGTTAACCAAGGCGCAGCGGATCGACCCGAACGCAGTCGTTGGCGGCGAAGTGGAAGTCGAAGTCACGCCCAAGAATTTCGGACGCATCGCAGCCCAGACCGCAAAGCAGGCAATGATGCAGCGCATCCGCCAGGTCGAGAAGGAAATGATTTACGAGGAGTTCAAGGACCGCGCGGGCGAGATCGTCAGCGGGACCGTGCGACGCTTCGATCGCTCGGACGTGATTCTCGACCTAGGAAAGTTTGAAGCCGTGATGCCGCAACGGGAGCGCGTCGTCGTTGAAGATTACAACGTTGGCGATCGGCTGCGCGCCTACGTGGTCGCGGTCGAAAACGGGATTCGCGGGCCGGAGATCATCGTCTCACGCAGCCATCCGAATTTTGTCCGGCGCTTGTTCGAGCTGGAAGTCAGCGAGATCAATGATGGAACCGTCGAGATTCGCGGCATTGCCCGCGAAGCCGGTTATCGGACCAAGATCGCGGTCACGAGCGCGAACGAAAAAGTCGATCCGGTGGGCGCGTGCGTCGGGATGCGCGGCTCGCGGGTGAAAAACATCGTTCGCGAATTGAACAACGAGAAGGTCGACATCATTCGCTGGAGCTCCGATCCGAAGGAGTTCGTTCTTGAAGCGCTCAAACCGGCGAAAGTGAAGAACCTCGTTTTCGATCCGGAAAAGAAGAGCGTCCAGATTTCCGTCGATGAAGATCAGCTTTCGCTCGCGATCGGGAAGAAAGGACAGAACGCGCGGCTCACTTCGCGTTTGACCGGCTGGGAGATCAACATCGATCGCGACACCTCCGCGACGCACGCGGTCGAGCAGAAGGTCGCGCAGGCTGCCCAGGCACTTTCGGCCGGCCTTCCGATCACCGAGGAACAGGCGCTTTCGCTGGTTAAATCCGGGTTCACGAACCTGGAAGGATTGCGCGACGCGGCGGTCGAAGATTTGGTGGAGATTCTTTCGGTGGACGAAGCGAAGGCGAAAGAGATCCACGAAGCTGTTCATCAGGAGACACCCGCGGCACAGTAGCGCGCACGGTCCGCCACGGGACGGACTCGCCGTGGCGAGTTTGTTGGTGGACCGGCCATGGCCGAATTAAGAAATTTTTGTAATGGCAACGAAGACGACGAAACCTGCAGGACGCAAAACCGCGACCGATCGCAAACCGGTCAAGGCGGCTGCTTCGTCGTTGCGCAGTTCGGCTCACGCTGAGCCGAAGAAAAAGGAAGCGCCCAAAGAGACCAAGGCCGCAAAAGCGCACATTCCGGCGAAAGTAGTTTCCAAACCCGCGGTCGCACCCGCTCCGGCCAAGCCGAAATCGGAACCGCATCCGGCACCGAAAACGCCAGCGCCGCCAGCAAAACCGCACCCAGAAACGCCGAAGCCGGCCGAGCCCCCCAAACCAAAAGCGGCCCCGCGTAACGTCGAGAGCGTTTCGCTCATTGACGAGAAAAAGCCGAAGCCGAAACGCGCCGAAACCGATGGCGCCGTGAAACGCGCCGCGATTCTGCCCCCGATTTCTCGCCTCAAGACGCCAGGTCCATTGCCGGCACCGGTCGCGCCGCCGCCCGCGCCCAAACCTGAAGCGCCCGTCGCTCCCACCGAACCGACTGCCGCAGCTCCGACGGCCGAGCCGGAAGCGGAACAAAAGATCATTCACATCAAGCCGCCGATTATCGTCAAGGAATTGGCCACGCACCTTGGCTTGAAGCCCTATCAGCTGATCAAAGAGCTGATGACCGATTTCAACATTTTCGTCAACATCAACCAAACGGTCGAGCCGGACATCGCCACTCAGATTTGCCAGAAACACGGGTTCGTTTTCGAAATGGAACGCCGTGAGAAAGGCGGCGGCGTTCACAAGGTCGAACAGGTCGTGGTCGCGCCGCCTCCGCCGGTCATCGAGAAGGAAGAAGAACTCAAAGTCCGCGGGCCGATCATCACGTTCATGGGCCACGTCGACCACGGCAAGACGTCATTAATGGACGCGATCCGCAAGACGCGCGTTGCCGCGGGCGAAGCGGGCGGCATCACCCAGCATATCGGCGCCTACACCGTCGATTACAAGGGCACGCACATCACGTTTCTCGACACGCCGGGCCATGCCGCCTTCACCGCGATGCGCGCGCGCGGTGCGCACGTTACCGACATCGCTGTGATCGTTGTCGCCGCGGACGACGGCCTCATGCCGCAAACGATTGAGGCGATCAACCACGCGAAAGCCGCGCCGCACGTCAAAATCATGGTGGCCATCAACAAGATCGATTTGCCTTCGGCAAACATCGATCGGGTGAAGAAGCAATTGCAGGAGCGCGAACTGGCGCCGGAAGATTGGGGTGGAGAAACGATCGTCTGCGAAGTTTCGGCCACCAAAGGAACCGGCATCGATCATCTCCTCGAGATGATGACGTTGCAGGCGGAAGTGATGGAATTGAAAGCGTCGCCGACGGCGACTCCGCGCGGCACGGTGATCGAAGCACAGGTGGAAGCGGGTCGGGGCCCGACTGCGACGGTGATTGTGCAAATGGGCACGCTGAAAATCGGCGACCCGTTCATTTGCGGCGATTACGCCGGCAAAGTGAAGTCGTTGATCGACGATCATGGCAAGCCCATCAAGGAAGCCGGTCCATCGACGCCTGTGAAGGTGCTTGGATTCAGCGGACTTCCTCAGGCCGGCGATGAATTTCTCGTCATGGAATCGGAACGTTCGGCGAAAACGCTGGGCGAAGAACGGCTTCTCGGCCGGCGCGCGGATAAATTGGCGGCACCGCAACGCGCGACGCTCGAAAGCCTGCTTGAAGCGGCCGACGGCAAAAAGCATTTGCGCATTGTCTTGAAGTGCGACGCGCAGGGCTCACTCGAAGCATTGAGCGGCGCGCTTTTGCAAATCGAGAGCAAGAAGGTCGATCTCGAAATTATCCATGCCGGCGTCGGACCCATTTCGGAATCGGACATGCTCCTGGCGAGCGCGTCGAACGCGGTCGTGATCGGGTTCAACATCAAGGTCGAAAGCATGGCCGTCGGCGCGGCGAAACGCGAAGGCGTGCAGGTGAAGCTCTACAGCATCATCTACGAATTGATCGACCAGATCAAAGACTCGATGGCCGAGCTGCTCGATCCGGAACATCGCGAGACCGTCATCGGCCACGCCGAAGTGAAACAGATTTTCAAACTGAGCAAGGGCATCGTCGCGGGCTGTCTCGTCACCGACGGCCGAATCGCGCGGACGGCGCGGGCGCGGGTTCTCCGCAAACGCCAGCCGGTTTACGACGGTGGGCTGTCGACCCTGCGCCGTTTCCAGGACGACGTGAAAGAAGTCCGGGTCGGCCTCGAGTGCGGCATCAAGCTGGGGGATTTCAGCGAATATCAAGTGGGCGACATTATCGAGTGCTATCTGCTCGAGGCCGTCGCGCAGAAACTGTGATTCGTTGAAACGATGAAGCGTTGGAGCGGCGAGTCGCTTTAACGCTTCAACGCTTCAACGGCAAACGTCGCCATGAAACATCGATTACTTCGCGTAAACGAACTCCTGAAGCGCGAGCTGAGCAGCATCATCACTCGCGAGATCAACTTCGAGGGAGCGCTGGTTACGTTGAACCAGGTTGACGTCACGCCCGACCTGAAAAGCGCGCACGCTTACGTCAGTGTCCTCGGCAAAGGGGATCAGTCGGCCGTGATGGCGAAGCTCGAAAAACACCGCGCCATTCTGCAGTCCACGCTCGCGAAAGCCGTGACGTTGAAATACACGCCACAGCTCGTTTTCCATCTCGACGATTCGATCGAACGCGGCGCGCGCGTCTTCGAAATCCTCCAGGAAATCGAAACGCCGGAGAAGGAATGAAGCAATCGAGCTTCGAAGAAATCGGCGCGGTCTTGCGTTCGCAGCAAACCTTCGCCGTGCTCAGTCATGTCCGGCCGGACGGCGACGCACTCGGCAGCCAGCTTGGCCTTGGCCTTTCGCTTTCGAAACTCGGAAAGACCGTGATGGTTCGGAACGAGGACGGTCTCCTCGAGAAATACGGTTTTCTGCCCGGTGGCGAATTTTTACAGATGCCATTGAGCGAGCCGCAGGATTTCGACGTTGCCATCGCCCTCGACACCGCAACCCAAAGCCGCCTCGGCACCGCGACATCTCTCGTGCGCAGCGCCAGGACGTGGATCAACATCGATCACCATCCGAGCAATCCGCGCTACGGGGATCTTGTTTACATCGACTCGAATGCGCCCGCGACCGGCCAGATTCTTTTCGAATTAATTCAGACCCAGGGACTGCCGATGGACGCGGCCATCGCCGAAAATCTTTTCGTCGCTATCTCGACCGACACCGGTTCGTTCCAATATCCGAACACGACAGCGCGCACGTTTGAAATCGGCGCGGAGCTATTGCGCTGCGGGGTAAACGTCGGCCGCGTGAGCCAATTGCTTTACGAAAGTTATCCGCGCCGCCGCGCGGAATTGCTCCGCGAATTGCTGGGCACGATGCGATTCGAAGGGCGCGGCAAAGTCGCGAGTTTCAGCCTCAGTTTGGAGACGGCCGGGAAATTAGGGGCGCAGCCCGAGGACAACGAAGGCCTGATCGATCACATCCGCGCCATCAAAGGCGTGGTCGTGGCGGTCTTCTTCGAAGAATTGCCGGAGGGGAAAGTTCGCGTGAGCATGCGGTCGAAATCGGAGGCGGCGGACGTTTGTGCCATCTGCGAGAAGTTCGGCGGGGGCGGGCATAAGCTGGCCGCCGGGGCGCGGGTGCGCGGGAGCCTCGCCGAGGTTGAAGAAAAAGTTCTGAAGGAAATTTGCAATGTCGTTGACTGCAACTCCTGACGGCGTCCTGCTCGTCGATAAAGCGGCGGGAATGACTTCGCACGATGTCGTCGCGATCGTCCGTCGTCGTTTGCAAATGAAGAAGGTCGGGCATTGCGGCACGCTCGATCCGATTGCGACCGGTCTTCTCCTCCTCACGCTGGGTCGCGGGACGAAGATCCAGGACCTGTTGATGAGCGAAGACAAGGAGTATTCTGGCACGATGATCCTCGGCGTGACGACGGACACGCAGGACAGTGCCGGGAATGTGACGCAAGAGCGACCGGTGCCCGCGTTGGACGAAGCGGCGGTCCGCGCGGTCTTCGAAAAATTTTCCGGCGATTTCTATCAGATGCCGCCAATGGTTTCCGCAATCAAACAGGGCGGTGTGCCCCTCTACAAATTGGCGCGCCAGGGAAAAACCGTCGAGCGCGAGCCGCGGCTGGTGCACGTATACCGGCACTCGATCGACCGGGTTGCGTTGCCGGAAATTGATTTCACGGTCGTCTGCAGCAAGGGGTTTTACGTTCGCACTTACGCTCATGACATCGGGGAGGCCCTTGGCTGCGGCGCGCATCTCAAGAATTTGCGGCGAACGAAGTCTGGCCGGTTCAGCGTGGATGGCGCGATTACCGTCGACGAATTGAAGAACTCCGAGCCGGTCGACATTCTCCCGCGGATTCTGACCTTGCCGGAAGTTTCCCGGATGCGGGGCGCCTGACGGCGCAAATGACGAAGCACGAATGACGAATGACGAAAGAATGACGAAGCCCGCAGTCCGAAGGTTCCGTCATTCGTCATTCAGGCTTCATTCGTCATTCGTCATTCGTCATTCGTCATTCCGATGAAGGTGCTGCGTTCCATCTCAGAGCTCGCCGCGCTTCCCGGCCCGTTGTTTCTCGCCATCGGCGTTTTCGACGGCGTTCATCTCGGCCACCAGGCCGTGATCTCGACGTCGGCGAAACATGCGATGGAAGCCGGCGGGACACCGGTCGTCGTTACGTTCGATCCGCATCCGGTAAAAGTGCTGCGGCCGAACAACGCGCCGCATCTGTTAACGGCGACCCAGCACAAGATCGCGCTGATCCGCGATCTCGGAGTCGCTCATCTTCTCGTGCTTCATTTCGATCGCGCATTTGCGGCGACGAGTCCGGAGGATTTTGTCCAGCAGCTCGTCGACAGCTCGAAACCACTCCGCGAAATTTGCGTCGGTCACGAATGGTCCTTTGGCAAAGGACGAGCGGGCAATTTGGCGCTGCTGAATAAGCTCGGCGAAACTCGCGGCTTCAACGTTATCGGCGTGAAAGCGGTGAAAGTGAATGGCGAAGTGGTCAGCAGCACCGCGATTCGGCAGGCGGTCGAAACGGGCGATCTCGTGAAGGCAACGCAGATGCTCGGACGCGAATACACCATCCTGGGGACGGTGGTTCGCGGTGAACAGCTCGGGCGCAAGCTTGGTTTTCCGACCGCGAACCTGAGCGCCCACAGCGAACAATTCCCGCCGAACGGCGTTTACGTTGTCGAGGCGCGGCTCGCGGGCGCGCTTTATCGCGGCGTGGCGAATCTCGGATTCCGGCCGACGGTCGCCGCCGGAAAACCCGAGCGCCTCCTCGAGCTTCATCTCTTCGATCTCGATCGCGAAATTTACGGCGAAGAAATCGAAGTGCGGTTTGTCCGTTATCTCAGGCCGGAACAGAAATTCGCGGATGTTGAAGCGCTGAAAGCGCAGATTGCCGCCGATGTCCGGCAGGCACGCGAATCGTTTTCGATCCTACCTTAATCGCCCGCGCGAACGGGAGACCGCCGCGGCCAGGCCGCCGATCATAACCAGGACGCCAACCGCAGCCGCGAAAACCCACATCCACATCACAGGCAGCATTGCCACATTCGCATAGGTCTCGAACGCGAATGACGTTCCACCGGCGAACCAGAACGCTGCGATGCACGCGGCGAGAGTGATTCCGAGCAGGATGAGAGCGCGATAGGAACGGCGCACCTGGCGCGCCGGGAGTTTCTGGACCACGCGCGCAGTGAAGCCGGTGTCGTCGATGTACGGCGCTTCGTCGCGCATCCGTGCATCCAGCCAATCTTCCTGAAGTTTGTCGTCCATGTTAATTAGAACCCCACGCCGCCAGCATTTTCTTCAATTTTTCGCGTCCTCTCAACACATTTGTTTTCACGGTGCCAAGCGGGATGTCGAGAACGCGCGAGGCCTCATCGTGGGAGAGACCGTTCTGACAGCACAAAACGATGGCGCTCCGCTCGTGGACGGGAAGCAATTCGAGAGCGCGTGCGAGATCATGTCGGAGAGCGGGATCGACGGTTTGGGGATCGTGTTCGGCTTCCAGTTGAGCTTCGTCGATGCCAACGAGTTCCTTTCTTTTCCGCGCTTCTTCCCGGAAACAATTGTAGGCGATCCGGTAAAGCCAGGTCGAAAAACGCGCTTCGCCGCGAAAACTCCGAAGGTTTTTGTAAGCGCGGAGAAACGTTTCCTGCGCGAGATCGTCGGCCAAGGTGACATCGCTCCGGACCAGATTGCGAAGCAGACCTCGGACAGTCGATTGGTGATTCCGAACCAGCTCCGCAAAGGCGTGGTGGTCGTCGTCAACAAGAACGCGTGCAACGAGGTCTGCATCAGCCAGGGCCACCCGCCGATGCTAGGGCAACGGCGGCGCTTTGTCTGCGTCTTTAGGCCCTTCCAACTTCCAAACCAGGAGATATCCCACCCCGATCAGGAACGGAATAATGCCGAGCGCCCAGGCGCCGCCTTCCCACTCGTTAACCGCGCCGAAGAAGATCATGAGACCGAATCCGACCATGACCAGAACAATGCCGCGGCGCACATCCGACCGCGCCCGGACCGCTGGGGGTGGCGCGAAAAGCGACGGTGGCACGGGCTGACCTTTCTCCACCATCTCTCGGACGGTACGATGGAGCGAGCGGCTGCGGAGATAGCTGAAGAACATGATCGCAGCGACGATCAGGACCGGCGCGCCGAACAAGGTGGAGAAGATGATCCCAATGATAGGGATCGCCATGAGCGCGCCGTCTTCCACATCGAAGTCATCGCGATCATGGCTGCGCCGGGTCACCGTCACGCCAGGAGAAGTGTTGATGCTGAAGTGGCGCTTCAGTTTTTTTGTGACGCTGCGCTCGATCGAATCCTCATCGTCGGGCGTCGCAGTCGCCGCGGGCGAAATGTTCGCGCCGCCGCTGGCAGAGGCGACTGCAGTTGAGGAGACCGAGGGCGATGGCGCGGCCGTCGGAGTTTGACCGAACGCAGGCAGAGCGAGTGCGATCGAGCAGAGGCAGGTTAAGATTGCTGTTTTCATAGTTTTCCTTTGGGAGTGAGATGCGGCCCCGGACGCTTTTGGATTCAAGAAAAGCCGCGGGCCCGCCAGAAATGGCGTTCGGCGAAGGCGCGTCCCGAACCGGACTTCAAATATTTCTCGAACGCGACGGCCGCATTCTTAGTTCGAAACGCAAAATACGCCACCAACGACCATGGCGTGAACTTCGACGTGTGCGGCGAATCGTTTGCGTTGTGCTTCGCAAGACGCGCTTTCAGGTCAGTTGTAAAACCAACATAGCGTTGCTTCGCATGGGATTCTGATTGTAACAAATAGACGTAATACATGGAGGAACAGCGGCCTGCCAGCCGTAGCCCGGCCCCGAGGGGCGGGCCGCCTTCGCCAAGGCTACGGCGCCCTCGCTCCAGCCTTCGCTCGGCCCTGGCGTGCCGGGCGAAGGCTGGAGCGGGTGACGAGACTCGAACTCGCGACGTCCTCCTTGGCAAGGAGGTGCTCTACCACTGAGCTACACCCGCGTCTGGAAAGGGAAGGAATAATGTCCACGGCTCCGCCAGACGCAAGATTTTTGTCTTTGTCTTGGAGC
The DNA here is from genome assembly GCA_035644055.1 of Chthoniobacterales bacterium. GTDB lineage: Bacteria > Verrucomicrobiota > Verrucomicrobiia > Chthoniobacterales > UBA10450 > AV80. The sequence goes on from DASQPH010000033.1 coordinate 71,747, forward strand.
GACGGCGCTCTGTCGCCGTAAAACGCGCGGGACGGTGACAGAGCGCCGTCGCTACAACTTTGCAAAAACGCATTTTGGTCGAGCATTACCGGATGGCCGAACTGACTATCGTCCCGTCGCGCGAACGTTTCACGGAACTCGCCAAGCTAGGCAACGTCATACCAGTTTTCGTGGATTTCGTCGCCGATGGCGAGACTCCGGCGTCCGCCTATCAAAAGCTCGATGACGGCGGCTATTCCTTTCTTTTCGAATCGGCCGAACAAACCGAGCAATCGGGTCGCTATTCTTTTCTCGGGTTTAGCCCGCGATTGATCATCCGCGGCGACAACAATGGCGAAGATCCGCTCGCCGCGTTGGAGAAAGTCATGGCGCGGTTCCGATTCGTTCCGCAGCCGGACCTGCCCCGGTTCGCCGGCGGCGCGGTCGGTTTTCTCGGGTACGATGTCGCCCGCTATTTCGAAAAGGCGTTGCCGCCACCACCGGACGACGACCTTCAACTTCCGGAAATGATCTTCATGATCATGGGATTGCTCGTCGTTTTCGATCACCGCTATCGGCGGGTAAAAATCGTCGCGAACGCGTTTCTTGGCGATGACGACAATCCTGCGGCCGCCTACGACGACGCCGCGAAGAAAATCCGGGAGGCGCTGGCGAAATTGTCCGGGGCGGCGCACCTGCCATTCGTTGACGCACAAAAACCGGTTTCGCGCCAACCGGTGCACAGCAACACGACCCAGGAGAAATTCGAAGCCGCTGTCCTAACAGCCAAGGAACACATTCGGGCCGGAGACTCCTTTCAGATCGTGCTCTCCCAGCGTTTCGAGACCGAGTTTTCGGGCGACCCGCTAAAGCTTTATCGTTGCCTGCGTTTGGTGAACCCGTCGCCCTACATGTTTTGTCTGCGCTTCGGCGAATCCTTCTCGCTCGTGGGAAGCTCGCCGGAGTTGCACGTCCGCGTGACGGACGATCTGGTCGAAGTTCGTCCCATCGCCGGCACCCGACGCCGTGGAACGACCGCGGAAGAAGACGAACGCAACGCGGCGGAGCTCCTGGCCGACCCGAAGGAACGCGCCGAGCATGTCATGTTAATCGATCTGGCGCGAAACGATCTCGGGCGCATCGCCGAAGTCGGCACGGTGCGCGTGACCGAGCAAATGGTGATCGAGCGCTACAGCCACGTCATGCATATCGGTTCGCACGTCGTGGCGCGTTTGCGGAAAGACAAGACAGCATTCGACGTGATGCGGGCCACGTTTCCCGCGGGAACGGTTTCCGGCGCGCCAAAGATTCGCGCGATGCAAATCATCAACGAACTGGAAAACAAAAAGCGTGGCTGTTACGCCGGTGCTGTCGGTTATTTTGGATTCGACGGCGCGCTGGATTGCTGCAT
>DASQPH010000034.1:0-11433 GCA_035644055.1 Chthoniobacterales bacterium
CCCGACATCGAGCCGAGTCCGTTGCCGACGCCGTAGGTGGATCGAGCGCTCCGCCGCTCGATGTTTGTTTTCGCGGCTTCGCCGCCATTAAATTTGCTATCGCGCGGCGGAGCGCGCGATCCACCAGAAAGACTTGCTCTCCTGAAGGCCTTTCAGTTAAAAATTCACCATGGCTGATAAAGCAAACAAACTTCCGGAAAACGTTCCCGGCGCCTGGTACGTCGACAACACCTGCACGCCGTGCCGGGTCTGTCTGGACGAAGCTCCGAATCTTTTGAAATACAACGACGACGAGACCTACGTTTATTTTTACAAGCAGCCCGAGAACGACGAGGAAACCGCCGCCGCTCAACGCGCCATGGATGTTTGCCCCACCCTCGCGATCGGGAATGACGGCCCGTAGATTTTCTGTAGCGGCGGTCTGTGACCGCCGACCCTAAATAAATTCGGCGGTCATAGACCGCTGCTACAAATATGGCAATTGACGCTCCACCTTCTTCGCCCAAGCCGGCATCTCCCTACACCCGGACGAATCCGTTTCCGGGCAAGCTAACCATCAACCGCAGTCTCTGCGGCGAAGGCTCGGAAAAGGATACGCGTCATTTCGAAATCGACCTGACCGGCTGGGGCCTCAACTACGAAGTCGGAGATTCGATGACGGTCTGGCCGACGAACGACCCGGCGCTGGTCGATCAAATCCTGAAAGCGATTTGCGCGACCGGCGAGGAAAAGGTGAAGAGTCCCAAGGGAACGGAAACGACGTTGCGCGAAGCGCTCTTCCGCGATTGCCGCATCACGCAAACGACGCCGAAATTCTTGAAGATGATCACGGAGCGAGCCAATGCCGCGCCGCTGCTGACTGAGCTGCTCGATCCCGAGCGCAAAGAAGATCTCGACCGTTATCTCTGGGGCATGGAAGTAATCGATTTCCTCACCGAACATCCTTCGATCAAAATTTCGCCGCAGGAATTCGTTGATGTCCTGGCGAAATTGCAGCCCAGACTCTATTCAATTGCGTCGAGCCTGAAGGCGCATCCGAATCAGGTCCACTTCACAATCGACGTGGTGCGCTACACCAGTCACGGCCGGCAGCGCGGCGGCGTTTGTTCCACTTTTCTCGCGGATCGGGCGGAGAACGGGCCGGTGCCGGTGTTCCCGAACGCATCGAAGTTCCGCCTCCCGGAGGACGGCAACACGCCGATCGTTATGATCGGCCCAGGCACGGGAATCGCGCCGTTCCGCGCCTATTTGCAGGAACGCCAGGCCACCGGCGCGAAAGGAAAAAACTGGCTCTTTTTCGGATCGCAAAAATCGGCCTGCAATTATTTTTACCGCGACGAATTCGAAGCGATGGAGAAGGACGGTTTGATGACGCACTTGTCGCTGGCCTGGTCACGCGACCAGTCGCAGAAAGTCTACGTCCAGGATCGGATGCTGGAGAATGCGGCGGAGCTTTGGAAATGGATCGAAGGCGAGGGCGCGCATTTCTTTGTCTGCGGTGACGCGCGCCGGATGGCGAAAGACGTGGATGCGGCGCTGCGTAAGATCGTCCAGGACCAGGGCGGCAAAGACATCGACGCCGCGAACGAGTACGTCGAGAAGCTGAAGAGCGACAAACGCTACAAGCGCGACGTTTATTAGCGTTGCGGCGATGAAACCAGACCCCACGGGAGCTGGTTCGAAGTATTGGGCGTTCTTGAGTTACAGCCATACCGACAGGCAGTGGGGCGATTGGCTGCACAAAGCGCTGGAAACTTACCGGGTGCCGCGGCGTTTGGTCGGGCAGGAATCGCGCGATGGGAAAATCCCGGCACGCGTCTTCCCGGTTTTTCGCGATCGCGAAGAGCTTCCAGTTTCCTCCGATTTAAGCACGAACATTGAGGAAGCTCTTCGGCAATCGCGCTACCTGATTGTGATCTGCTCGCCGCGCTCGGCGCAATCGCGCTGGGTAGGCGAGGAAATCAAGACTTACAAGAGGCTTGGTCGCGAAGATCGGGTTCTCGCTCTCATCGTCGATGGCGAACCCAACGCGAGCGACGGCAAAGCCGGAGTCAAACCTGAAGAGGAATGCTTTCACGAGGCGTTGCGGTATCGCTTGTCGAAGAACGGCGAAGCGACTCCGGCCCGAAGCGAGCCGATCGCGGCGGATGCGCGCGAAGGAAAAGACGGAAGGAACAACGCGAAGCTAAAACTGCTGGCGGGGTTACTCGGGGTTAACTACGACGACTTAAAACAGCGCGACAACGAACGTCGCCTCCGGCGACTGCGCATTGTTCTCACGGTTACGCTCGGATTGGTTTCGGGTCTCGTCGCGCTAAGTCTTTACGCGTGGCAGCAGAAGCAATCCGCGGAACAGGCGAAAGCGCGGACGCAGGCCGCACTGGATGAAACTAAAAAAACCCTCAGCCAATCCGATTATTTGCAGGCCCTGCGTGCCATTGGCGAAAACAAAATTCCAGATGGATTGGCGCAGTTGGCTCGAAGCCTGGTGCTGAACCCGGATAACGAAGCGGCACTCGGCCGTCTGACAACCTTGCTGACGTATCGTGACTTCGATCTTCCCTTACAGTTCAAGCATCACGACCCGGTTTTCTCCGCGCAGTTCAGCAGCGACGGGAAAATGATTGTGACGGGTTCACAAGATGGAACAGCAACGGTTTGGGGTGCGGCGAGCGGGGAAGCGCTAAGTCCGCCACTGAAGCACGACGAGAAGGTCTGGTTCGCCCAGTTCAGTCCGGACGGAACCCGAGTGCTAACTGTATCGGATCGGGCCGCAAGGATCTGGGATGTGCCCAGTGGAAAACCGGTGACGGATTTCTTGAAACAGGACGTGATTACGTCGGCGCAATTCAGCCCCGACGGGACTCGCGTAGTCACCACCGCAGCGGACCACGAAGCGCGGCTGTGGGACGCTCGAACCGGTGTGCAACTCACGGAACCGCTGAGGCATGACGGACCGGTGCTGAGCGCGCAATTTAGCCGTGATGGGATCCGCGTCGCGACCGGATCAGCGGATAAAACGGCACGAATCTGGGATGCACAAACTGGCAAACCTCTCACGCCGCCGCTGGCGCACCTGGGGGTTGTGAAATCCGTCCAGTTTAGCCCCGATGGCGAGCGCCTTCTTTCGGCGTCGTGGGATTGGAGCGCACGGATATGGGATGTCGGCACCGGCAACATGCTCGTGGATTGCTTGCATGGCGGTCCGGTTGATTCCGCGGAATTCACTTCCGATGGCGCTCGTGTGGTCACCAAGTCGGCAGATAAGGAAGTGCGAATCTGGGATGCACAGACCGGCAAAATGCTAACCGAGCCATTGCAACATCAATTCATTATCGCCTCAGTGGCACTAAGCCAAGATGGAACGAAAATCGTTACGGCGGGCGGGCATGATAACACGATCAGAGTGTGGAGCACGCAAACCGGCCGGCTCCTCTTCGATTCGTTCAAGCATGATCGCGGGGTTCTCTCGGCGCAGTTTAGTCCGGATGGAAAGCGGCTCGTCAGCGCATCGTGGGACGGCACGGCGCGCATCTGGAATTTGCAACCAGGACGGGCCCTGACCCAACCATTGGGGCATGAATTTGCGGTGGACGGGGCGGAGTTTTCCCCCGACGGAAAACGAATTCTAACTCGAGCGCTCGATACATTTCGCATTTGGGATCCGGGAACCGGCGAACTGATAGCCGAAGGGAAAGACCCGGGCGTTTTTGATTCCGCCAGGTTTTCGCCGGACGGCAAACAAGTCTTGACCGTCTCCAGCGGAACGGCCCGCGTGTGGGACGCGCGAGACGGCAAGCCGTTGATCGAGCCGTTAAAGTTGTTGGGCGAGGAGGGCACCGGCTTCGCCCAATTCAGTCCGGATGGGGAACGGGTAATAGCCGGAACGAACGACTTCACCGCGGTCAACAACGGCGCGTCGGTTTGGATTATCCGGACCCGAAAATCGCTGACGAATGGATTGAAAATCGACGACGTTCTTCGCTGGGCAGCCTTCACCACGGATGGCAAACGGGTTGTCACCGCATCAGGAAATGGCGCGCGGGTTTGGGAAACGGAAAGTGGCACGCTCCTGGCCGGGTCCATGAAACATAAGGGTCAGGTAGTCTGGTTGCAGTTCGATCCATCTGAGAGGCGGATTGTAACGATCAGCGGAAATGCGGCCCGCGTCTGGGATGCGCAAAAGGGAAATCTGCTTTTGGAGCTAAAACACGATGGAGCCGTCAATCCGGCGCAGTTTTCTCCCGATGGAAGTTGGATTGTGACACCTTCGATGGATCACACCGCGCGGGTTTGGGATGCGAGCAGCGGCCAGCCGATCGCGCAACCGTTGCAACACGATGCTCCCATTAATTCCGCGCAATTCTCTCCGGATGGCAAATGGATCGTGACTGCATCAAACGACCACTCAGCCAGGATTTGGGCTGCGCGAAGCGGAACGCCTTTGACCGAGCCGCTCAAGCATGATGACGAAGTTTATTCTGCGCGTTTTAGTCCGGACGGAAGGCAGATCCTAACCGCATCCAAGGATCGAACCGCAAGGGTGTGGGATTTTATGCCGGTGAGTAAACGGACGCCGGAATGGTTGCCTCGCCTGGCGGAGGCCGTCGCCGGACAACACTTGAATGCTCGCGGCGTCTTTGAGGCGAATGAGTCGAGTGCGGGCGCAGCGTTCAAAAAAATTCGAGATGAATTGGCGTTGCTGCCGGATTCCGATTGGATCACGTGGGGCCGCTGGTTCCTGGCAGATCGCTCCACCCGAACGATTTCTCCATTCTCCAAAACGACCGTTCCCGATTACATCAAACGGCTCATCAAAGAAAACACAGTGAAATCGCTCAATGAAGCAGAACAGCTCGCTGTCGGCGACCCGCATTTGTTAGAACAAATTGCGGCAGCACGTAAATCGCTCCCGCCAGAAAAAGCGGACAAATGAGCAACTAAAAATGGTCACTCGAATGCCTCCTCGCTTAAAGAAGTTGGGCTACGCGAATGCGGTGGTAGGCCCGCTCGTTGCGCTCGTCAACATCTTCATCATTGGAAAGTCTCTTTCCCGACTAGTCGGACTCGGGGCTTCGAAAGGCATCGTTGTTCCGCTGGTTTTCATCGCGATCGTCTTCGGCGTTCTCGGCGCCATCCTCTTCTTCGGCGGAATCGGGCTCATCAAAGAAAGGCGCTGGGGGCGAATCTGGAGTTTAGTGTTCGCCTTCGGCTCGTTCGGAGCGGCGTTCCTCGTCCAAATCACGGCCCAAGTCCTTACTAATCTGTTGGAGACCGGCGCGATTTCGATTCCGGGTCTGCATCAACGCGAAAACTTCGGGGTTGGAATAGGAATCTTCACGCTCTACGGAATTCTGCAGATCGTTTTCCTCATGTTGGCGGACGCCAGGGCGTGGGCACGGGGTGAAGTCGCAATCGCGGGAATTGGTCCGACGGCCGACGCCGCTCAAGCTCCCACTGGAGGGACCAGCGGACTTGCGGTCGGAAGTCTCGTAGCGTCGCTGATTCCGTTCATGTTGCTGGGACAAATCACCGGGCTCGTGTTGGGCATCATCGCGCTGCGAAAGATCAAGCAATCGCACGGCGCCATCGGCGGGAAAGGATTTGCCATTGCCGGCGTCATCATCTCCGCGGTCATTCTTCTTTTCATAATCGGCATCCTCGTTCTGCTCATCGTGACGGGGGCGTTTCACCATAGCCGTTAAGGGCCGCGCGCATTGAAATACTGGGCGTTCCTTAGCTACAGCCACACCGACAGGCAGTGGGGCGATTGGCTGCACAAGGCGTTGGAGACTTATCGCATTCCGCGGCGCCTTATCGGAAAGCAATCGCGAGACGGGAAAATTCCGGCGCGGGTCTTTCCAGTTTTTCGCGACCGCGAAGAGCTTCCCGTTTCGGCCGACCTCAGCTCCAACATCGAGGAAGCGCTTCGCGAATCGCGTTACCTGATCGTGATCTGCTCTCCGCGCTCCGCGCACTCGCGCTGGGTCGGCGAAGAAATCAAAACGTTTAAGAAGGTCGGCCGCGAAGATCGGATCCTCGCGCTCATCGTGGACGGCGAGCCGAACGCAAGCGACGGCAAAGTTGGATTCAAACCGGAGGATGAATGTTTCCACGAGGCGCTCCGGTATCGCTGGTCGGAGAACGGTGAAGCGACGGCAAATCGAAGCGAGCCGATCGCAGCCGACGCGCGGGAAGGCAAGGACGGCCGGAACAACGCAAAACTGAAACTGCTCGCCGGGTTGCTCGGGGTTAACTACGACGAGCTAAAACAACGTGACAACGAACGGCGGATTCGCCGGCTCCGTTTTGTGGTCGCGGTCGCACTGCTTCTCGTTTCCGGATTCGGCGGGCTGAGCGTTTATGCCTGGTGGCAAAAGCAAGCCGCGCAACAGGCGCAGATCCGCGCGGAAACAGAAAAGGCCCGAGCGGAGTCCGAGCGCACTCGTGCCGAATCCGCTCTGGCCAGGACGCAGGCCGCGCTGAGCCAATCGGATTTTCTTCAGGCGACGCGATCGCTCGAGGCGGGTCGCGTTCCGGATGCGCTGGCGCAACTCGCGCGCAGTTTGTCTTTCAATCCGCGGAACGAGGCTTCGCTCTTCAGGTTAATCACGCTGCTAAGTTATCGAAATTTTGCGACGCCGCTAAAATACCTGAAGCAGGAAGGCCAGGTCCAGGAAGCAAAGATGCCGGCAGACCCGACCATCTCGGACAGCGCGCAGTCGATCCTGGGCAAGAACGCCCCGGCCTGGAACGCGGAGAAAGAAGCGCCGGCGGTGCATCCAATGTACAAGGACGATCCAGATAGTGTTTTCCTGTTGAGCTTGAGCCCCGACGAACGGCGGCTTCTTATTTTCTCGGACTTTCACATTGCGCAGGTCTGGGATGCGCGCAGCGGGGAGGCGATCAAGCCGCCATTCAAGTACGGCAATCGCGGCGGAAGCGGGACTACGTTTCTGAGCCCGGACGGAAAACGAGCGGTGAACGTTGGCGGCCCGATGCGGTTGTGGGACACGGAAAGTGGAAAACCAGTCGCAGATCTGTCCGCCACGAGTGACGAAGCCGGGCCGGCAGAGTTCAGTTCCGATAGCAAACAATTAGCGACAGCGCAGGGCGAACTGTTGTCCATCTGGGATGGAGCAAGCGGAAAACTTCTGCAAGGTCCGTTGCAACACGACAGCCCCATCAACATGGTGCGATTCAGTCCCGACGGAAGGCGAATCGCGGCAGTGGTGCGCAACGCCGTCGTTTTGTGGGATACCCGAACGGGCGCGCGTGCCGCGGCGTCTTTGTCGCATGACGGCGATGTCGTTGCGGTGCGTTTTAGTCCGGACGGACATCTGATTGCTACGGCGTCGAGAAATAACAGTGTGCGGGTTTGGAATGCCGACACTGGAAAACCGGTGACTGCTCCAATTCCGCAGACCGGCGAAGGGAGCGTCATGCTCGAATTCACCGCGGATGGAAAACGTCTCATTGTCGCGTTTCCGAAAACGATTTCCGTTTGGGATGCCAGGAACGGGAAACAATTACTGGCACCAATAACGGCGACCGGAACAATTTCCTCAGTGCAATTCGATCCGCACGGCGATCGACTGGCGACTGCGTCGAGCGACAGGACCGCGCGAATCTGGAACGCAATTACCGGCGCCAATTCGTTCGAGCCGATTGTTCATCCGACCGAAGTTCGATGGGCGGGCTTCAGCAGCGACAGCCGACAGTTGGTCACCCTGTTGTCCGATGTGACCGGAAGAGTCTGGGATGTGCGACCGGGCGCGGCGTTGCCCACGCGGCTCAAGCACGAGAATCGCGTGATGGCCGCCGAGTTCACGCGTGACGGAAAAGAGATCATGACTGTGACGCAAAAGTCGATGGAAGAAGTCGCGGTGCAGATTTGGTCGGCCGCGACGGGCAAGCTTCGACTCAATCCGAAAGGTTATGGAGCGATCGAAGGCTTGCCGGAATTCAGTCCGGACGCGAGTCGGCTCGTGACGAGGTCGGAGAAGAGCGCGCAAGTTTGGGACATTGCCAACGGCCGGCAATTGGGTCCGCCGCTGAGGCACGAGAGTTTCGTCATGTCGGCCCATTTCAATTCCGACGGGACAAAAGTAGTGACCGCTTCTCAAGACAACACGGCGAAGATTTGGAATGCGGAAAACGGGCAATTGATCGGGAAACCTCTAGTTCACGAGTACAAGTTGATGTGGGCGGCGTTCAGCCCGGATAGTCGTCGCGTCGCGACTTCCGCGGAAGATAAAAAGATCCGAATCTGGGACGTGGCCAACGGCACCGTCATCTCGGAGTGGGAATACGTCACCTACATTGCCTCGGGAGAGTTTAGCCCGGATGGCCGGCGGTTGCTTACCTGGACAATGGATGATGTCACGGCGCGAATCTGGGACGTCGAACATGGGACACCGGTCGGCGCGCCTTTGCGCCAGACGGCTGAGGTGAAGTCGGCGGAGTTTAGTCCGGACGGAACAAAAATCGTCACCGCGTCAGACGACCAAACGGCGCGGCTCTGGGATGCGTCCACCGGCAAACCGTTGACCGATCCGCTTCAACATCCGGCGGCACTCGCCTCGGCGCGATTTAGTCCCGACGGCCGGCAAATCGTGACCGTTTGTAACGACAAAGCGATTCGCATTTGGGACGCGGAATCCGGCAAACTCGTGGCAGAACCTTTTCCGGGAGGCGACGGTCAATCCGCGCAATTCAGTCCTGATGGAAAACGGCTGCTGATCGCATCGCAAGAAGGCGGCGCGTTTTTGTGGGACCTGTTGCCCACCGAGAAAATCGCTCCGGGATGGTTGCTGAGTTTGGCGGAGATGCTTGCCGGCCAGCGCCTCGACGATAATGGCGTTTTTCAAATCATTCGGACCGACCCGAGCCAAACTCGCAAAGAGATCGAAGATCAACTCGCAAAAAGCAGCAGCAACGAGTGGAACGCGTGGGGCAAATGGTGGCTCGGCGATCGCGGCACGCGGATGATCTCGCCGTTTTCCCAGATTTCTGTTCGCGAATACGATCAATCTGGACCGTAACCGCTTCCGGATTTGCCGTTGCAGTTGGCTCTAGTTTGCGATCAACATCGGCGCCATGAAATTATTTGTCGTCCTTGCCGCTTATCTCGTCCTGTCGACCGGCACTGTTTTTAGCGGAGAGGAAACGTTCGTCTTCTTTCCGAATGATAAGCCGGTGATCGAACTCAATTTTCCCGATGGATTCAAGACGGCGTTGCGCAAGGATGGAACCTGCCTGGCCGTCGGCCCCAAATCGGTTATGGCGCTCGCGAGCATGGAAAAGGTAAAGGATGCCGCCGCAGCGAAGAGCGCGCTGCCCGGCTTTGCGAAATCGTTCGCGTTGCGCTCGCTTTCCTTTCGTGAGCTCAATGTTGTCGGCGTCGAAGACGCCAAGCTTCCCCGGCCTTACACGGAGGGAGAAGCGATCGGCACCAAGGTTCTCGCCGGATCAGGCAAGAACAGTGATGGCGACGAGATGTTTGTAAGCGTGACGGCATTTCCGTGGAACCACCGCTATTTCGTTCTCTTCGCTGTCGCCAAACCCGCGGACAAGGAGCAGCTCGAAAAGGACCGACGCTCCGTTCTGGAAACGGTCACCGACGTGAACGACGACTGAGCGCAATCGTCGCCGGCCCGAGCATCGCGACGAAACTGAGAGCGGCCGCGGTTCCGCCGGCCACCAGCCACCACGGACGATAGATGATCTCGAGGCGGCCGGACGTTCCCGGCGGCACTTCCACCAACGGGATCAGACCACGATAGGACGTGAGTGACATTGCGCGGCCGGCGATCGTTGCGCGATAGCCGTTGAACCAGGGACGCGAGATCGCGAGCAACGCCGGCCGATCTCCGGCCGCTACCGTGACGTTCGCGGCAATTCCGTTACGACGATTGCGAATCTCGGAAACCGCCGCCGCGGAAAACTGTTCGTTAGGCCGAGTGTCGAGAGCAGGCAGCGAGCGGATCTCGAGCAACGATTCCCATCGGTGAAAAATGCGACCCTCCTTTGTGGCGGCGACCACGTGCCATTCTGTGGCCGCCTCCGGAACGATCCCCATTTCATTCGCGACAATGACCCCGTCCACGCCAAGGCGTGCGAGAATGCCATCCGGTCCCGCTTCTTTTTCCAATAACTTCGCGGCGATGTCGGGCCGAATCTCCCCGTGGATGGCAAAGTCGAATTCGCGCGCGACACCGGCAGGCCGGATCGGGCTGTAGCCATTGATGAAACGAATGCCGGCCCACATCGAGGTGCTGCCGGGTCGCACCGTCGTTCCAAATGGTTCTGGATGGTTCTCGACCCGGTAAGCAGTTTCCGGCGCGGGATAAATACTGAGGTAAAGGCGTTGCGGATCGAGCGGTGCCGGATCGGTGAGTTCCTGCGCGAGATTGTATTTCGGCACGCCGCAATTCGGCGGGATCCAAAGGTAGGTCGCGAGGAACGAAGCGAAAGTGATGATCGCCGGCAACCAGGATCGCGCGAAACGCAGGCGCGATTCGCCAAGCAATTGCAACGACTCGGCCGCGCAGAGGGCGAGAACGACATGCACCAAAGGCAACCAGCGAAAGCTCCAGCGAAAGACACCAGCGGTCGGAACCAGGCAAAGGATGAGGGCGACGACGAGCAGGCCCAGTTCCCAGCTGATGCGTCGAAACAATGAACGACGCAGCGCAATCAATCCGGTCGCCAGCGCGATTGGCGGAACTAAACCGCAGGCCAGTTCCGTGGCCGTGTGCGGCATCAGGCGCGAAGAAAAATCTGCCCAGTTGACGGTCCATTTCGGAATAACGAATCCGGGCAGGGCCGAGAATGGCACGCGCCATTGAAAATGTTCGGCGCTGTCCTGAACGGCGCGCGCGGATCCGTGGACGGAATCGAGGAGCGCGAGCCAGGCGGGCGCGGCAAGACCAACGCCCAACAAAACGCCAACGAACAAGGGCAGGATGGAACTGAACTTTCGGGTTTGCCCTAACGAACGGATCGCCAGCCAGGCTATGATCAGCGCCAGCATCAAAACCGTGTAGGGGAATCCGCCGGTCATAACCAGATAGACGAAGGGCGCCGGCCAGAGAAATCGCCAGCGACTGCGTCGCGGATCGAGCGCGCGTTCCATCCCCCACCAGGCCCAAGGCAGCCAGGCGAACGCGCCGAGTGCACCGAACCAATCGGTCGCGCCCCAGCAAATGATCCAACCGTTCAGCGCGGCGACGAGAGCAACCATCGTTGAGAGCGGCGACGCGAGATTTCGTCCTCGCGCGAGCAGATAACCGCCCATCGCGAGCACAAACAGATGAGCGATCGAAAGCGCGGCGGCCTGTTGAGGAAAGGTCAGCGGAAACTTCCAGATCAGAACGACGGCGGCGTTCACGAAAACGGAAAACGTTCCGTACTGATATTCGCCGGCGAGAC
>DASQPH010000035.1:0-8368 GCA_035644055.1 Chthoniobacterales bacterium
ACGATCGCGATCGGGAGCGTGGGCGATCAATGGAAGCCTTCGCCTGACGGGACGAGCGTCGCGATCGAGGTGGACGACTTCGAAGAGGCTATCAAGACGTTGAAAGGGGCGAACGTGACGTTTGCTGCCGAGGGAATCGAGAGTCCGGTCTGCCGGATGGCGGTAGTCCAGGATCCCGACGGCAACAAAATCATCATCCACAAATTGAAATAACCATGATCAAGGAAGTCGCATTTGTAGCCATTGCCGTTTCGGATGCCGAGCGCGCCCGGAAATTTTATCAGGAAACGCTTGAGTTGAAGCCCGCCACAACCGCCATGGGCGGGGCGTGGGTCGAATACGAGCTCGGTGCGACGACGATTGGCGTCGGTTGTCATCCAGCATGGAAGCCGTCGCGCGACGGGACGACGGTAGCGTTCGAAGTCGACGACATGGACCAGACCATCAGCAAGCTCAAGGAACGCGGCGTGACTTTTGATATGGAAAAAACCGAAACGCCGGTTTGCTGGATGGCGCAGTTTCGCGATCCGGATGGGAACAAACTGGTCGTGCACAAAAGGAAACAATGACGAAGCACGAATGTCGAATGACGAAGGAATGATCAAATGACGAAACCCGAACAAATTCCGACTTCGCATAGCAGCTTCGTCATTCGCACTTCGTCATTCATTCGTCATTCGACATTCGTCATTCGTCATTTTCATCATGTCCGTTCTCGTCAATAAAAACACGCGTCTCTGCGTCCAGGGAATCACCGGCAGCGCCGGCGGTTTCCATGCGCGGCAATGCATGGAGTACGGCACGAACGTCGTCGCCGGTGTGACGCCGGGAAAAGGCGGGCAGAAGTTCGACGACAAAGTTCCGGTGTTCGACACGGTCTGGGAAGCGCGCCAGAAAACGAACTGCAACGTCTCGGTGATTTTTGTCCCGGCAGCGGGCGCGGCGGACGGAATCCTGGAAGCGGTCGATGCCGGAGTCGAGCTGGTCATCTGTATCACGGAAGGAATTCCGGTGATGGACATGATGCGGGTAAAGGAGCAGATGGTCGGAAAGAAGAGCCGGCTGATCGGGCCGAATTGCCCGGGAATCATCACCCCCGCCGCGTGCAAGATTGGAATCATGCCCGGCTACATTCATAAGCCGGGGAAAGTGGGAGTGATTTCGCGATCGGGAACGCTGACCTACGAAGCGGTGTGGCAACTAACATCGCGCGGTTACGGCCAATCCACCTGCATCGGCATCGGCGGCGATCCGATCAACGGCATGTCGCATCTCGATGCGGTGAAATTGTTCAACGACGATGCCAACACGGACTCGATGATTTTGATCGGGGAAATTGGTGGCTCCGCGGAAGAAGAAGCGGCGGAGTGGATCAAAGCGAATTGCAAAAAGCCGGTGGCCGCGTTCATCGCCGGCGCGACGGCGCCGCCGGGTCGGCGGATGGGTCACGCGGGCGCGATCGTCTCCGGCGGCAAAGGGACCGCGGCCGGAAAAATCGAAGCGCTCAAGGCCGCGGGGATTGCGATAGCCGAAACACCGGCGAGAATGGCTGACACGCTCATTGCACGGATGAAAGGCCAGTCATGACAGCTAATCGCGGACTCGAAGGCGTTATCGCGAACTCGACCGCGCTGAGCGATGTCCTCGGCGACAAAGGGCAGTTGATCTATTGTGGTTACGACATCAACGAGCTGGTCGGCAAAGTTACCTACAAGGAAGTCATCTATCTCCTCTGGCACAAAAAGTTGCCGAACCGCCGCGAGCTGGATGCCTTTTTGCGGGAACTGCGCAACGAGCGGCAGTTGCCGGATCCGGTTATCGATTTCCTCAAGGCGGCGCCGAAAGACGCCAATCCGATGGACGTGATGCGGACAGCAGTCTCGATGCTTGGCCTGTACGATCCGGACAACGGCAAGGAAATCACGCCAGAGATCAATCGCCAGCGCGCGACGAGAATCACGGCGAAGATCGGGGTCATCGCCGCTTATTTTCATCGCGCGCGCCAGGGCAAATCGCTGCCGCCGGTCCGCGACGACCTGACTGAAGCGGAACACTTCCTTTATTTAATGTGCGGCGAACCGCAATCGAAGGAGGCGAGCGACACGCTCGATGTCGCTTTCATTCTCCACGCGGATCACGGGATGAACGCATCCACCTTCAGCGCGCGTGTCACGATCTCGACGCTCTCCGATTTTTATTCCGCGATCACGGCGGCGATCGGGACGTTGAAAGGTCCGCTCCACGGCGGCGCGAACGAGGGCGTGATCCACATGCTGGAGGAGATCGGGAGCGAAGACAAAGTGGATGCCTACGTCGAAAGAATGCTTGCGGAAAAAAAGAAGATCATGGGGATCGGACATCGCGTTTACAAAACGCTCGACCCACGCGCGCCGCATCTGCGCGCCATGGCCGTGAAACTGAGCGAGAAACTCGGCGAACCGAAATGGATCCGAATGTCGGGACGGATCGCGAAGTTGATGAAGGAAAAGAAAGACCTGAACGCGAATGTCGATTTTTATTCCGCGACGGTTTACTACTCGTTAGGCATCCCGACCGATTTGTTCACTCCGATCTTCGCGATTGCCCGCTGCTCCGGCTGGTGCGCCCAGGTTTTAGAACAGCTCGAAGACAATCGCCTCTATCGTCCGCTCAGCGAATACGTGGGCGAACCGGTCGGCAAAAAAGTCGTGCCGATCGACGAACGGCCGTAAACGAGAGCCGACTCGACATTGGTCGCTGCTTCGTTATTCTCGCCCCGATGAAAAAGGCGGCGTTCATTTTGCTGGCGTTGGTGACGCTTGGCGCGCCGTTGCTCATCGCTGTCGAACCGACCCCGGCGGAATCCATTCCTCCGGAAAATGTCGGCGATCCGGCAGTCTACGGCGAGTATCCGAAGAACTACAAAAGCGTTGTTCTTAATTGGCTCGCCGACAAGCTCATTGATTTTGCGAGCTCACAGGTCGTCTGGGGCGATCCGCCAAAACCTTCCGAGTTGCCGGGCAAGGACGGGAAGCGCCTCGTCGGTTACCTCGTCGAGTTCAAGGTGAATTCGCGAAATCAATTCGGCGCTTACACCGGCATGCAAAAACACGGAGCTCTCATTCGCGACGGAAAAGTAATCAAGGCAACCGGATTCATCTTTTAACATGAAAACTTCAAAACGCCCCGGCATTCGCGGCGAAGGCGCGCTGCCAATCGTGATCATCCTGCTGGCGTTGGTCGGCGGCATCCTTTGGTTTTTGTATTCGTCCCGAAAGGATGCTGATCGTGACGCGCGCAAGTTCGCGAATGAGATGGCGCATAAGGTCGCGATCGATTTCGACGAAAAATATCTGCACGTCCATCTGAGCCCGGAGGGGCAGGTGACCCATTTGGCGTCGGTGCGGGAACGACTGTTCGCCCGGCTCCGGGAGTTTGGCCCGCTCGCCAAGCCGCCGGACGTAAAGGGCGACGTGCGGTTCAGCTCCGGATTTTTCGATCCGCACGGACAGTTTAAAGCCGATCTCACCTATTCAAACTTTACCGCGCAACTGGAGATGGAAGTCTCCCGAGGCGCGATGTGGCAGGTCGAGCAGATTACGCTGACGGGAAGCCCGCCGCCCACGCCGACGCCGGTGCCATCGGCAAGTCCAGAGGCATCACCGAGTCCGACGCCAACGCCACCGCCGCCAGAACAGCAAAAGCCGCGGCGGAAAAAGAAAGGCTGAGGGTTAGCGGAGGAGCCGGCCTAACGAGTCGACGCAAAGCTGCGACCAGGTCTCGAGATTGTCGCGGATCGCCAAAAGCTGTTCGCGCTTCAGGAAATTCAGGTTCGTAATCATCGCTTCGCGTTTCTGCACTTTTGGTTCCGCGAGTCGAAAAACGTGAACGATTCCAAGATGAACGCGGCCGACTTCGGTTGTGTCGTCGTTTAACAGCGCCACAATGCGATCTTCGAAGGGCGCTCCGATTTTGATTTCCTCGTTCACCTCGCGCTCGACGCCGGCGCGATAGGCGTGTTCATCCCACGCAAAAAGCGACTCGTCGGTATCGTTCATGTGACCGCCGATGCCGATAGAGCCTTTCGCCACCAGGCGCTGTTCGCCGGCTTTCTTGCCGCGCACGTAGTGGAGAACGGTGTCGCCATGCGCGATCAGCGCGTAAGGAATGACCTGCTTGTGGGTCGGATCGTTCTCGGCCTGGGCGCGGGGCAGGAAAAAATTGTTCCCGCGCGAGAGCAATGCGCGGAGGTATTTCTCCGGCTCAAAATTCAGGCCGTGAAAACTGCCGAGCTCGTCGAACAGACTCCGCCGCACGACCAGAACATTTTCGTCGGGCGCGGCCACTAGTAAGTGTAGGTGAAGCCGATCTGCGGACCGAGCAGGTTCACACTTGGGTTCGGATCGGTTTGGCCGCCGTTGGAAAGGTGTTGGTACTGAACGCCGGCTTCGAATTTCCAATGGTCATTCATTTTGTAGGAGACGCCGGTCGCGGTCAGAATGTTGAACGTGAAATCCTGTCCCTGCGCGCCGAGAACATTGGCGTGGCTGTCGAGCCAGCCCAAACCGACTCCGCCCGAAACGTAAGGCACCCAGCGCGCCCCGGGTTTGGCGAAGTTATAGCGGAAGCCGAGAGAGATGCCGTAATAAAAATTCTCGGGGCCGCGCGTGAGCGGTTCGGCCAGGAAGGTGGCGTAAACCTGATTGTAACCCTGGACCCAACTGTCGCGCTCGATGCCGCCCCAGCGCCACCGCGCGGTAAAGAATTGGGCGGCGACCTGGTAGCTGTTGGGATTGCCGATAATCCCGAGCATGTAGGCCGTCTGCGCCGAGAGCTCGAAGCTGGGCGCGTCCACGGTATCGCTGCTGAAGTGGGTCGAGATGCGATCGGCCGAGGCCCTGGCGAGCGGTGTGAAAGAGAGGAGGACCGAGGCGAGAAGCGCGAGCCGGGAAAATTTCATCGAAAGAGCGCCAACGATATTGCGAGTGGCTTCAATTGCAATTTATCGGGCGCTGCGACTCGGTTGGCCTTATGAAATGCGCCAGGTCCGGCGGCAAATCGCGGGTCCACCTTTCGCCGTTTTCAATTTCGAGCGCTGCGGAATGCAGAGCATGACGTGGCAGCAACAGCTGTTTTTCAAGCCGCGGCGTCCAGCCGGTCTCGATGAATTCGAGATAGAGGGTTTCATCCGGTCCATAAATTTTGTCGCCGACGATCGGGTGACCCAGGGAAGCGAGGTGGACGCGGATCTGATGGGTGCGGCCGGTTCTCGGAAATGCGCGAATGATTGCGAATTGCTCGGTCATGTTTCGCAAGAAACGTCTCTCGACCAGAAACTCAGTTAACGCCGGCGCGCCGGCAGAGTGGATGATTTGTTTGAGCCAGATCGGCGACGCCATCTGCGTTCCCTGTCGCAAGAGCGGCGCATCCACTGAAGTCGTTTCCCATTCCGGCCAGCCCCAAACGATCGCGAGATATTCTTTCGCGATTCGCTGCTCCTGCATGAGCAAACCGAACCGGCGCGCGGCCGACGCATTCTTGGCCACGAGGATCAGACCGCTGGTCTCACGATCGAGCCGGTTGACGATGGATACCTGGCCGCCGTTCGCGATCTCGAACGCGAGCAGTTGCTTCAGCTCGCCCCAGAGCGTGCGGGCGTTCGTCGGCTTCGTCGGATGAACGAGAAGAAACGGCGGCTTGTCCACGACGATGAAGTCGTCGGTTTCGGCGACGACCGTGAAGTTGGCCTGGTTTGCGCGCGGCTGCTCGGTGGCGGATAAAGCTGGCTTGATCATCCTCAAAAATCTGAGCCGCGAATATACGAGCGGGCAGCGCACGGTGCACGCGCTGGAGGGCGTGTCACTTGAGATCGCGCGATACGAGTTTGTCGCGATCAGGGGCCCGAGCGGGTGCGGCAAGAGCACGTTGATTCATCTGCTCGCGGGACTGGATCGTCCGACGGCCGGCGAGATCGTTGTCGATGGTCTGGCGTTGCAGACAGCAAATGATGCGGCGCTGACGGATTTCCGGCGGCACAAGGTCGGACTCGTCTTCCAGTTCTTTAATCTGCTGCCGACGATGAACGTGCGCGAGAACGTTTCCCTGCCGCTCCTCCTTCAGGGTGTTTCGCCAAAGGAAAGCGATGAACGCGCGCGACAATTGATTGAGCTCGTCGGGCTTCGCGAACGGGCGGACCATTTTGTTCATCAACTGAGCGGCGGTGAGCAACAGCGAACGGCGATCGCCCGGGCGCTGGTTCATCGGCCGTCGCTCCTGATTGCAGACGAGCCGACGGGAAATCTCGATTCGCATTCGGCGTCGTCGGTCATGCAGCTGCTGGAAAAGATCGGACGCGAAGCGATGACCACGCTGATCGTTGTGACGCACAGCGATGAAGTCGCTCGCGCGGCCTCGCGCCGGATCGAGATGCGCGATGGGAAGGTTGTGGGCGATTCGGCCACTGCATCGTAAGAGTAAGAGCACGAGTAAGAGGAAGACAGCACGAGCGGGACTTGACCGGCCCGCGAAAACCGCGTTACCTAAACGCCCAGCCTCGACCACGGAGCCCACGCACTTGGACCTCAAAGACATCAAAGCCGTCATCGATTTGATGAGGAAGAACGACCTGTCGGTCTTCGAAATGGAGAAGGACGGGTTCCGGTTGAAGCTGCAAAAAGGCGCAGGCGAACAGACGGTTTACGCGCAGCCGGCTCCGAGTGCTCCCGCTCCGACCGCCGCCACGGCGCCGGCACCCGGCGCGGAAGCGGAAAAGGCGGGCGCGCTGAAAGATATTCTGTCTCCGATGGTCGGCACCTTTTACCGCGCGGGTTCGCCAGAGGCCCAGCCATTCGTCGATGTGGGAAAGGAAGTCTCCGAGGAAACCGTCGTGTGCATCATCGAGGCGATGAAAGTCATGAACGAAATCAAAGCGGAAACCAAGGGCGTCATCGCCGAGATCGTGGCGGAGAACGGCAAGCCGGTGCAGTTCGGCCAGGTGCTGTTCCGGGTGAAATAGCGCGAGCTGGCAGCTTGCGTAACATCAGTCCGCGGGCGGAAAGCTTCGATGTTTGAGAAAGTCTTAATCGCGAACCGGGGCGAGATCGCGCTCCGAATTATCCGCGCCTGCAAGGAACTCGGAATCCGGACGCTGGCGGTTTATTCCGAAGCGGACGTCGATTCGCTTCACGTGCAGTTGGCCGACGAAGCGATCTGCATTGGCGCGCCACCGAGCAGCGACAGCTATTTGAAAATCGATCGCATTATGAGTGCGGCGGAAGTCGGCGACGTGGATGCGATTCATCCCGGCTACGGATTTCTGGCGGAGAACGCGCACTTCGCGGAAGTCTGCGAAAGCTGCAAGATCAAGTTCATCGGTCCACCGGCGAGCGCGATGCACGCGATGGGCGACAAAAACTCCGCGCGAGCCTGTGCGCGAAAGGCCGGCGTCTCCATCACACCCGGCAGCGACGGAATCGTCGAGAACGAGCAGGAAGCATTGAAGGTCGCGCGACGGATCGGTTATCCGGTGATGATCAAAGCGGTCGCCGGCGGTGGCGGTCGCGGAATGCGCGTCGCCCGAAATGAAGCCAGCCTCGGACCGGCCTTTTACGCCGCGGGCGCGGAGGCGGAGAAAGCCTTCGGCAACGACGCGCTTTATATCGAGAAGCTGATCATCAATCCGCACCACATCGAGTTTCAGGTCATTGCCGACAGCCACGGCCATACCGTTCATCTGGGCGAACGCGATTGCTCGATCCAGCGTCGGAATCAGAAAGTGATCGAGGAATGTCCGTCGCCGTTAATCTCGCCGGCGTTGCGCAAAAAGATGGGGCACGCCGCGGTCAAACTGGCGCAATCAGTCGGTTACGTGAACGCCGGGACGATGGAGTTCCTGGTCGACAACGAGGAGCATTATTATTTCATCGAAATGAATACGCGGATTCAGGTCGAACACACGATTACCGAGGAAGTTTACGGCTGCGATCTGGTGAAAGAGCAAATCCTGATCGCGGCGGGCGAACGCCTTTCGCCCCACGTGGCCCACGCCGAACCGCGGCTGCACGCCATCCAATGCCGGATCAACGCCGAAGATCCGGAGCGGAATTTCCAGCCGTCTCCCGGACGAATCGCCTTTTACTACGCGCCGGGCGGGCGAGGGGTGCGCGTCGATTCGCACGCTTACACGGGCTACGTTGTGCCGCCGTATTACGACTCGATGATCGCGAAGCTGATTACAATTGGCGCAACGCGCAAATCGGCGATTGCCCGGATGCGGCGCGCGTTGGACGAATACTACATCACGGGAATCAAGACGACGGTTCCTTTTCACAGCGCGATCATGCGCAACGCCGATTTCCGAAACGGAAATTACGACACCGGCTTCGTCGAG
>DASQPH010000036.1:0-7346 GCA_035644055.1 Chthoniobacterales bacterium
CATCGAATAGCCAAACACGAAAAAGAAAATGAGCGGGAAGAAGTAATTGAAGAACAAGACCGAACGGTTTCGCAGCGCGAGCTTCAGATCGATCCGAGCAAGAGCAAGAAAGGCTTTCATGGCGCTAGCGTCTTCTGTAGCCGTCGCCCTGTGGGCGACGTGAGATATGCGTTGCCGCCGGGTTTCGCCTCGCGCTTCGCACAGCGAAGCGGCTACAGAAGAGTCGCATTAGGACAAGAGTCATCATTGGCGGGATGGTTCAATCGCGGAGTTTCTTTCCAGTCAGCTCGATGAAGACATCTTCAAGCGTCGGGCGTTTCAGATGGACATCTTCAAGATCGAGCCGCTGCGCATCGATCCATTTCACCAGTTCCACTAATGTCCGTGCCGGTTTTTCAGATGTGACTTGAATCTGGCGGCCGTCCTGACTGAGCGCGGTGCGAATCGCATGCGGCCATGGCGGCAATTCGCCGCTCCACGGTTGCGCGAGCACGATCTCGATCGCGGCTTGGTTCGCGCTTTTCGCCTGCAATTCACGCGGCGACCCACTTGCGATGATCTGGCCGGAATCGATGATCGCTACCCGATCGCAAAGCCGTTCCGCTTCCTCGATGTAATGGGTCGTCATCACGATTGTTCGTTTCTCCGCCTTCATCTCTTCGATCAAATCGCGAATCTCGAGACGCACCTGCGGGTCGAGCCCCGTCGTCGGTTCGTCGAGAAAGAGAAGCTGTGGATCGTTGATGAGAGCGAGCGCGATGGCCAGCCGCTGTTTTTGTCCGCCGGAAAGCGTGTCGTAGTAAGCGTCCTTCTTTTCGTCCAACTGCAACCTTCTCAGCAACGCCGCGCCGTCGACGTTGCGCGTGTAAAACGCGCCGAAAACCTGGAGCGCTTCGCTCACCGTGATCTTGTCCGGCAGATTCGTCGCCTGAAGACAAACGCCGATCCGGTCCTTGAGCTTTTGCTTTTGCCGTTCCGGATCGAAGTCGAGCACCTTCACGTCGCCGCCCGTCCGCGGACGCAATCCCTCGAGAATCTCGACGGTGCTCGTTTTGCCGGCGCCATTTGGTCCGAGCAAACCGAACACTTCCCCCGGCCGCACCTCGAAGTCGATCCCTTTGACCGCTTCGAATGCCCCGTACGCCTTTCGCAGTCCGCGTACGTAAATTGCAAAGTCGCCGTTGGTTGCCATTTGGATTGCCTGAGAAATATCGGAGGCCGACGATGGGCGCTACAATTTTCGCCGAACGACTGGACGGCCGACGAGAAACAGGACCGTCAGCGCGGTGACGGCAACGCACGCGTAAGCGCACCACTCGCCATGACGGACATAAAAAGTGGACTCGGGATTTATGGCGATCCCGACCTGGCCGGTGAGCGTCCCTTGCGTAAACGGACTGGCATTTTCGTCCACCAGCATTTGGGTGATGTTGCCGAACTCGTTGATGAAGCAGGTGACGCCGGTGTTCGCGGCGCGGACCATCGGAAGCCGCGTTTCGACGCAACGAAAGACGGCGTTCGCGAGATGCTGACGCGAACCGGACGTCCGGAGAAACCAACCGTCGTTGGTGACATTGACGAGAAGATTGGCACCGGCCAAAACGAATTGGCGCGCGAGATCGCCGATCGTGTCCTCGAAGCAAATGAGCGGCGCGATCTTCGCCTTGTCGCCGGTCAATTTGAACACCGTGAATTCTTTTCCGAACGCAAAATCATCCGGGACCTGATCGCCGACCACGCGCGCCAGAAGTGGGATCGTGTGGCGGCCGGGAACGTATTCGCCGAACGGCACGAGGTGGACCTTCCGATAAATTTGCAGATGCGCGCCGCTATCGGAAACAAGGAGCGCGGCGTTGTAAGCGTGTTCTTCGTCCTGATCGATCGTGCCCAGCATCAGATCGGTTTTCGCGGACGCGGAAAAATCCATGACGAAGCGGTGGCTCAATTCATCGCCGAGCACCGGACCGGGCATCGCGCTTTCGGGCCAGACGAGCAGATCCGGTTTAAGGCTCGACTCCAACGCGGGACGGCTCAGGCGCGTGAACAAATCAAAAGTCTTGTTTGCAAATTCAACCGTGAATTTTTCTTCACGGGGAATGTTGGGCTGCACGAGCGCAATATTCAGCGGCTTCGTCTCCGGATGGATTTGGAGGCAATGAAGGCCGAATGCCATGACGCCGACGACGCTCGCCATCGTCAGCGTGAGATCGAAATGCGGGCGCATCGGTTTGACCTGGGTCTCGAGAATGAACCGGCGCACGGTCGCGAGAAGGATCACGTTCGTGAACGCGACCATGAAAGAGAGGCCGGCGACGCCGGTCAGCTCCGCGATCTGGATCAAAACGATCTGCCGATGCAGCGCGGTGCCGAGCGTGTTCCAGCCCCAGCCGGAAAATACGATGCCGCGCAGCCATTCCTGCGCGACCCACGCCGCCGCGACCAGAAACGCCAGCCGCAGATTGTTGACGGAGCTGAGCCACGGCGATCGGCGCGCCGGCGAATCCGGCGCGATTTCAGGAACATCGGGCCGAATAATTTCGCCATGTTCGGCGGCGTATTTCTGATTCAATCTTTGCGAGACAGCCGCGAGTCCTTCGACCGGTTTTTCGCGCAACTTTCGCAAACCCGGCCGAAGCAGGCCGCAAAGCCAGCTCCAGAGCGCGACGTAAATCGCCATGTAAGCGCCGACCAAAAGCCAGCCGGGAACTGTCACCGTGCGTAGCCATGAAAAAACGCTCCAGAAAAACGCAATGCCCGCGACATAGCCGAGCAAAATGTCGCGCGGCCAACGGCGTTTCGATTGTCCGTGCGAAAACCAGATCGCCGCGAGCAACGGCGTCAGCGCGAACCAACAAAGCCAGTCATAATTGAACGGCGGGAAAGACGCGGCGTAAAGAAGACCGCTCGCGATCGCGGCGAGCCAGGGCCAGAGCAGCCGCAGCACTTTGGAAATTCGCGCCACGCGATCTCAGCGGCGGCGCAACCGCTCCTGCCGTTCGCGCTCGCGCTTTCGGGACGGGTTCACGGCGTCCTGCAAATCTTTCGAGTGCGCCGGATTCACGCGGAAGAAAGCTTTCTCGACATCCTCCATCAGCCGGACGTTGACCTTGTTTGAGAGGACATAACCCATATCAATCAATCCGGACAGGCTGTCGAGAAATTCGCCCGTCTCCATTTCCTCGATGCGTTCGATCAGCAGTTTGCCGTAAAGGGGCGCACCAGATAGCCCGATCTTTTTCAGGATCGAGATCTCACCGCCATCGAGTTTTATTTCACGGCCCACCGCGGAAACTTTTCCTTCGCTTCGATGAGATGTCGAGAGTTTATCCGCCGGCGCGCTCCATCGCGTCGTCGCGCAGCCATTGCCAAAGCTCCTTCAAACGCGCGCCGACTCTTTCTTTGATCGCTGCGAGTTCTTTGTCAGTGAATTTTGATTCGCCCGGCCGTTGTTGCGCGAACAGGTAATATTTAATTTTCGGCTCAGTCCCGGAACCGCGGACCGCGACCCGCGTGCGATCTTCCAATTCAAAGATCAGCATTTTTTCCTTCGGGATCTCGTCGCCTTCCACGTCCCGGAAAGTTTCCCTCTCGAAATTCTTCACGTGCGCGACTTTGGCGCCGAGCATTTCCGCCGGCGGATTCGCAAGGTAGGAAGCGAGCAGGCGCTTGATCGTTTCGGCACCTTCAGCGCCCTCGAAGGTGAGCGAGCCATTGTATTCTTCGAAATAACCGAACTCGGCAAAAATCTCGTCGAGGAGCGCGGCGACGGTAATCCCTTTTGATTTCGCATAGGCCGCGACTTCGCAGAACATGATCACGGCGCCGTTGCCATCTTTGTCGCGAACGAAATCGCCGCCGCTGTATCCGTAACTCTCTTCGCCGCCAAACACGTAGAGGGACGAATATCTCAGGCGGAGGTCTCGCGTTTTGTCTTCGCTCAACTCAGCGTAATTCTCGCGCAGCGATGCCGGGATCCCGCACTCATACTTGCGCAGCTTCGCGCCGATGTATTTGAAACCGGTCAGCGTCTCGACGCAGCGAACCCCAAATTTCTCCGCGATCGCTTTCTGAAGATCGGTCGTGACAAAAGTTTTGATGATCACGCCGCGGTTCGCGTTCTCCTCATTCAAAACCCCAAGATCGAAAAGTGTCTTCGCGCGATAATACGCCATCAACGAACCGATCTGATTGCCCGTCAGCAATTTCATTTCACCGTTTGAGTCACGGACCGCGACTCCCATCCGATCGCAATCGGGATCAGTCGCTACGACAAGATCGGCGCCGTTTTTCTTCGCCAGCTCCACTCCGAGGCGCAGCGCCGCGGCGTTCTCCGGATTCGGCGAAGCGACCGTCGGAAAATTTCCGTCAAAACGGTCCTGTTCGGTGACAACGGAGAAATTGAATCCGAGCCGTTCCAGCATCGGTTTGATGATGACGCCGCCTGTCCCGTGGAGCGGCGTGAAAACAATGCGCAGGTCTTTCGCCGACCGAACGAGATCCTTGTTCAGGATCAACGTTTCAACCCGTTCCATGAACGCGTCGTCGACCTCGCGGTCCAGGACCTGGACTTCGCCGCGTTCCGATTTCGGCGAGCAAATCTCGCTCGCGATCGAATTGACCTTCGCAATGATCGCGCCCGCGTGCGGATCGATGACTTGGGCGCCGTCGTCGAAGTAACATTTAAATCCATTATCGTGCGGCGGGTTATGGCTCGCGGTGATGACGATTCCGGCGCTCGCACCGAGATAACGAACCGCGAACGAAAGCTCCGGGGTCGAGCGCGGGCCTTCGAAAACCGCGGCATCGCAACCATTCTCTGCCGCCGTTTTCGCCACGAGCTCAGCGAACCCTTTCGAGTAATGTCGAGTATCGTACGCGATCACGATTTTCGGCCGGCCTGCGACCTGTTGTTGCGCGCGCCAGTGCAGCAGATAAGCGACCAGTCCCTGCGTCGCGCGGCTGACGTTGTAAAAATTCATTGCGTTCGTTCCCACGCACGGGAGTTCCGGCGGCTCGCCTTGCTTCGCGTTCCCGCGTTCCGCTTTCGTCACGACCTTACCGATCGTCCGTCCGCGCAAACCGCCCGTGCCAAATGCCAGCGTCCGGAAAAAGCGGTCGTCGAGTTCCGCCCATTCCGCACGATCCAGCAGCTCAACAATAACGGCGCGATACAGCGGCGACTTCGAGCCGGCGATCAACGCGAGAATATTTGCGACCGTAGACTCGCGCAGCTGCCCGGCGTTCCGCGCCGTTTCCAGTCGAGATTCCAAATCAATCCCCGCGCTCATCTGGCGAACTTGGCGACGCTCTTCGGCGTTGCAAGCGAACGCAAAGAAAAACGATTGCCGCGCGGGAAGTTCAAAGGCTTAGTGAACGCTTAATCGGCGAATGAACATTCACGAGTATCAAGCCAAGGAACTGCTCCAGAAATTCGGCGTGGCAACGCCGCCGGGAAAGGCGGCCCGCAGTCCGGCGGAAGCGGAACGAGCGGCGAAAGATCTCGGTGGCGGGGAGCTGGTGGTGAAAGCGCAGATCCACGCCGGCGGTCGCGGGAAAGGCACGTTCACCAACGGGTTCAAAGGCGGTGTCCATCTGTGCAATTCGGCCGAGGAAGCGCGCGACCTTGCCTGGAAGATGTTGGGCCAAACCCTCGTCACGCATCAGACCGGGCCGAACGGCAAGGTCGTCAACACGGTGCTGGTCGCGAAGTCGGTCAACATCTCGCGGGAAATTTATTTTGCCATCCTCCTCGACCGCGCGACGGCGGCGCCGTTGGTCGTGGCGAGTACCGAGGGCGGCGTCGAAATCGAAACGGTCGCGGCGAAGTCGCCGGAAAAGATCATCCGCGAATCGATTCATCCGTTGGCGGGACTGCAGCCGTTCCAGGCGCGGAAACTGGCAAAGCAGCTCGGGTTCGAATCGGCGCAGATCAAAGCGGCGTCGCAATTGTTCGACGGTTTGTATCGCACCTTCATCGGGCTGGATTGCTCGATGGTGGAAGTCAATCCGCTCGTCGTGACCGACAAGGGCGAGGTGCTCGCGCTCGACGCGAAGTTTAATTTCGACGACAACGCGCTCTATCGGCATCCGGAGGTCGAGGCCTTGCGCGACATCAGCGAAGAAGATCCGCGCGAAGTCGAAGCCTCGAAGCACGACCTCAATTACATCGGGCTCGACGGCAACATCGCCTGCCTGGTGAACGGCGCCGGTCTCGCCATGGCGACGATGGACATCATCAAGTTTTATGGCGGCAGCCCGGCCAATTTCCTCGACGTGGGCGGCAGCGCGACCGAAGAGCAGGTCACGGAAGCATTCAAGATTCTTGTCGGCGACAAACGCGTCGAGGCGATCCTCGTGAACATTTTCGGTGGGATCGCCAAATGCGACGTCATCGCGCAGGGAATCATCGCCGCGGCGAAGGCGGTGGGTCTCAGCGTTCCGCTGGTCGTCAGGCTGGAAGGAACGAACGTCGAGAAAGGCAAACAACTGCTGAAAGAAAGTGGGCTGACGCTCATCACAGCCGACGACCTAGCGGACGCGGCTGAAAAAGCAGTTAAGGCGGCGGCCGCAAGTCCCAAATCCCAAAAACCAAATCCCAAGTAATATTCAAACTCAAATATCCAAAAAGACCGTGGACGATCCCCCCAAACCCCGTGACCTGGAGCAACGGACATTCCTGTTTGCGCAATCCGTTCGCGCATTCGTGAAACGGTTGCCGCGGACGATTGGCAACATCGAAGACGTTCGACAGCTCGTTCGCGGGTCGGGTTCCGTTGCTGCGAATTGGATCGAGGCTGATGAAGCGCTGAGCAAAAGAGATTTTTTAGTGCGCGCAAAAATCTGTCGAAAAGAGGCCAAGGAGAGTCGCCTCTCCCTGCGGTTGATTGAAGCCGGAACGTCGAACATCAATATGCGTGATGCCTTGGCGGTGGAGGCGTACGAATTAACGCTGATTTTTTCCACCATCATTTCAAAGAGCGGCGGATCATGAGTTCTTTTTGGATTTTTGAATATTGGGTTTTACCTGGGATTTGGGCATTGGGATTTGGGATTTACGAACTATGAGAGCTACCAACATCGCCTTCACCGGCATTCCGGTGACCGACATCAAACGAGCGCGCGCTTTTTATGAAGGCGTGCTCGGGCTAAAACCTTCCGCCGATTTTAGCGAGGGCGTTTGGATTGAATACGAACTCGGCCCGGACACGATCGCGATCGGGAGCGTGGGCGATCAATGGAAGCCTTCGCCTGACGGGACGAGCGTCGCGATCGAGGTGGACGACTTCGAAGAGGCTATCAAGACGTTGAAAGGGGCGAACGTGACGTTTGCTGCCGAGGGAATCGAG
>DASQPH010000037.1:0-22432 GCA_035644055.1 Chthoniobacterales bacterium
TGCGCCGGGGGAGAATCGGGCTGACCCACGAACTCGGGAGGTTCCAGTCTAGAACGATCTTCTCCCTCGGCGGCTTACTTTGAATGAACAGCCCCGCAGCCGCCCATCAAAACCAAGATACAAGTCTTAGAATCTCGGCAATTTTGCTCGACTCGGAACGCGAATCTAACCAGCCGAGCGGGATGGACCTATACATATGACGCACAGAACCGGTTGATAGAAATACGCAATGACGGCGCGGGCGTTGACATTCGCCAGCATTACGACGGGTTAAACCGGATCGTGGCCCGCGACGAAAACGGCAACATCACGACCAACGTGTGGGATAACTGGGACCTGCTCGAGGAACACTCTTCGAATGATTCGTTCCAGCGCATGTATCTTCACGGCGGCGCCACCAATGAGATCGCCGTCTCGTGGGGGCCGGCATATGGCGACACGTATTATTTCCAGGACGGCCGGGGGAATACGACCCACCTCACGGATGATTCGAACAACGTCATCGAGCATTACACCTATTATGTTTCAGGCCAACCGAGTTATTTTGATGGGAACAACAATTCGATGAGCGGTTCCCTGGTGAGCAATCGATTTCTCTTCGGCGGCGCGCAGTTGGTGCCGCAGACTGAGATCTACGACATGCGCAACCGGTTTTACCTTCCGAATCTTGGCCGTTTCCTGCAGCCCGATCCTCTCGGTTTCGGCGGCGGCGATGCCAATCTCTTCCGCTTTTGCGGCGGCGATCCGGTTAATAGGAGGGATCCGTTTGGTTTAAAGCCCGATCCTCAAAAAAGGAAAGATTCAAATGATTTAGGGTTCTCTCATGATCCGAACGCCCCTTTTTCAACACAAGGTTGGTGGAGCAATCCCGACGGAACGCCGACCGCCATCGCAGGCGTTGGCTCGGCGACAGACGGCAATCAAGGGGGTGGGGGCGGAGGCGGGGGTGGCGGCGCCCGGCCCCAGGGCAGCGGGAGTGCTGGAAACACGGGGAGCTTCTCTACCGGCTATACCGACGTTTACAATTATGACAAGGATAGTTACGAATTGATAAATATAACGGTAATCGGTTGGTGGGGATCCTCGACGTCGTCAATTTTTGGCGCGGCACAATTCGTATTTCTGCCAGTCACTCGGAATGAACCTAGTAGTATGCTGGCACGTGCCACTAATTGGTTGGCCGCGAACCATCCAGAGTTAAACCCGCGCCAGCATCCAGCCGTCCTCGGTCCGGTTAAGGGCGGGGATGCGACCTACAACTGGTACCCTTGGTCTCGTCAAATTATCATTGACCCCGCGAAAAACCTCACTGATGGTGAGTACGTTTTTGCATACACTCACGAGCTATTACATGCCCAAGACTCCCTGTGGCGAAACGCGGTGACGTCTGCGTACGAGCCAGGGCTTGATCCATTGGGATACCACCAAGCTATTTATTTACAAGGCGGCGCAATTTCCACCCAATATTACAACGAAATGGATAACGGTCATTAAACTAGTTTGCTCATGAAAGCGATCCCGATTATTACGGCAGTATTAATTTGCCAGACAATGTTTTTGACTCATGTCCTTCGCAAACTCGGATGGCTATATTTAAGCACTTCTAAGATTTCTGAATTCGATCCCCAATCGGCCTCGCTCGGTCATCAGTGGTTCCAACTCGCAATCAGCAGTTGTTTTGGCCTAATGTTTCTATCCCTCGTGCTAATCGTCGTGATTTGGAGAAAGCGTCTTTGTCATCGATGGCTCCTTTTTGGAATTACGCTTTTGTGGGCGCTGATGGTTTTTAGTAGTTTCCCTGGCAATGTTCATTAAAAGAAGGAGAAGGAAAGAGAAGGGGTCGGTCTTAGAATCTCGGCAATTTTGCTCGACTCGATTCCTCTAGCTGGCGCAGGATTGACAAATGCCTCGCAAAGCGCGAGTCGAGTTCCCCGGCGCAGTTTATCATTTGCTTGATCGCGGTGATCGGCAGGAAGCGATCTTTCGCGATGACGCAGATCGCGAACAGTTTCTGTCCACGCTGGGACAAGCGTGCGAGCGCACTGGTTGGCGGGTGCACGCCTTCGTCTTGATGACAAATCATTACCATCTGCTGATCGAGACACCGCAGCCAAACCTTGTGACCGGCATGCGCTGGTTCCAAACGACCTACACGGTGCGGTTCAATCGCCGACACCGAATCAGCGGTCATTTATTCCAAGGTCGCTACAAATCGGTTGTGGTAGATCCGGAGGAGCGTGGCTATTTCGCGACGTTGAGCGACTACATTCATCTCAATCCGGTGCGGGCCCGGATGATTTCCCTTCAGGAACGACTCTTTGATTATCGTTGGAGCAGCTATCGCTTCTATGCGGCCAAAGCAGAACGGCCGGCGTGGTTCGAGCCGCAGCGGGTGCTGGGCGAGGTCGACTTGGAAGATACTGTGTTGGGCCGCCGCGGCTATGCTGAACGGATGCGGCAGCGGGCAGTGGAAGAGTTGGAGGAGAAGAACGCGCCGGACCACGAGAAACTGCGCCGGGGATGGTGTCTTGGCGGCGCTGGCTTTCGCGAACGAGTCCTCGGATTGATTGAGAAGGCGGGGGAGAAATTGAGCAAAGCCAAGGAAGTGGATGCCTCGATCAAGCGCTCTCATGGCGAAGAGGAAGCCCGGCGACTGTTAAGGCGGGGAATGGAGCATTTCGGGCTTGAAGAAACGGAGCTCCGAGCGATCAAACGAAATGATGCACGCAAGCTCGCAATCGCGCGGCTCATCCGCACGCGCACGAGTGTGTCTAATCAGTGGATTGCGCGTGAACTCGCTCTTGGCCACGTGAGCAGCATCAGCCGCTATTGCTCGAAGAAAGATGGCCATACCAAGTTGGAAATGGAATTGACCGCTTTAGTTGAACGTTGATGGACATGAAATCTGCCGAGATTCTAAGACCGACCCCTTTTCTGCCCTCGGCGGATGCGCTACGCGAACGGTCTGGGGCCGCGGCCAGCTTTTTGGGCATCACATCCAGGTTTCAAGGCTGATACCTACAAGCTGTTCGGACGGGTTTTCCTTGGAATCCTCGCCATATCGGCTTATCTGACGGCCTTATGGCATGCCGCATATTGGTTGTGGCCCACCTGATTTGCGCGGAAGCGATGTTTGGCAGGACTTCACAATCAGGTAGCATGAGGTCCAACACCGTCGATTCAGCAATTGTGATAAGCGCAAGAGTTTTCCCTTCCTGAGCTTTTCGCTACATCATTTCTTTATTTGAATCCCATCTCTCACTATCATCCGCAACGAATTGGCTCTGGTGTCCTGCGAGTTGGGCGTTCGTTCTGGACGATGGACGGTGTTCTGGAGTTCGATGGCGCCGCGCTCGTACTTACTGGCGAAACTATATTTCGCCAACGCAGATATGTTCTACCGCGATCATCGGTACTAGAACTGTCGGAGGAAAAGCCTTTTTGGTTTATGTTCTCCGGCGGGTTACGTATCGAGCACACAGTCGAAGCACATCCTCCATTTGTGCTCTGGTCGCGTGACATAGAGACGCTTACGATCCGGCTTCGGCAACTCGGATTTGATGTTGTCGAAGCAAAATCAGGAAAATGGGGACGCTTCTAGGGAGTCGATATTAAATGAGGAGCATTTTCTTCCAGAGTTATTGCGCCCACTGTCGCTTACCGAAACACCCAGAGGGTTAAGTCTATAACAGGAGGCAGAGGTGCGCGCCGGCGAGATCTGAAACGTGCGGACGGGCTGCAGGTGTTCATAAGCTGGCGTGGTAGGTTTACTTTCCAGTCGGCGCCCCTTAACATGCGCGCACGCGATGGAGACGGATTACAAGGTTAAGCTGGAGGTTTTTGAAGGGCCGCTCGATCTGTTGCTGTATCTGATCAAGCGGGACGAGATCGATATTTACGACATCTCGCTCGAGCGAATCACGAAGCAGTACTTGGAATATCTCCAGGCGTTCAAGGAACTGAACATCGATATCGCGGGCGAGTTCATCGTCATGGCGGCGAATCTGATTTACCTGAAAAGCCGGAGCCTGTTGCCGGTGGACCAGCAGCCGCCGGACGAAGAGGCGGAGGAAGACGATCCGCGCTGGGATTTGATCCGGCAGTTGATCGAATACAAGAAGTTCAAGGAAGCCGCTGCGCAATTGCAGACGCGCGCGCTCGAGCAGGAACGGATGTTTGCGCGGGCCGGACTGAAAGTAGCCGATTTCGCCAGCGCGCCGTTGCCGCTGGGTGAAGTCGGAATTTTTCAGCTCATCAACGCGCTCCAGACCGTGATCAAACGCGTCGAGGCACGCGAGGATTTGCAGCAGCTTTTTGGCGAGCACTACACGGTCTCGGACAAGATCGAATCGATCCTGCGGCAGATCGCGAGCGGCGTGACGCTGAAATTCTCGGAACTGTTCGCGCAGATGGCGTCTCGCGTCGAGATCGTGGTGACATTTCTGGCGTTACTCGAATTGATCCGGCTCAAGCAGGTGCGCGCAACGCAGTCGAGTCCATTCGAGGAAATCGAGATTGCTCCCGCGGTTCTGAATTAGCGATGCGGCGGGTTTTGATCGCCGGCTGCGGCTACGTCGGTGAAGCCGCGGCGAATCGGTTTCATGAAGCGGGGTGGGAAGTTGAAGGTTGGACCGCGTCGGAAGAATCCGCGGCGAAGCTATCGAATCGGCCGTACCCGATCCGTGCCGTTGATATAACAACAGCAATTGCGTCGGGAAGTTTTGAAGTCGTGATCCATTGTGTCAGCTCGCGCGGCGGCGATGAAGCGGCGTATCGCCGGCTGTATTTCGAGGGCGCGAAGAATCTTATCGGCGCATTTCCGACGGCGACGCTGTTGTTCACCAGCAGCACGAGCGTTTACGCGCAGACTGACGGAAGCGTGGTCGACGAAAACAGCGCGGCGGAGCCGCGTCACCCGAAGGGACAGATTCTGCGCGAGACCGAAGATCTGGTTCTGGCGGCGGGCGGAATCGTCGCGCGCCTCGGCGGAATTCACGGACCTGGCCGCTCATTTTTTCTTACTCGATTTTTGGAGGGGATACTCCCGAATCAACCTGACCGACTGATCAATCAAGCGCATCGAGACGACATCGTCAGCGCACTCGTCCTGTTGGCTGAACGCCGGGAGCAATGTCGCGGAGAGGTATTCAACGTCGTCGGCGATGCGCCGATCACCGCTCGCGACGCCCACGTGTTCCTCAGTTCGCGACTGAAAAGGTCGTTGCCGGAGAGCGCCGCGGACGGGCGCCCGAGGAAGCGAGGCGAAAGCAACAAGCGCGTCAGTAATCGCAAGCTGCGGGGGCTCGGATGGGAGCCGCGCTACCCGACATTCGAGGTCGCAATGAGGGAAAATATTCTTCCGAGCTTCGGTTTTTAAGTGCCGCGTCGACAAAACATTGTCGGTATGGAAGCTGCTAAAAAAATTCCATGCGGTTTATTAAACTCAGCGGGCGTGAAGCCACGCTCGTCCGTGCGATCGGCTTTGCCGAGCCGATGATGGGCGCCGAACTCCAGGACCACACGCACATGGAGAGCGAGGACGTTACCGACACGCTCAACAGCCTGATGTCGGCCGGATTCGTCGAGTCCGTGCCCTATTACGAAGAAGTGCAGATGGCCGAGATGCCGGTGACGGCGTTCGAGGTGAATCCGGCCTATGCCAGTGAGCTGAGGCAGGCCCTTTACCGGCGCTAGCTTACCCAGACGCGACTTCAACCGAGGGGCGTGACGTATCGCGCTCGCCGAACAACTGGCGGATCACTTCTTCGACCGGCAATTCCTGAACGTTGATGTCGGTCACCTTGCAATTATCGAGGAGATTGCGCGCAACCTCGGTCACCTGTGCCCGCGGCACTTTGAGCTGCACGGACATTGGCTTGCGCTCGACGACTTCGCCGAACTGGGTGAAGTCGCAGGCTGTTCCTTCTTCAAAAGTGAGGCTGATGATCTTGGCGCTGGAAAACCGATCGATGATCGCGTCGAGCGGCCCGTCGAAAAAAATATTGCCGTGATCGATCACGATCACGCGGTCGCACAGCGCTTCAATGTCCTGCATGTAATGGCTGGTCAACATGGTGACGATCTTGTGTTCCGAATTGTAGAGCCGGAGAAATTCGCGGACGCGTTTTTGGCTGACGACATCGAGACCGATCGTCGGCTCGTCCAGGAAGAGGACGCGCGGCTCGTGGATCAGCGCGGAGATCAATTCCATTTTCATCCGCTCGCCTAACGACAGCTCCCGCACCATCACGTTCATCTTGTCCTGCACGTCGAGAAGATCAGCCAGGCCGTTGACGACTTTCTTGAATCGGTCGCGGTCAATTCCGTAAATGGCGCGGTTCAGCTCGAGGGATTCCTGCGCCGGCAAATCCCACCAAAGCGCGTTCTTCTGTCCCATCACGAGCGAGAACTGCCGCTTCAGTTCGTTGCTTCGTTCCCAGGGGACAAATCCGAGCACGCGCGCATCTCCGGAGGTCGGGTTCAGCAATCCCGAAAGCATTTTCAAGACAGTCGTTTTGCCGGCGCCGTTGGGTCCTAGAAATCCCACCAGCTCGCCTTCCTCAATCTGGAACGTGACGCCGTCGGCCGCGCGCGTTTCCTGATACTTTCGCCTAACGAGTCCTTTGATCGACCCGCGCAGTCCGCCTTCTTTGCGGTAAGTGCGGTAGACTTTCGTCAGACCGCGCGTCTCGATGACGCTCACGCGACGGACGAACGACTGCGGCTCTTGCCTTGCAGCAGCGGCAGGACTTTCTCGACAAGCGCGTCCGCCGTTATGCCGTGCTTCTTTCGAAGAATCGGGATCGTCCCGTGCTCGACGAACTGGTCGGGCCAGCCAATGCGAACGACCGGCGTGTTGATTCTTTCGGAATGGAGATGTTCCATCACCGCGCAACCAAATCCGTTGTGGAGCACGTGGTCCTCAATCGTGCAGACGACCTCGACGCTGCGAGCGAAGAATTCGAGCGTGCCGGTATCGATCGGTTTGATCCAGCGCGGGTTGATAAGCGCGACGGAGATTCCTTTTTCTTCGAGTTTCTTCGCCGCTTCCTCTGCCACTTCGAACATGTTGCCGAGACCGAAGATGGCCACGTCGCGACCGTGTTTCACGACTTCCGCCTTACCAATCTCGAGCAGCTTCGGCGACGCTTTCGGCACCGCGCCGGTCCCGGCGCCGCGCGGATAACGGATCGCGATCGGGCCGGCGCCGTAGTTCGCGATCGTCCAGAGCATGTCGACGAATTCGTCTTCATCCTTCGGCTGCATGTGGACGAAGTTCGGGACGTGCCGGAGATAGCCGATATCGAAGAGGCCGTGGTGCGTCGGGCCGTCGTCGCCGCTGAGGCCGGCGCGGTCCATGCAGAGCGCGACGTTCAGGTTCTGAAGCGCGATATCGTGGATGATCATGTCGTAAGCGCGCTGCATGAATGTCGAGTAAATCGTGAGGAACGGTTTCAGTCCCTGGGTCGCGAGACCACAGGCGAAAAGCGCGGCGTGTTCTTCCGCGATGCCGACGTCGAAATAACGCGTCGGATGTTGGGCCTGGAAAAATCCGAGGCCCGTCCCGCTCGGCATCGCCGCGGTGATCGCAACGATCTTCTGATTAGAATCGGCGAACTTCGCCAGCGTCTTGCCCATTAACTCCGAATAGGTGGGCGTCGGCGCCGGCGCGGTCTCGCCGCTCTCGATCTTATATTTCCCGAGGCCGTGAAACTTGTCCGGCTTCGCGATCGCCGGCTCGTAGCCTTTGCCCTTCTTTGTTAAAATATGCAGCAGCACTGGCTCGTCCTGAGTCTTGAGAAATTCGAACGTGCGGATGAGCAGCGGAATGTCGTGCCCGTCAATCGGTCCGTAATAACGCAACCCGAGCTCTTCAAAGATCACGCTGGGCAGGAGGAGATTCTTCACGCCTTCTTCGAACCGATGCGCGAACTCGACGGCGCTCTTGCCCGCGACCGCTTCGATGAACCGGCGCGCCTTGTCGTGGAGGCCGGCGTAAGTCGGGTTCGCGACGATGTTATTCAGGTAACTCGCGATCGCGCCTACGTTTTTCGCGATCGACCATTCATTGTCGTTCAACACCACGATGAACCGCCGCGTCTGCGACTTCGCATTGTTCAACGCCTCATAACTGATGCCGCAGGTGAACGCCGCATCGCCCGCCACCACCACCACATTCTCATCGCCACCTCGCAAATCGCGTCCAACCGCCATCCCGAGACCGGCTGAGAGCGCGGTCCCCGCGTGCCCCGCCCCGTAACAATCGTGCTCGCTTTCCGTGCGCAGCAGAAATCCGTTCAGGCCCTGGTATTGCCGCATCGTGGAGATCCGATCGAGCCGGCCGGTAAACATTTTGTGGACATAGCCCTGATGGCTGACGTCGAAGACAAATCGGTCTTTCGGCGTTTCGAAAACGCGATGGAGCGCGATCGTTAATTCAACCACCCCGAGATTCGGTCCAAGATGGCCGCCGGTTTGCGAGAGGACCTTGATCAATTCGTCGCGCACTTCCTGCGCGAGCTGCGGCAGGTCTTCCTCGTTCAGCGCCTTGATGTCGGCCGGCGAACGAATCCCATCCAATACCCGCGGCGCAGTCGCAGTGGCCGTCTCAGAAGAGGCTGACATCGTCATTCTTGTTTACTCCTTTTTCAGCGGCCGGCGTTTCCTTTTCCGACGCCGGCTCGAAATTCTTTACTACAGCCTTGCCGGCATGGTTGCGAGTAATGATCTCGATCCGCTGCTCCGCGTTGGCCAGGCGTTCCTGGCAGATTTTCACGAGCTTCATTCCTTCTTCGTAGCGCCCGATCAGTTCTTCCAGCATCATTTTGCCGGATTCCATCTCCTCGACGATTTCTTCGAGCCGATCCATGGCGGCTTCGAAATTCAGCTGAGGTTCGGTTTTCTTCGGGGCGGAAGACATGCGTCTGCAAATTAAGCACTGGCTGGTCGGATAAAAAGCGCGACTTCGGGCGAATTCCCTGGTTTGATAGGCCGGGGTTGCGGCCCGGGAAGTCGCGATAAACCAACGGTAAATGTGGTGATAGCCCGGTCTAAATACTGCTCACTTTTTCTTCCACAAATAATTCGCCACCTCGGCTCGGCCGAGTTTCTCCTGCGGCGTGACTCTAATTAAAATGAGACGTTTCCTTTCAGGCGTGGGATGGGCGGCGGGAGCAGCCCTGGTTTATTCGGTCATGGCTGAACCGGCGTTCGCGATTTCGAGCGCAGTCAATCTCTCCACCCGCATGGTTGTCCAAACCGGCGACAATGTCTTGATCGGCGGGTTTATTGTTTACGGGAGCGGGCAAAAGAGAATCGCCGTGCGCGCGATCGGGCCATCGCTTCCAATTGCCGGGACGCTAAGCGATCCGCTGTTGGAATTGCACGATGCCGCGGGGAACATCATCGCCACGAATGACAACTGGCGGAGCACGCAGGAGGCGGAGATCATCACGTCCGGGCTCGCACCGGCGAACGATCTCGAGTCAGCCTTGATCGCAACCCTCAACACGGGGCCATACACCGTCGTAGTCAAAGGCGTGAACAACGCCACCGGTGTGGGCGTCATGGAGGTTTACGATCTCGACCCGGACGGCTCGCCCGCGCGGCTGGCGAACATTTCCACGCGCGGCAACGTCCTCACCGGCGACAATTGTATGATCGGCGGTTTCATCGTGCGCGGCGACGTTGGAAAACGGATGCTGGTTCGCGCTCGCGGCCCCTCGCTGTTTCTCGGCGGCGTGGCGATTGCCGGCCGGCTGATGGATCCGTCGCTGGAATTGCGCGACGCCAACGGTGTTCTGATCAAGGCGAACGATAATTGGCGCACCGACCAGCAGGCCGAGATCGCGGCGAGCACAATCGCGCCGACTGACGATCACGAGCCGGCGGTCGTCTGGACTCTCACGCCGGGCAGTTACACCGCGATTGTGCGCGGCGCGAACAACACCACGGGCATCGCGCTCGTGGAAATGTACGATCTCGATCAGCCGCCGAGCGCCGACGGTTCCACGCTTTATATAACCGAATTGCGGCCTCAGGGCGCCGCCACTTCGCAAGGTTCCGGAACGGCGACGCTCCGCCTGGCGGCGGACGGGAAGTCGGCCAGCGTTTCCTTTACTTACTCGAATCTCACCGGCCCGATCACTGGCATGCACGTTCACGCATCGGACACCAGCATTCTGTTTGATATCGACGCCGCGACGCCGCAACCGGACGGCAGCCTCATCTGGGTCTTTGTCCCGGTCGGTAATTTCACCGTGGCCGACATTGTGAACATGATCCGGTCCGGCCAGACCTACGTGAACATTCACACCGCGATGTATCCGACCGGCGAAATCAAGGGCTTCTTCAGTTTGTCCACCGGCGCGCAGTCCGCGCCGGTGCCGAGTCCGCCGCCGGCGTTGCCGGCGGGAACGCCTACCACCGCAGCCGCCGGACGGTTTCTTTCCCAGGCGACCTTCGGCGCCACGGACGCGTTGATCGCCCAGATCCAGAGCCAGGGCTACGACGCTTTTCTGGACGCGCAGTTCGCTGCGCCGATGTCCTCACATCTTGCCTTCGTTGATGCGGCAGTTGCGGCGTTGCCCAGTCCTTCGCCGAGCCCGAGCGCGACGCCGAATCAGCCGACCCTCACCATGACGAACGATGCCTGGTGGACGAACGCGATCTCCGGTCAGGACCAGTTGCGGCAACGGGTCGCCTTTGCCTTGAGCGAAACTCTCGTCGTCTCGATCAACAGCGCCGGCCTTGGCAATGCTCCGTTCGCGTTGCCTGCGTATTACGACGTCCTCGCGCGCGACGCGTTTGGAAATTACCGGCAGCTCCTCGAGGACATCACGCTCAACCCCGCGATGGGCGCATATCTCAACATGCTCCAGAACGACAAGGCGAACCCGGCCCGCGGCACTTTGCCTAACGAGAACTACGCGCGCGAGCTGATGCAGCTGTTCTCCATTGGCCTCTACAATCTGAATCTCGACGGGAGTCTCACTCTCAGCTCGAGCGGTTTCCCGATTGCGACTTACGGCCAGACCGAAATTCTCGGCACCGCCACGGTGTTAACCGGCTGGACTTTTGCGCAGCCGGGAGTGGCGAACCCGGTGTTTCGCCCCGGTTTCCCGCAGGATTGGCGCGATCCGATGATCAACATCGCGACGCGCCATCAGACCGATGCGAAAAACATTTTGAATGGCGTCGTCATTCCGGCGAACCAAAGCGCCGCGCAGGATTTGAAGACGACCCTCGACACGATCTTCAACCATCCGAACGTCGGACCATTTGTTTGCCGGCAATTGATTCAGCGGCTGGTGACGAGCAATCCCAGCCCCGGTTACGTCTATCGCGTCGTCTCCGCCTTTAACAACAATGGCCAGGGCGTGCGCGGCGATTTGAAGGCGGTCGTGCGCGCAATTCTGATGGACTACGACGCACGCGTCGGTTTCCCGACCGCCCAGGGCGCCGGGCATGAGCGCGAGCCCGTGATTCGCCTGACGAATCTTTTGCGCGCCTTTAACGCCACCTCCCCGAGCGGGAAATATTCCGTCCGCAACGCCTACAACAACCTCGCCGAGGAAGCGATGCATTCGCCGACCGTTTTCAATTTCTTCGAGCCCGATTATTCGGCGCCCGGCGCGATCGCCGCCGCCGGTTTGAAGAGTCCCGAGTTCGAAATCACGACGGATACGACAGTGATTTCGGCGACCAATTACTTGAGGACGGCGATCTACACCGGGCTCGGCCCGGCGAGCGATCGAATTACTCTCAGCCTCGCGGCGGAACAAACCCGCGCCGCCGATCCCGCCGGCCTGGTCGATCACCTGAACTCGTTGTTCATGGCCGGCGGCATGTCATCCAGCACGCGCAACATTCTCATCAACGCCGTGACGCAGATTCCCGCGAGCAATACCCTCGAGCGCGTCCGCACCGCGATCTATCTCGTCGTCAGTTCTCCCGAATTCGTCGTCGACAAATGAATATGACTTCGCCTACTCGCCGCACTTTTATTCGTCAGGCTGCCTGTGCCGCGCTCACGACCACGGGAATCCTGAACACGATCTTCGATCTCCGCCGCCTGAGCGCCGCGCCCCTCGACACCAGTGATGATTACAAGGCGCTCATCTGCCTCTTCCTCTTTGGCGGCAACGACGCGAACAACGTCATCGTGCCGCATGATGCCAGCGGTTACGCGTCTTATGCGGCGGCGCGCGGAATTCTCGCGATACCCCAGGCCTCGCTCCTGCCGTTAACGCTGCAAAACGGCGATGGTCGCGATTTCGGTTTCCATCCGAATTTGGCGGAACTTCAGGCGTTGTTTAACCAGGGAAAACTCGGTCTCGTCTCGAATGTCGGGACGCTCGTCGCGCCGGTCACGCGCGCGCAATATCTCGCCGGCGGCGCCGCGGTTCCACCCCAGCTTTTCTCGCACGCCGATCAATCGGTGCAG
The DNA here is from genome assembly GCA_035644055.1 of Chthoniobacterales bacterium. GTDB lineage: Bacteria > Verrucomicrobiota > Verrucomicrobiia > Chthoniobacterales > UBA10450 > AV80. The sequence continues at coordinate 12,446 of DASQPH010000037.1, forward strand.
TGGCAGACTTCGGTGCCGGACGTGATTTCCAAGACAGGTTGGGGCGGACGCCTGGCCGACGTGCTGCAATCGCTCAACGCCGGCTCGAAGATATCGCTCAACATTTCCATCGCGGGCACGAACACTTTCGAAGTCGGGAACACCGTCCTGCCTTACGTTGTTTCGCCCAACGGCAGCGTTGGCCTCGCCGGTTTCGACGGCAGCGCGAACGCGAACGTGCGCCTCCAGGCGTTCAAGGACCTGCTCGCCTTGCCGCACAACAATTTATTTGAGCAGGCCTACGCCGACACCGTTTCACGCTCGATCGCGGCGAACGACCTCCTCACTTCGGCGCTCGCCGGCATTCCCGCGTTCCAGACTGTTTTCCCGAATACGAGTCTGGGCCAGCAGTTGAGCATGATCGCGAAACTGATCGCCGCCCGGAATAATCTGAGCATGAAGCGCCAGATTTTCTTCTGCTCCGTTGGCGGTTACGATACGCACGGCGATCAACTCGCCGGTCAGGCGAATTTACTCACCGAATTGAGCCAGGGGATGAATGCATTTTACAACGCCACGGTCGAGCTGGGCGTCGCATCGCAGGTAACGACGTTTACCGCCTCCGATTTCGGTCGAACTTATCCAACGAACGGATCCGGGTCCGATCACGGGTGGGGGAGCCATCAGTTCGTTCTCGGCGGCGCCGTGCAAGGCGGGCGCCTGTTCGGAACCTTCCCGACCCTTGCGGTCAACGGCCCCGACGATACCGGACAGGGTCGCTGGATTCCCACGACGTCCGTCGACGAGTTTTCCGCCACGCTTGCGACGTGGTTCGGCGTCGCCGCCTCCGATCTGCCGACCGTTCTTCCGAACATCGGTCGCTTCGCCCATCCGAGCCTCGGGATCTTCGGTTAGCGGTTGCGCGATGCCGCGGATTGCGGCTTAACTGCATCGCGACATGAACTGGATCGCTAAACAGGACGCGCGGCATCGTATCGTTATTTCCCTCGCGATTGCGACCGCGGTTTGGTTCGCGTTGCAGGGCCAGGTTCAACCATCCACGCGGTGCATCATCACTTGGGACACGTTTGCCCTGTGCACCCTCGCCCTCGCCTGGCTGACGATCCTCACGACACCGCCGGAAAAACTTCGTGCCCGCGCCCAGATGCAGGATCTCAGTCATATCGTGATTTTCATTTTCGTGTTGGGCGCAGCCTGCGCCGGATTATTCGCTGTCGGTTTTCTGTTCTTGAACAAAGCCGTCATCGTGGAGCGGTCGCACTTTTTTGCACACCTTTTGATGAGCCTCGTCGCGGTGATCTGCTCATGGATGCTGGTCCACACTGTCTTTGGATTGCGCTACGCCCACACTTATTACGGCGATCCCGACGGACCGACCGGACCCAAGTCACATGCGGGCGGCCTCCAGTTTCCCGGTGATCGCGAGCCGGACTACATGGATTTTGCGTATTTCTCGTTCACGATCGGGATGACCTTCCAAGTCTCGGACGTCGTCATTACTTCGCGCGATCTCCGGACGCTCGTCCTCGTCCACGGAATGCTTTCGTTCGGCTTCAACACCGTCATCCTCGCGCTTACTCTCAATACCGTCTCGGCCCTGTTCTGAGTCGGTCCGTTCCGTCGGACGACGCTGGCATATCCGATGCTTGGTAGGCCTGCGAACGATGACCTTCCTGAAAAAGATCCTGCTGGTCGACCACGAGCCGCGCGTCACAGCACTCGTTAGGCGCGCGCTTGAGCGCACCGGCCGGTTTCTGGTGAAGGTCGAAGCCGATGTGCGGCTGGCCCAACACGCCGCGCCATGGTTCCGGCCCGATCTTGTCTTGCTCGACGCGCCGAAGACTTCGGAAACGGAAGACATGACTCGCCAGTTGCAAGGCGAGCCCGCGCTGAAAGACACGCCGTTTCTCTACCTGAGCGGAAATCCCTCGACTGACAAAAACGTGATGACCGGGGGTTTTCTGGGCGGCTACAGCTTTTTCGCGACCGCCGTTACGCTGGAAGACCTGGTCCGCTTCGTCGAAGAGATGCTGAGTCCGGCTCGCGCGCCCGTCCGCATTATCCGCCGCAGTCCTTAGCCAGGGCACTAACCGATTTGCGTTCGGTAAGCGGCCGCGTCCTTCAACTGCTTCACCTCGTCGGGCGAATCCATCTTCAGCACGAAGATCCAACCTTCGCCGAACGCATCGGTATTCACTAGCGCCGGATTTCCTTCCAGCGCTTTGTTTACTTCGATAACGGTGCCGCTGACCGGCGCGTAAATGTCGCTGGCTGCTTTCACCGATTCCACGACCGCGATCTGACCTTTCGCGGTCGCCTTCGCGCCGACTTTCGGAAGTTCGACATAAACAACGTCAGTTAATTCCGCCTGCGCGTGATCCGTGATGCCGACGCGCGCGTTCTCGCCCTCCACCCGGACCCATTCGTGCGATTCTGCATAACGAAGATCGTCTGGAACATTCATGTTTTTTTGTAGAGCGGTTTTTTCTCGATGACTGCGGGAAGTTTCCGGTCGCGAATTTCGATCTCGATCTCGGTCCCGACTTTCGCGTGCGCAGACGCAACGTAGGCCATCCCGATCCCTTCGTTCAAGCTCGGCGATAAGCTGCCGCTGGTGACTTCGCCGATCCGCTCGCCGTCTCGCCAGACAGAATAATGCGGCCGCGGCGGCGGACCTTTGCTCTTCATCCGAAACGCCACCAACCGATTCGGCGTGCCGTTTTCCTTCGCGTCGAGCAAAACGTCCCGTCCTACGAATTTCGGTTTCTTCAGATCAACAAAGAAACCGAGACCGGCCTCGATCGGGTTATGTTCGGGAGAGAGATCGGAGCCATTGAGCGGGTAACACATTTCCAAACGAAGCGTGTCGCGCGCGCCCAGTCCGCAGGGGCGAATTCCCAAGTCCTTTCCTTTTTCCAGAATCGCGTTCCAAACTTTCGCCGCGTCCCGCGCCGCGAAGAAAACTTCCACGCCGTCTTCACCGGTGTAACCGGTGCGCGCGATCGTCAGCCTGGTCCCGTGCCAATCGAAATCCCGGATCTGATTTCGCGCCGGCAATTCCGCATCCTCGCCAACAAGCAACTGGAGCAATTCGACGATCCGCGGCCCTTGGATCGCCAGGCCGCCATAATCCGCGCTCCGATTCTCGAAGGTGCCGTTGTTTCCGGGATGCTTCTGGAGCCAGGCAAAATCTTCGTCGGCCCGCGACGCATTCACGACGAGCAAAAATTTCTCCGGCCCCGTTCGATAAACAATCAGGTCGTCGATGATCCCGCCGCGGTCATTCAAGAGAAACGTGTATTGCCCGGTGCCGACCTCGAGCTTGTCGATGTTGTTCGTCAGCATCTCGTTCAACCACGCTCCCGTCCCCGCACCGGTCGCCACCAATTGCCCCATGTGCGAAATGTCGAACACGCCCAGGTTGTTTCGCACTGCCTGGTGTTCGTCGATGATCCCGCTGTATTGCACCGGCATGATCCAATCGCCGAACGGGATCATCTTCGCGCCAAGCCTCACGTGCTCGTCGTAGAGCGGAGTCTTTTTCAGCGCGCCCTCAGTCATGAAGCGTCAGCCTAGATGCCGCGACTTTACGCGTCCAGCGCTTCGAGTTGAAGCAAGCCACGGTTCCTCTACCGTGATCGCAGCGATGACCTTCCTCGACAAACTTGAACGCCGCCTCGGCTTCATCGCCATCCCGGGCCTCTTGCGCTATGTCGCGGCCTTCAGCGCGCTCGCTTTTATCCTCTACAAAATCGATCCTGGTTATCTGCGCCTGATCGATCTGGATCCACATGCCGTTTTGCGCGGCCAGGTTTGGCGGCTCGTTACCTACATTTTTGTTCCGCAGCTCGGCAGCATGATTCCGCTACCCGATTGGGTGAACGCCGCCTTTTACGTGCTCTTCCTTTTATGGATGGGCAACGGCCTCGAGGCCGCCTGGGGTCCGTTCCGCCTTTCGCTCTTTTATTTGATCGGCATGATCGGCACAACCATCGCGGCCTTCTTCTTCGGTGCCGCATTTTCCAACGTCATGCTTTCGGCGGCCCTTTTCTTTGCCTTCGCCAGGTTTTTTCCCGATACGGTCATCTATTTCGCCTATGTCCTTCCTCTTAAGGTCAAATGGATCGCGTGGGGAACAGCTGCGTTACTTCTCTTCCAATTTCTTTTTCAATCGATGGCCTATCGCGCGGCAATGCTGGCCGCGATGGCGAACTACTTTCTTTTTTTTGGACCCGAGATTTATCGCTCTGCCCGTCATCGCCAGGACGTGAGCGAACGTCGTCGGCGCTTCGAGGTGCAATCGCGCGACACGGAGTCCGAGCCTCTCCACAAATGCGCGACCTGTGGCGCGACTGAAGCAAGCGATCCCAATCTCGAGTTTCGCGTGTCACGGGACGGCGAGGAATACTGTCTCGCGCATTTGCCGCGCCCGGCAAATGCGCCGGTCGCACCCCGATGAACAAGAACGACGCTCCGTTGATCCCTGAACAGGGCTGGCATTGTCTCCATCTTTTTTACCGGATCGAGCATGGGCAATGGCAATTGCTCAGCGCAGACGAGCAGCGCAACGCGAAGGTCGCGCTCTCGTCGCTCGTCCAGGAAATTCGTGCGCTCGAATCGACCCAGCTTCTGACTTTGAGCATGGTCACACCGAAAGCCGATCTTGGGTTCATGTTGATCATGCCGGACTTGCATGCCGCCAACCGGATTGAGAAACAACTCAGCCTGTCGTTAGGCGCGGACGTGCTCGTTCCGGTTTACAGCTATTTGTCGCTGACCGAGGAAAGCGAATACAAAACGAGCGCGGAAGATTACGCCGCCGTCCTCGAGAACGAGCAGAAGATCAAGCGCGGCACGCCGGACTTCGAGAAATCGATGGCTGCGTTCGAAGAGCGAATGAAACATTACCGGCACGAGCGCGTTTATCCGACGCTGCCCGATTGGCCGGTCGTTTGTTTCTACAACATGAGCAAACGCCGCGGCGAACGACGGAACTGGTATTCATTGGCGTTCGAAGAACGCCGCAAGCTGATGCTTGGGCATGGCGCCGTTGGCCGGCAATACGCCGGGAAAGTGAAACAACTGATCACCGGTTCGACGGGACTCGACGATGCCGAATGGGGCGTCACGCTGTTCGCCCAGGATACGTTTCAAATTAAATCGATTGTTTACGAGATGCGCTTCGATCCGGTGAGTGCCGACTACGGCGAATTCGGCGAGTTCTACATCGGCCTGCAACTCCCGCTCGACGAACTGTTCCGTCGATTGCAGCTTTAGGAAGCACCAAGCTCCAACATCCAAGCTCCAGAGAAGCTCCAAACTTCAAATTCCAAAACTACGTCGCGTGAATTTGGGTTGTGGCGATGACGCGAAGATTGGTGTTTGGGATTTGGAATTTCTTTGGAGCTTGGTGCTTGGAATTTGGAGCTTCGATTCTGGATGGGTGACAGAGCGGTCGATTGTGCACGCCTGGAAAGCGTGTGTGCCGCAAGGCACCAGGGGTTCGAATCCCCTCCCATCCGTACTCCACTCGTGCTCGAGTCCTATTCTTCCTTAACGCTCCGCCTCGTCAGCACCTGCAAATTCTGGCGCACCTTCACCACGCTCGCGCTCGGCAGGACTCCTCGGAAATTCGCGCCCGGATAAACAAGGCAATCCTTGCCCAGCACCGACCCCGGATTGATCACCGCATTACACCCAATCTCCGTCCGATCGCCGATCACCGCGCCGAACTTCGTCAGTCCCGTCGCGATCTCTCCCTCCGTCGCCGCGACATGAATCTCGCCATGATCTAATTTCACATTCGATAAAATCACGCCCGCGCCGAGATGGGCTCGATGTCCCAGGATCGAGTCGCCCACGTAATTGAAATGCGGCACCTGCGCTTCATCAAACAGGATGCAGTTTTTGAACTCGCACGAGTTCCCCATCACCACGCCGTTCCCGACGATCACGTTTTCGCGCACGTAACATCCGCTCCGGATGTGACAGTTCTCCCCGATCCACGCCGGCCCTTTCAACATCGCCCCCTGCTCGACGATCGTCCCGGCTCCGATGAAAACCGCATTGCTGATAAATGGCTTCCCGACCAGCTCTCCGAGCACCGCCGGTTTCAAACGAAACTGCAAATAGCTCGCGATCTGACGGAGCGCGTCCCAGACATATTTCTGCGACTCAAACAGCTTTGGATGCGCGGTGTGTTCGAGACTGAGAAATTCCGCCGGCGAAAACATTGGAGCTACGCCCCGCCGCGTCGCGTGATTTTCTGCCCGTCCTTCGTGTCCCGGGCTTCCCAACCGCGCGCGGCCAGCACGTCGCGCAATTCATCACTTTTTCTCCAATCCTTTGCAAGCCTCGCCTGCACTCGCGCCTCCGCCAGCTCCGCGATCTCCGCCGGCAACTCCGCTTCGTCGCCGCTGATTTGCAAAACTCCATCGACGCCCTTCCACCATTCCAGCCACGACTTCGCTTCTTCCGCGCCCGTCTCCCCCGCATCCATCTGCCGATTCGTTTCCCGAATCGTCTCAAACAAAGCCCCGAGTGCTCCCGAAATATTCAGATCATCATCCAACGCCTGGCGGAATCCTGACTCAGCCTTTGGAGCTTGGTGCTTCTCTGGAGCTTGGAGCTTGGAGCTTGGAGCTTTGGACTTGTTCGTGTCGCTCGCCTCCACGCGAAGTCTTTCCACCCAATCATCAATCCTCCCCAGCGCCTGTCTCGCTTCATCCATTCCTTCCCAGGTGAAATTCAGCGGCGCCCGATAGTGCACCCGCATCAGCGCATATCGCACTTCGCGTCCGCTGTATCCCTTCGCCAGCACGTCTCGCAGTGTGTAAAAATTCCCGAGCGACTTCGCCATCTTCTGGCCCTCGACCATCAGGTGCGCGCAATGGAGCCAGCAGCGCACAAACTTTTTCCCCGTGCATCCTTCCGTCTGCGCGATCTCTGCTTCGTGATGCGGGAAAATATTGTCCACCCCGCCGCAATGAATATCGAGCTGATCGCCGAGCAGCTGCGTCGCCATCGCGCTGCACTCGATATGCCAGCCCGGCCGGCCGTCGCCCCACGGACTACTCCATTTCACCGGGCCGTCTGCTTCATCCCACGCTTTCCAGAGCGCGAAATCGCCGATGTGTTCCTTGTCGTACTCGTCGCTCTTCACCCGGCCGGTTGAGCGCAGCTCTTCCAGATCGAAATGCGCCAGCTTTCCGTAATCCGGAAACTTGTTGATGCGAAAATAAATCGATTTGTCTTCCGCTTGATACGCGAGACCGCGTTCCATCAGGGTCCCGATCATCTCGATCATCTTCGCGATCTCCCGCGGGTCGGTCGCTTCCGGAAAAGAATCCGCTCGCTTGATCCGCAACGTGTCGAGATCGTCGAAGAACGCTTTCTTGAACTGCGAGGTGAATTCCGCCAGCGGCACGTCCGCTTCGCGCGACCCGCGGATCGTCTTGTCATCCACGTCGGTGATGTTCATCACCCGCCGCACTTCGAACCCTCGCGATTCAAGATGTCGCTGGAGCAAATCCTCGAACAGATAGGCTCGGAAATTTCCGATGTGCGCGTGGCTGTAAACCGTCGGCCCGCACGTGTACATCTTCACCTCACGTCCCGTCGGATCGAGAGGACGAAATTCTTCGAGCGCGCGCGAGTAAGTGTTGAAGAGGCGGACCGCCATTACTCCATTTCCACCGTCGCCACTGCCATAGCCGCCATCCCTTCGCCGCGGCCGATCGCGCCCAGTCCTTCATTCGTCGTCGCCTTGATACTGACGCGCGCTGTCTCGAGACGAAGCGCTGACGCGATCTTCTCGCGCATCGCCGGAATATGCGGCGCGATCTTCGGCGCTTCGGCGATCAACGTCGCGTCGACGTTCAGCGGCCGCGCGTGAATTTCTCCGAGCAACGCCGTCACCCGTTGCAAAATTTCGATGCTGCTGATCCCGCGAATCGATTCATCGCTGTTCGGAAAATGATGGCCGATGTCGCTTTCGCCGACCGCGCCCAGGAGCGCGTCCGCGATTGCATGGCAAATTACGTCCGCGTCCGAATGTCCCTCGAGTCCGCGATCGTGCGGAATCTCCACGCCGCCGAGAATCAGTTTCCGGCCCGCTGCGAGGCGGTGCGCATCGTAACCGTTGCCGCAGCGGATCATGATGGGAATGACGAATGACGAATGACGAATGACGAAGGAAACCCGAATTCCGAATGACCGAAACGCACCGTGAACATCCTTAGTCGGATTTCGTGCTTCGTCATTCCTTCGTCATTCGTCATTCGAGCTTCGTCATTCATGGCCGTTATAGCTTCAAATCCATCAAGCCATTCCAGGCGATGATGCTGTATTTATCTTTCATGTCCGTGCGCGGTTTCATCTCCACCGTGCCGCCCGCCGTTTCCACCAGAATCCATCCCGCCGCGATGTCCCAGAGACTGATGCCTTGCTCGATGTAAGCGTCGAATCGTCCGCAGGCGACATACGCCATGTCGAGCGCCGCGCTTCCCATCAGCCGGCATTTACGCGCGCGATGCACCATGTCTTGCAACAACGGCAGGCCGGCCGCGATCGTCACGCCGGTCTTCGACAAACCGACCGACACCACCGCTTCGCGCAAATCGGCGCGCTCGCTCACCCGAAACGGTTTGCCGTTCAGCGTCGGCTTCTCGCCTTTCTGTGCCTTCCAAAGTTCGTCGCGCATCGGATCGTAAATCACGCCAACGATGATCTCGCCTCTGTAACGGAGCGCGATCGACACGCAGAAGTGCGGGATTCCGTAAAAAAAATTTACCGTTCCGTCGAGCGGATCGACCACCCATTGATGATCGCTCGCCTGGTCGCCGACGATTCCTTCCTCACCGTAGAGCGCGTGTTCCGGAAATTTTTTCAGGAGCAGCTCGGTGATCAAGGTCTGAGCCCGAACATCGATCTCAAGCTTGATGTCGTGCGCTTCGGCCGAATTCACCCGGAGCGGCTGCTGAAAACAATGCCGGAGCATTTCGCCGGCGGCGCGGGCCGCTTCCACTGCTGCGTCGAGATAATGCGTCATGAAGTTTGGATGGTCGGCGAACGCTCGCGCGCCGCTGCATTGAACCATTCAACTTCTTCGGGCGCAAAAAAAACCGGGGAGAGAAAATTCATTCTCTCCCCGGGTTGAAGTTATTGATTGGAACTACGAAAGAGCTTCGTAGTCGTTACCGCGATATTGGGAAACTAGTGTTTCTTTTTCTTCGCGGCCGCCTTTTTCTTGGCGGGCTTCTTAGCTTTTTTCTTAGCTGCCATATCGACTAATCCCCCCTTTCGGTCCGCATTCGCGGTGGGTTGGTGAAGGATTTTTTTAACTTCACTTACCGTTGTCAGTAATCACCACGATTTTTTTGTCAAACCTTTTTCAATTATCTTTTCAAAAATTTTCACGAGTTCGCGCGCGATTATTTTTTTTCGAGTGCGCGAAATTTTTCTAATTTCGCCGTCGCGAAAGAAAATCGTGACCTCGTTTTCGTCGCTTTCCATTCCGGTTTCGCGTCCGCTCACATCGTTCGCCACGATCGCGTCGCAATTCTTCGCGCGGAGTTTTTTCTGCGCGTTGATTTTCAAATCGTGCGTCTCCGCGGCGAATCCGATCACGAGATAACGGCGGCGTTTCGGCAGGGAAGCGAGGATATCGCGCGTCGGAACCAGCTCGAGCGCGAAGGCGGCTCGGCGCTTCTTCATTTTCCGCGGAGAGATCGCCGCCGGCTTGTAGTCCGCGACGGCGGCGCACATGACGAACACATCGCAGCGACCAAGCGAGCGATGAACGGCGCGGTAAAGCTCCTCAGCGGTCGTGATGGCAATGAAATCCGCTCCGCGCGGTGGCGCGATCGCAACCGGGCCGGAGATGAGCGTGACCTGATGTTTCTTCGCGAGCGCCGCTTCCGCGATCGCGTATCCCATTTTTCCCGAAGACCGATTGCTGATGAAGCGAACCGGATCGATCGCTTCGCG
>DASQPH010000038.1:0-41020 GCA_035644055.1 Chthoniobacterales bacterium
AATTAGCGCAAGCGGGTAAGCTTTCGTTCACCGATACTGTCGGCAAGCATCTGCCCGATTATCCGAACAAGGAAGTAGCCGACAAGGTAACTATTCATCAGTTGCTAACGCACACTTCCGGTATGGGGATGTACTGGGGCGGGGAGTTTAAGGAGCAGCGTGAGAAGCTGGTTACGGTCGCCGCTCATTTGCCGTTGTTCGCGGCCGGTCCCCTGGCGTTCCCTCCCGGAGAAAAGTTTCAATACAGTAACGCCGGCTACATGCTGCTCGGCGCGATTATCGAGAAGGTTTCCGGCCAGGATTACTACAGCTACGTCCAGGAACATATCTACAAGCCCGCCGGAATGAATGACACCGGCTTCTACGACGCAACCAAAGAGACACCCAACCTGGCGGTTGGTTATACAAAGATGTCGCCCGACGGCCAGCCGCAGGCAGAAATTCGGGATAACACCAACCTCCGCGAGGTAAGGGGCGGTCCAGCCGGCGGCGGATTCTCTACCGCGCCGGATCTCGTAAAATTTCAGCAGGTCCTGTTCAGCTACAAGTTACTCGACAAAGCGCACACCGAGCTAGTCACGACCGGCAAGGTGGACGGCCCGCGCGGAATGGGAAAATACGGTTACGGCTTTGGCGATAACAATGCCGGCGGGAAGCATAGTGTAGGACACAACGGCGGCTTTCCTGGGATTGCGGCGAATTTTGAGATGTTCCCCGAATTGGGGTACACGGCGGTGGAGTTGATGAATACAGATCCGCCAGCCTTGATGCCTGTCGCCAAAGCGATTCGGGAACGTATCCCAGCGAACTAGGAAGTCCGCCGGGGTCTTAACCCGGCTTTCGGCAGCCCCTATGGCTCGGGGCAAAACAGCTGCCCGGCGGACTTCCCATGCTTCCGTTTTTTAGGTCGCGACCGACGTTTGGGAAGATCGCCGTTTTACGAGACGGTCACCGGCTTGGCCGACAAACAGCCAAAAGGAAAGGAGAAGCATTTGCCACATAGGCAAGGCATAGCGCGGCAGCGATTCGCTGAGCAGACAGGTGATGGCAACCATCAGCGTTCCCACGGCGACGAGCGCAATACCGAAGCCGGCAATTGGGGCGACGTTCACTTTCCTCTTGAAGCCAACAATTATTAACCCAGCCAGACTCACAAGCCAGATCAGGAGGGCGCGGTTGTAGGTTAACCCCTTCCAAAGATGAAAATAGGGAAACTGCGATGGCATTCGCATTATCTTCTCGGTGTCATAATCACGGAATGTAACGAGACTGGCACAGGAAGGCATCCCATCGGGGTGTTCGAAAAAGTAAGTCGTCATTTCAAACAAGTGATCGGTTATTTCGGTGGCGGAGATAGTCCGGGCTAGTCCGAAATCGATCCGGGCGGCCTGGAGAAGCTCGGGCGAGGGCGGAACGAGAAAGGCAAACGCCATCCCGTTAAGGGCAAGGTCGACTTTTTCCCAGGGAACGGTCGTTTCTCCGGGGAAGAGAAGAGGGGCGGCCCGGGCCGAAAACAGCGCGGGAGAAAATGAGCCTTCGTCTTGGACTTGCGACAACAGAGTCAGAAGCTGTCGTGTCTCCGGAGAGCGGGTGCGGTCGGTCAGCTTATTAAGCAAGGATTTGCGTGCCTCGGGTGGGAGAGTGTTCAGGAATTGCAGGCGCCAAAGAAAGGTATAGCCCAGTCGTGAATGGGGATGGAGCTTGGTCTTGGAGGCAAGGTTCTTAGCCAGGGAGCCACCGAGGAATACGCAGGCCAAGCCGATTGCCATCGCAACGATAGCATGACGCAGGCTCGGGCTTTCCGCTCTCAACGTTTTCTGAGTCGGACTGGCGTTGAAGAATTTCGCAATCCGAAGTTGTATCGAGACAAGCACAAACGCTGCGGGCAAAAGGAAGATAAGCAAGCCGTTGATCTGGCGCGAAAGCAGACAGAGCCACAACGTAATCGCGAAGAGATACCATTTACTCCAACCGGGCTCGCCGTCGCTTTGGACTAGTCGCACCCCGCGCGTAACCAGGAAAACGATCAGGATCAGGCTCAGACTCTCGGAGCCCACACAATGGGCGAAGGTGTAGAAGAGCGCGTTACTCGCCCATCCCAGCGATAAAACCAAGCGAAGCCAAAACACGCTGGTAATGGCCCGGATGAAACCGAGCGCGCTGATACCGAGAGCCAGGTGTTGGGCGATGATCAGGGAGGCGATTCCCGAATCGGATAGCGCGAGGACCTCGGAAGGAGGGTGGGAATGCAGTTGGGCGTGGCCGCTGGACAGCTCGATTTGCTCGGTCAGCAAGAGCGGGACTTTGGACAGGTAACCGTAGGCTGTTTGCCAACCCCAAAAGGTAGAGATCAACGGATCACGGGTAAGCTGGTTGTAGGCGTCCGCGTCGCGCCATAACGGCGGAACTTTTGCGATCATCCAGAGAGAAGGGGCGAAAATACAAACGACGAGCATTCCCATCCCGACCAGGGCGCGACGTTTCGGCCGTGCGGAGCGCTGATGCATCATTTGCTATCGTGTCTCACGGCTCGCGACAGGCCAGACTTTTTCTTGGCGTTTTCAAATCGGCCACCTTATATCCATCATGCGATGGCGACGGACAACCCGAACCGACCCGAAGACCCTACGCCCTTCGTGGCCGCGCCCACGGATGTCGTCCCGCTGACTCATCAGGCGCCGAAACCGGCCCACGAGCGAACCGCGGACGAGGAAGCGGGCGTAATCGATTGGGAAAAACTGGCGGCGAGCGAGCGGTTCCGGGACCTTCTGAAAGCGAAGAAGCGGTTCGTCGTTCCGGCAATGATCTTCTTCGTCGCTTACTATTTTGCGCTGCCGGTGTTGATCGGTTATGCGCGACCTTTCATGGAGAAGCGGGTGCTGGGGCCGGTAAACCTGGCGTATCTGTTCGCGCTCTCGCAATTCTTCATGGCGTGGATCATTGCGTGGCTTTATGTGCGTGCGGCCGCGCGGTTCGATCGGATGGCGAAGGATGTTGTGACTCGGCCTCGAGAACAAGAGTAAGAGTAAGAGCAAGAGTAAGAGTAAAAATTTATGACAGCCGCACTCGGAATGTTCCTGCTCTTTGTGTTGATCACGCTGGGGATCACCTACTGGGCGGCGCGGCGTTCCCACGGCGCGGCGGCATTTTTCACGGCGAGCCGGCGAATCACCGGCTGGCAAAACGGCGTCGCGGTCGCGGGTGATTACATGAGCGCGGCGTCGTTCCTCGGGATCGCGGGGCTAATCGCGTTTTTTGGCTACGATGGGTTTATGTTCTCGGTCGGCTGGCTGGTCGCCTATCTTACGGTGTTACTGGTTGTGGCCGAGCCGCTGCGGAACGCGGGCAAGTACACGATGGCAGACGTGCTGGCTTACCGGCTAAATCCGCGGCCGGTTCGCGCGACGGCGGCGCTGAGTACGATTACCGTCAGCACATTCTACATGATCGCGCAGATGGTAGGAGCTGGCGCGCTGGTGACGCTGCTGCTCGGCAGCTCGCACGTGAGCTATGAAGCGGCAGTCATCGGCGTGGGTGTGCTGATGATTATCTACGTCGTGTTTGGGGGAATGCTGGCAACAACGTGGGTGCAAATCATCAAGGCAATCCTGCTCATGGGCGGAACTATTCTCCTCAGCTTGTTAGTCCTGGCGCATTTCGGCTGGAGCCTCGGCGGCTTCTTCGAAGCGGTAACACGCGTGAGTTATCACGACAAAGGTGTGCTGGTTACGAAGAACTTCCTGGAGCCTGGCCTGCGTTACAATGCGACGAACCACGGCGCCCTCGATCTCATCTCGTTAGGTATGGCGCTGGTCTTCGGCACGGCGGGGTTGCCGCACATTCTTGTCCGCTTCTATACCGTGCCTGACGCCAAGACAGCGCGGGTGAGTGTGGTCTGGGCGATGGTTCTCATTGGCAGCTTCTACATCATGACGACATTCCTCGGGTTCGGCGCGGCGACGATCGTCGGTCGCGATTTCATTGCCGGCCATGGTGGTAACAACATGAGCGCGCCGTTACTAGCCCAGGCCTTGGGGGGCGACATTTTCTTTGCGTTCATCGCCGCGATCGCGTTCGCGACCATTCTCGCGGTCGTCGCCGGTTTAACGATTAGTGCTTCGACTTCGTTTGCGCACGATTTCTACACGGCGGTGATTCATAAGGGAACCGAGCGTAAGCCGGGCGAAGAAGTGCGAGTGGCGCGAGTAACAGCATTCGTCGTGGGAGCGGTGGCGATTGCGATCGCTATCCTGTTAGGCAAGGACGCGAACGTCGCTTTTCTCGTCGCACTGGCGTTTGCGGTCGCGGCTTCGGCGAATCTGCCGGTCATCGTTCTGTCGCTTTTCTGGAAGCGATTCAACACGACGGGCGCCGTGCTGGGATTGGCGGTCGGTCTGATCGCGTCGCTGGCGTTGATCATCGTCGGTCCAAGCATCATGAAAGTGGATCCGCCCGGTGTGGCAGCGTCGGCGCGGCATTTGATCCAGCACGCTCCGATTTTTCCATTGGAGAATCCGGGGATTCTGAGCATCCCGCTGGGATTTTTGGCGGCGATTCTCGGAACGCTATTCAGTCGTGAGTCGCACGCGGAAGCCCGCTTCGCCGAGCTAAGCGTTCGCGCGAATACCGGGCTGGGTGCGGAGAAGGCGTCAAGCCAATAAAGAGCGCCGCTTAAGCTTGGCTTGAAGAATTGCGGTCGTTATTCTGCGAAGTCATGAAGCGCATGATCCGCGGTATCCTGTTGTTTTTCGTCCTTTCTGCAATGTCGATTGTTTACGCGGAAGCGCCGAAAGGTGTGGCCGGAGTTAGTATCGTGGTAAAACAGACTCCGACCAAGCGCACCGTGACCGATTCGCGCGGCAACTTTTCTCTCGAAGGTCTGCCGGCAGGCTCCTACACTTTGACCATCCGCCCGCAGAAAGCGAACGACACGAAGACGGCTTCGACGACCAAAGCCATCGTCGCCACCTCATATTCGATCAAAGTCGAAGGAGTGAAACGCCCGATCACTCAATCTGGCTTAACGAGCGATAAACTTCTGGCCGGAGTGGATGTCCCGGTGGAGGTGGGAGCGGGCGCGAAGGTTCGCGGACAAGTCCTGGCAGGAGGGCTCAAGAAAATGGTTTGGATAGCCCCCGAGGTCGGCAGCCACTTCCCGGGGCATTGGGTGGATGCGGATTCCAAGGAAGCGGCCGCTCATAACAGCGCGCGAGTCAGTGGCGACGATTTTCGGAATAATTTGCAGATGGCTCCTGATCCGCACCAAGAGGGTTTCAAGGGAGCCGACGATTCGAAATTATCTGGGATTAACTCCCCCGGCAGGTAGTTGGTGCCGATTCGCGCTCAGGTGCGCAACCGGGGCGCCGGACAAAGGGGTTTAAATCCGAGAGCCGGCTAGTTTTTCACTTTGCTCAATGACAAAACCGGCGTCACTTTGCCGGATGAAAACGTTATTCCCCATTCTGTTGGGTCTGTTTCTGGCGGTCGCGTCAATGGCAAGCGCCGGCACTCCGTCGTTGAACGTTACGGTCTCTGATGCCGGCGGTAAACTGGCGTTCAAGGGCGCAACCAAAAACGACGGCGGATTCGCCACCGGAAAATTGCAGCCCGGAAATTACGTCGTGCAATTCAGCTCGAAAAACGCCGCTCTGAAGGGTGGCCAATATTCGATCATCGTCGCGGCCGGACAGAAAAAGGTCGTGGCGAATTCTATTGCCGGAGACAAGTTTCTCGGTGGCGGTGTTGCCATGAAGGTCCAGGTCGGAGCCGGATCAGACATTATCGGCCATGTCTCGGCCGGACCGCTTGCGACCAATGCGACGCAAAAGGACAGTGTTGGGAAGATGCAGGATCGCGCCCAGGACCAGCATCAGGAGGGCTTCCATTCTTCCCTGAGCAACACTCAGGACAAGATGACCCGGCCCGGAAACTGAGAATACCGGCCTCGCGTATTTTGCTTGGCTCGGCCTGAGGCGACCAGTTATGCTTCGGGCATGAGAATTATTGCCCGGGGTTTTATCGCTTTGATTATTGGAGCATCAGCCTGCGCGGCCTACGGTGCGCTGCCGCAAATGAACGTCACCGTCGCCGACTCGAGCGGTAAGACGGCCTACAAGGGAACAACGGATTCGCGTGGCCTATTCGCCAGTCCCAAAATGCAGCCGGGCAATTATGCCGTACAGTTTAGCTCAAACAACGCGCCCAAGGGCAGCCATTATACCTTGGTCGTTGTTGCCGGCACGAAAAAGACTTCGGCGAGCGCCATCACCGCGGAGAAGTTAGCGGCTGGGGGCGTTGCCATGAAGGTCGAGGTCAAGGCGAACGCCAGCATCCAGGGACAGGTGTCGGCGGAAGAGAATGCCACTCGCATCGGCAAGAACGGACAACTGATGGTGTGGATTCCGAAAAAGGTGGGCAGCAACATCCCCGCGCATTGGGCGGAATCGGACTCTGCTGAAGCCAAGGAAGCGATGACTTCTGGAAGCTACAGTACGAAGACTATTCAGGATAAACAAAACCAGGGAATCTCGCCGAGGTGATTCCTGATCAAGAAAAGCATAACCAAATGAAAACAAACTGTAGTATTGTCGCGGCGCTCTCGCTGGCATTGACGGCGGTGGCCTCCGCGGCAGTTCCAACACTTAACGTGACGGTTTCTGACTCAAGCGGGAAAACTGCTTACAAAGGCGCGACAGATTCGAGAGGAATTTTCGCGAGCCCGAAAATGCAGCCGGGCAGTTACGCCGTGCAGTTCCGTTCAAATAACGCGCCAAAGGGCAGCCATTACACTTTGGTCGTTGTTGCCGGCACGAAAAAGACTTCGGCGAGCGCAGTCACGGCGGAAAAGTTGGCCGCCGGCGGCGTCGCGATGAAGATCGAGGTGAAGGCGAATGCCAGCATTCAGGGACAGGTGTCAGCGGAAGACACGGCCACCCGCATCGGCAAGAACGGGCAATTGATGGTCTGGATCCCGAGAAAGGTCGGGAGTAATCTCCCTGCGCATTGGGCTGAATCCGATTCAGCCGAAGCCAAGGAAGTGATGACTTCGGGCAGCTACAGCGCCAAGAATATTCAGGACAAGTACAATCAGGGAAAGTCCCCGCAACAAAGTGGTGACGGCATAAGCAAACCCGGTTTTTAAAAACATAAAACACGCAATCGTCGGCATTGCGGCGGCGCAACCGGGCCGTAATTCGCCGCCTCGTTTCGTTTTTGAGCCGCGGCCGGAGTGAAATTCAATTTCGATTTGGCCGGACGACCGGGCTCGGTATCTTTCTCGCATGAGAATCATCGTTCGTAGTTTCATCGCCTTATTCATTGCAACGGCCTCCTTCGCTTATGGCTCGCTGCCGCAAATGACCGTGGTTGTTTCCGATTCCAGTGGGAAAGCGGCATACAAAGGGGCGACCGACGCCAAAGGGACCTTCGCGACCGGGACGCTTAAGCCCGGCAATTACGTTGTTCAATTCAACTCGAGAAGAAGCGCCGATGTAAAGGGCAACAATTTTGCGCTGGTAGTTTCAGCCGGGAGCAAAAAAGTCACAGCGGATTCGGTCGCCGGGGAGAAGTTTACCGCGGGCGGCGTTGCGATGAGGATAAGCGTCGGCGATGGATTGAATATCGCCGGCCAGATCACCACTGGATTAAAGACGATGGTGGACAAGGACGGGAAGAAGCTGGTGTGGATCCCGAGGAAACTCGGCAGTAACCTGCCCCCGCATTGGGCGTCGGAGGATTCCCCCGAAGCGAAAGAGGCTGAGACGCAGATCAGTTACAGCATGAAGAATCTTCAGGATAGGCAGAACCAGGGAGCCAGTCCGCAGTAAGCGGCGCGGATTAGGTCAGACCCCGGGGAGAGCTGCCGGCGGAGGGGCTCGAACCCACACGATCTTGCGATCACTGGATTTTGAGTCCAGCGCGTCTGCCAGTTCCGCCACGCCGGCGCGGTGGAGCTAACCGTTTCGCACCGGATGCCAGGCGTGCAAGTGAAATTGCACTGCTCTTCTGTAGCCGCTTCGCTCTGCGAAGCGCGGATCTGGATCCCGTGAAGTCCTCTCGCGCCGCCCACAGGACGGCGGCTACAGAAGAGGAGGATCACGCTCAAAGTGAGCCGCGAATTAAGTTGAACTGACTGCGCAACGCGATGCTAATCTCGCGTCCCAAGATGATGCGATCATTTTGGCTTGCGCTGATTTTTTCTCTCGCCGTCTCGAGTTTTGCGGAAGACCGCGCCGTTCAACTCCTGCTTCCCTCGCGCCGGCTCGATCCGACCAGCACCTTCGAGCTGCGTTTCGCGACAGAAATGGTGCCGGCCAGCGAGATCGGCAAAGCGGCCGCCGTTTTGCCGCTCGTGTTTTCGCCCGCGATCGATGGCCAGTTCATCTGGCTAAGCACGCGGAGCGGAACTTTCGCGCCGAAAGGAATTCTGCCGCTCGGCACGAAGTATCAGATCTCGTTGCGCGGCGGATTGAAAGACGCGGCGGGCCGCGAGGTAAAATCGTCGCTGCGGGAAAACGTAGAGACACCGCCGATGCGGGTGAAAGGCGTAGACGCGCTCGGCGGCGCCGATCCGGAGAACGCGCCGGCCACGCCGCGTTACCTGCTGCTCTTTAATGCGAACGTCGATCCGGCGGCGTCGGCGAAATACATTCGGTTCGTGAACGGCGCCGGCGTGAAGATCGACGCACGCGTCGAAGGCGACGATCCGAAAAATCACGACCGCAAGTTCCCAAGTTACCAGAGTGACGATCGTAATCTCTCTGCCTGGGGCGAAATGCTGGCCCCGGTCGGTCCGGAGGAAGAATTCGATCCGGACAGGGAGAAACCGCATCCGTTCAGGAACAACGTTCTTTTCGTAACCGCAACCAAACCACTGCCACCCGGGAACGACTGGAAACTGATTGTCGATGCAGGTCTTCCGGCGAAGGAATGGAAGTCGGCCCTGCCGGTGCGGAAGGAAATTCTGATCGGCGTCGTGAAGCCTTTTGCGATCGCAAGCATCGCCGCCGAAAGCAACCGCGTCGCCGGGCGGCGAATCGTCATTCAATTTTCGAAACAGCTCGCCGAAGAGATTTCCGCCGACAATATTTCGCGCTGGATTTCGGTGGCGCCGGTCCCGGAAAAATTCAAAGCGGAAGTCGAAGGCGACACGGTTACGCTGAAGGGCGATTTCGCGCTCGGTCCGAAGTATCGCGTCACGACGAAGGCCGGATTGCCGTCGAAGGAGCCGTTCCAGCTCGCTCGCGCGCAGACGAACGATCTCGTTTTCACACAAATTGCGCCGCGCCTTTACTTCGAAGAGTTTGCGACCCATCAACATCGGGCCGGCACGCGAAAATTCCGTCTCCTCTCGGTCAACGTCCCGCGGATCAAGGTAACGGCGCGACTTTTCACGGGTGATACCACGCCGGTTGCGATCAAGGCCTACGACAAATACGAGGAGTTCACGGACGATCGCGCGCCGGAGGAAATGTATTCGCGGGTCGATGTCGAGAAGCTGCCCGGCCAGGTGATTTGGGAGCGCGAATTAAAGCCCAACGCGAGTGTCGATAAACCGGAGACGCTGCCGCTGAGTTGGGACGAAATCCTCGGCGCGAACAAAACCGGCACGGTCTTGCTGACGGCGGAATCAATCGATCCGGTGACAGCTGAGAAGAAACGTGTCGGGACGCAGGCCGTCATTCAGTTGACCGATATCGGGTCGGTCTGGAAGCGCGACTCGACTGGGATCACGCTGCATTTGTTTTCGCTCACCGCCGGCGACTCGCTGGCGAACACGCATCTTCGCCTGCTCGATACGGAAGAGAAGGAGCTCGCCGAAGCGGTGACGGACGCGGAGGGCGGCGCGCATCTTCCGTACTTCAGCGAATCGCGCTGGGTCTTCGCGCAACGCGAAGATGACGGCCATCTGATCTCGATCAATTCCGGTGATGCGTCGGTTCCACTTTATCGCCTCGGCGTGACGGACGATTACGGCGACGAAGTCGATCCGAGCGCGATTTTTCTTTTCACCGAGCGCGGCGTCTACAAGCCGGGCGACATCGTTCACCTCAAGGGAATCGCGCGAAACTTGAACGAAAATCAATCGACGTTGCCAGCTGGCAAAACCGTCACGATCAAAGTTAACGACGCGAAGGACCGCCAGTTCTTCAGCAAGACCGTGACGCTTTCCGAATTCGGTTCGTTTGCGGAAGACATCAAGATTTCCGCGGACAGCGTCGGGAAATATCGGGTTTCGGTGGCCGACGAGGAGAAGGAACACAAGCTCACGGGCAGCTGCGATTTTCAGGTCCAGGAATATCGTCCGAACGCGTTCGAAATCACGATTCCCGCGCCGCCGGTGACGACCGGTCCGCTCGCCCTCGACCTGCCGGTAACGGCGAAATACTTCATGGGCAAACCGCTCGTGAAGGCGAAGCTGACCTGGTCGCTGATCGCGCGCGACGAAACGCTCCGGCCCGAAGGTCTGTCGGATTTCGCGTTCAATAACGCGATCGTGGATTTCCGGTTGAACAAGGCGCTCGACCGCATCTCGCAATTCAACGCGCAGGGCGAAGCCGACATCACCGCGGACGGAACCGCGAAGATTTCCGCGCAGCTTCCGATCAACCCGAAAGCGCCGCAGCCGCGGGCGACCAAGTTGCTCTGCGAAGTCACGGACCTCAGCCAGCAAACCGTCTCCGAATCGCGCTCGTTCGTTCAACACAGTTCCGACTATTATTTCGGAATTCGACGGCTCGACGGAGTCTTGAAGGAAGGCAATACGTTGCCGATCGAGTTGATCGCGGTCGGCGCGGACGGAAAAGTTTTGACGACGCCGGTCAAATCGACGGTTCGCCTCACCCGAATCACCTGGCAGACGAATCGTCTCGCCGCCGCCGGCGACACGACGGAGTTCGACAGCAAAGCGGAGTTGCACGTCGAATGGGAACGCGAGCTGACGACGACGCCAGGCCTTGGGACGGACCGCAAACCAAACGTCGCGAACCTTTCTGACGCCGTCGCGGGAAAGCCCGGTCAGTACTTGCTCGAAGTGACCGGTAAGGACGCGAAGGGCCACGACATTCTCACCTCAATAACCTTCGAAGTCGCGGGGCCGACTGAGACGGTTTGGAATTATCGCAATCCGTACGCGATCGATCTTGTGACCGACAAGGAAAGCTACGCGCCGGGGCAGACGGCGACGATCATGGTGAAGACACCAATCGCCGGTGACGCGCTCGTGACGGTGGAACGCGACCGTGTCCTGCGTTCGTTCGTGAAACGATTGACCGGAAACGCGCCGTCCGTGGAAGTGCCGTTGACTGAGACCGACGCGCCGAATGTTTTTGTTTCCGTGATGCTGCTCCGCGGCGCGAACGACAGCGGCCGCAAGATCAAGATGCCCGAATACCGGATCGGCTATTGCGAGGTCAAAGTGACGCGGCCTAACGACAGGTTGAACGTTATGGTGAAAACAAACGCGGCGACCGCAAAGCCGGGCGAGAAGGTGCAGCTCGATGCCGACGTGAAAGATGGAACCGGCCAGACGGCGGCGGATTCGGAAATCGTCCTTTACGCCGTCGATGAAGGCGTTCTCTCGCTCACCGGTTACAAAACGCCCGATCCACTGTCATTCTTCAACGCGCGCCGGCGGCTTACCGTGCAAACGAGTCTGACGTTGCCGACCTTGCTCAAAGAAGACACCGACGAATCAGATTTTGCGAACAAAGGTTATTTGGTCGGCGACGCGAAGGGCGGGCCGCCGGGGCTCGAGGGGCTGCGAAAAAATTTTCTGGCCTGCGCTTTTTGGAACGCAACCCTGCGGACCGACGGACAAGGCCATGTTCACTCCGAGTTCACCGCGCCAGACAGCCTGACGCGATACCGCGTAATTGCCGTTGCGGCATCACGGCAAAACCAATTCGGGACCGGCGAGTCCGCGATCGAGATCAGCAAACCGATCATGATCGAAGCGGCGCTGCCGCGTTTCGGAAACTTCGGCGACAAACTGGTTTTGCGGGCTGTGGTTCATAACAACACCGACACGGCCGGCGAAGCTGACGTCGAATTGCAGCTCGACTCAACGGCGAAGGCGGCGGAAACGAAATGCCACCTCACCGTGCCTGCGAAGGGTTCTGTCGCGGTCGATTTCCCAGCGGAACTCGTGGCGACGGGTCATGCCCGGTGGCGATGGAGCGTTCGGTTCGCGGGCGGGGCAAGCGGAGAGTTGAGCGACGCGCTGCAATCAGATCTCGACGTGAATTATCCGGCGCCACTCGTTCGCGAAGTGGAAACGAAACGAATCGAGACGAACGAAGCCGAGCTGGCGCGCATTTCCGATCCGCAAATCCTCGAGGGCAAAGGCAGGATCGACGTGAACGCAGCAAACACGCGCGCCACCGAGATCCGTGAAGCGCTGCGGCAGTTGCTGCATTATCCGTACGGCTGCGTCGAACAAACTACATCGAGCATGTTACCGTGGCTGACCGTGCGCGATTTGCGCGAACGGATTCCGGAAATGAACAAAAGCGACGCGGAAGTCGCCGCGGTCGTGAGTCGCGGCGTCACGATGTTGCTTTCGATGCAGACCAGCTCCGGCGGCCTCAGCTATTGGCCCGGTGGACGCGAGCCGACCTTGTGGAACAGCGCTTATGGCGGCCTTGCGCTTGCGCTCGCGCAAAAGCAAAAGTTCCCGGTCCCCGAGGCGGAAACGAAAAAGTTGTTCGGTTACATCAGCGAACAACTCCGCGGCACGGCGAAGGACGTGACCGGCTACGGATTATCGGATCGTTGTCTCGCGGTTTACACGCTGGCGCTCGCGAACAAACCTGAGCCGGCGTATCACGATCTGCTGTTCCAGAAGCGCGCGAAATTGAGCGCGGAAGATCGCGCGCTGGTCGCGCTCGCCATTCTCGAAAGCAAAGGCCCGAAGTCGATGGTCGACGAGTTGCTGAAGCCGGCCCAGAGCAACGACAGTTATCTCGACCAGTTCTTCGGATCGATCGCGCGCGAAAATGCGCTTTATCTGATGGCGTGGCTGCAATATCAGCCCGCGTCACCGCGGATCGATGAGCTCGCGACCGAGCTTTTCTCGCGGCGGAACAACGGCCACTGGTCGACGACGCAGGCAAACGCATGGTCCGTCCTCGCGCTCTCGTCTTATTTGCGAAGAATTGAGACCGGCGATCACAACGCGAGTGGTGAAGTCCGCTGGAACAAAAACGCGACTCCGTTTTCCGTGAGCGACTCGAAGCCGCTGGCGAGCGCGACGTTTTCGATTGAAGCGAATGGCAGCACGGACCCGGTCCGCATCACCAAGACGGGGGGCAAAGTTTACACCGAGGTGACGGCGGAAGCGCGGCCGAAGTTGATCGAACAACCGGCGCAGAACCGTGGATACACCATTGTGCGCCGTTACAGCAAGCTCGGCGACGACGGCAAGCTGAGCGCCGCCGAAAATCTCCGCGTCGGCGATCGTGTCCTCGTTACGCTCGACATCACCGTCCCGCGTCGCGCGACCCATCTCGCGGTGAACGACCCGTTGCCCGGCGTGTTCGAGGCGATTAACCCGGCATTCAAATCGCAGGAAGTTGCGGCGGGCGAAACGCTCGGGACCGAATGGGTGAGCGATTATAAAGAGCTTCGCACCGATCGCGCGTTGTTCTTCTCCGATCTGCTTTACCCTGGCCAGTACACATTGCGATATCTGGCACGGGTGATTTCAGCCGGCGACGTCATCGCGCCCTCCGCGAAAATCGAGGAGATGTATCATCCCGAGCGAATGGGCACGACTGAGACCGCGCGAGTTCACGCCGAATCGTTGAAGTAAAGTTTCCGTCACGATGCGCCGCCGATTTTATCTGGGATCGATCGTCGGAACGCTAGCGGCGTTGCTCATCGCCGGTCACTTCGCGCTGAAGCTGGTTCCGATTCCTCCCGCTCTTTTGCGCCCGCCGATTCAGAGCATCGTGCTCCTCGACCGCAACGGCATTCCGCTTCGTGAAACCCGCGTGGCGGAGCGCTTCAGTCATGAGCTGGCGCTCGACGAGGTGCCGAGACGCGTGATTGATGCCGTCCTCGCCGCAGAAGACAAACGCTTCTATTCCCACCACGGAATCGATTGGCTCGCGACGGGCCGCGCTATCATGGCCGGCCTGACGCACGGCCGCGTGGTTTCCGGCGCGTCGACCATTACGCAGCAGCTCGTGAAGATTTCCGAACGCCGTCCACGCACCTGGCGCGCGAAATTAATCGAGAGCGTGACTGCGCTCCGTCTCGAGCAATCGTGGTCGAAGGACCAGATCCTCGCCGCGTATTTGAATCGTCTCGACTTCGGCAATCTGAATATCGGCCTTGCCGCCGCCGCTGATTATTATTTTGGAAAACCAGTCTCCGATTTGAGCGATGCAGAGGCATCGTTCCTGGCTGGACTGCCGAAGAATCCGCGGAGACTGAATCCTCACCTGGCCGCTGACGCCGCGCGCCGCCGCCAGATGACAGTCCTCGAGCGGATGCGCGGCAACGGTTCGCTGGATGCCGCGCGCTACGACCGCGCTATCGCCGAGTCGCTCACGCTGCGTCCGCCACAACGTCGTTTTCGCGCGCCGCATTTTGTCGAAATGGTGCTGCAACAATTGCCGGAAACACCGCCGGCCGAGCTCCGCACTACGCTCGACTTCCGGCTCAACGAGCAGGTGGAAACGATCGTGCGCGATCGGCTCGCCCAGTTGCGCGAGCAAAACGTTCGCAACGCCGCCGCCGTCGTCATCGATAACGCGACCGGCGACGTGATTGCGCTCGTTGGTTCGGAAAATTATTTTTCTCCGGGGGCCGGGCAGGTGAACGGCGGGTGGGCGCAACGCTCGGCGGGGTCCGCGCTCAAGCCGTTCACGTATTTGCTCGCGCTTGAGCGCGGCGCGACGCCGGCCACGACGGTCGCTGATGTCCGCACCAGCTTCCCTGCTGATGGCGGATTTTATCGGCCCGAGAATTACAACCGGCGTTGTTACGGTCCGGTGCGTTATCGGACGGCGCTCGCCAGTTCGTTAAACATTCCGGCGGTGAAAGTGTTGCTCGCCGCGGGCGGCCCGGCCGCATTGCGCCAGCGTCTGCGCGAATGCGGCCTAACGACACTAAACCGGCCGCCGGAAGTTTATGGACTCGGCCTCACTCTCGGAAATTGCGAGGCGCGCTTGCTCGAAATGACAAACGCCTACGCAAGTCTCGCGCGCCTGGGCGAATTCCGTCCCTGGCGCGTGTTGCCGACAAGCACGATCCAAGTCCATCGCTATTCCCGGCCCGAGCTGGTCTGGCAGATCGCTGATATCTTGAGCGACAATTCCGCGCGCACCCTCGCCTTCGGCATGAACTCGGCGTTGCGCTTCAATTATCCCGTCGCGTGCAAGACCGGCACGAGCACCGACTTTCGCGATAACTGGACGATCGGATTCACGCCGGAGTTTTCCGTCGGCGTTTGGGCTGGAAATTTCGATGGCGCGCCGATGCGCGAGGTTTCGGGCGTATCTGGCGCCGGGCCGATTCTCCACGCGATCTTCGATTATCTGCACACCAACTCCGGGACCACCTGGTATCGAACGCCCGACACGATCGTCGAACGGAAAGTTCATCCGCTTACGGGGAAATTGCTCGCGGATGATGACGCGCGCGGTGTCCGCGAAAAATTCGTCGCGGATCGATTGCCGGCCGCGGAATCGGCCGCCGACTATGACGACGCCGGCAATGTTCGGCTTAACGCTGAGTATGCCGATTGGTTTCGCAGCGCGGAAAACGGCATTCGCGATCGGACCGTGCTCGCGAATGCCGGCGATGAATTGCAGATCACGTCGCCGTTGGCCGGCAGCATTTACGTCGTCGATCCGGATGTGCCGTCGACTCGCCGGATTCCTTTGCTCGCGAACGGAACGAGTAAAGTGGAATGGCGCAGCGATTCGCTGATTTGCCGCTCAGAAAACGGGATTGATTTTGCGGAGGCAGCGGAAGGCGAGCATCGCTTGGTGGCAATCGATCCGGTAACCAGCCGAAGAGCCGAAACGCGAATCAAGATTCGTTTTCTGTAACGCCGTTCTATAACGAAAGCCGCTTGACGTGTGCGCCGCGCAAAGGTCACTTTGGTCAGCGCTATGAACATTCTCAGACGCCGCATGTTGTTGTTTTTGTTCGCCCTGGTGCTCGGGTTCGGGCCGGGTTTGCATGCCCAGGACGGTGACAAGTTTGCCGCCGTCGCTTACTCGCCGAAGACCGGAAAGTGGGGATACGGATGCAATTACCCGACCAAGGCTGAAGCCCTTGCGCGCGCCAAGGAGGAGTGCCGCAGCAAGAACGCACGGACGAACTGGTGTAAGAACGCCTGGATCTCGCTCGCGGTTTCCGATAATTCTCCGGGCGGTTGGGGCTCAGCCTGGGGCAACACGCGCGACCAAGCGGAGGCCGCCGCTCGGCGGGAATGTCTGGCGCGCAATCCCGACGCGCGGATTGTAGTCACCGTTTTTGCC
The DNA here is from genome assembly GCA_035644055.1 of Chthoniobacterales bacterium. Taxonomy (GTDB): domain Bacteria; phylum Verrucomicrobiota; class Verrucomicrobiia; order Chthoniobacterales; family UBA10450; genus AV80. Next base: position 16,494 of record DASQPH010000038.1, read on the forward strand.
GATTGCGAAAAATAACCACTCGTTAGGCGAAACGAGTCTGGCAACCAACGGCAAAATCTGGATCGTCCTCTGTCTTGCCGCGATCGGTTTCCTGGCCGCGTCGTTTCTCCACACGATCAACCTGCCGTGGGTGGAAGAAGACAACTGCTTCGGCGCGTTCTATGCGCAGGCGGCCCTTAACAATCTCCGGGCTGGACTTGGCACGACCGGAGGCGTGCCCGCGACTTTGTATTTCGGGCCGCTCCCGATTCCGCGCGATGCCTACTACGTGCATCACCCAATTCTGGTGCCGTTGATGGTGACGGGCTCGATCGCCATCTTCGGCGACAAGGAATGGGCGACGAAACTCGTGCCGATTCTCTGCTCGCTTGCCAGCGCGGCGCTTCTCTGGTTTCTGGTAAGCGATACGGTCGGCCGCCGCGCTGCCGCCTTGGTCGTCGCGTTCTTTGCGACACTGCCGATGGAATTGCATTACGGCGACATGGTGGACTTTGAACCATGCCTGGTGCTGTGGATGCTGGCGGCACTGGTTTGCGTGCGCGTTTGGGAAACGCGGCAGCACCGCCAATGGGCGATTCTCGCAGCGCTCTGTTGTTTCTGCGCGATGTGGACCGATTGGCCGGGTTATTTGTTCGTGCTGAGCCTCAGCGTTTCATTTTTGGTCCGAAAGAACGGGCGCCGTCCCGGATTTGCGTTTGGGTTGCTTGGCCTCGCCGCGGCGTCGGGAATTCTTTTTCTCTTCGATATTCGGCACGCGAATCCAGAGGCGTGGCGAGATTTGTGGACCGCGCTCACGATGCGGCTGGGCAACGGCGTTGCTCCCGGTTCGTCAGCCGCCGGTCAAGTCTCCGCGCTCCATTTCACTTTTGCCGAATGGTTGCGCCGGATATTTCAAGGGCTCGGTCAGGATTACCTCGCCCCGGCGTGGCTCTTCGTCCTCGCCGGCGCGATTTATCTCGTGTGCAATCGGCAATCGCCCGGATTCCGCTGGCTGGGCTGGGCCGCGTTGCAAATGATCGTAGCCGGAATCCCCTACCTGCTGTTACTGCGCAATTGGTCGTTCATTCACGATTTCGCCAGTTTTTTCATGATTGGATCGATCGCAATTTTCGGTGGCCTCGGGATCGAGGCCGCGGTCCGATGGATTCAAAGCCGACAGCCGACGAAGATCCTGCAAACGGCGAGCGCAATTATTGTCCTGGGATTACTCGTCTGGCTGGCCGCCGCTGGATTTTCGCGCGCGCAGAACCAGCGTTCGCAGTTTCTCATGCTCGATGGAATAACCGGCGAACCGAAGAACCTCATTCCCGATCTCGGCCGGTATCTCGCGAAAACTTTTCCGCGGGACACAATGATTCTCTGCAACTTCGATCCGTACTACAGCCCGGTTTCGTACTACGCCCAGAAAACGATCGTCCGAAATCTTTCCTCGGACGGCGAATGGAAAACGGCTGCGGATGAGGCTGGGCCGCGGCTTGGCGGGATCGTCTGGCTCGCGGCGCCGTCCGCGCCGGAAATTTTGGCAGCTCTACCGAACAGCGAAACTTTTCCGGTGGAAATAGACGGCGTCCGTTTCGCCGTTTGGAAGCCGCAGGTGAATTAAACGAAGCTGCTCAAATCGAGCGGCTGCAAACTGCGCGGCGGTCCGAAGATTTCGCGAAGCACAATCGCGGTGCGCAGATCCTGCGGCGTCCCGAGTTTGACGCGCGGATCGAACGCCGCCGCCGGAACGGAACGAGTCTCCGGCGCCGGTTCGCTCGACGTTTGCCGCGCAACATCGTGAACTTCGAAGGCAGCTTCGCGCGCCGCAGTCGGCATTACGTTCGCGGTCTCGAAGAGAGGTGGCGGCGGCGGCTTAGCCACATCCGGCAACGGTGGAGGTTTCGTTTTCAGCGGCGGCATCTGCGGAAATATTTTCGGCTGCGCGGCGCGACGGCGCGGCGCGACTTTCGGCGGCGTTGTTCCCGGCGGTTGCCCCAGCGCTTCGAGAAATCGTCGGACGCGCTCTTCCTCGGTCTGGGTTTCGCCACCGCGCGAAATCGGACGACTGGGCGGTAACGTCGGCGGGTTTTGCGGGTTCTGCGGCTGCGCCTTCGCCTTCGACGCCAGCCAACGGACCAGCGCGACGAACACGATCAAAAGGAGAAATCCCGGATGATCGAAGATGCTCGCCGCAATCACGGTTCTACTTCCTGATTCCTATTTTCAATTTTGCGTCCGCGGTTTGTCTCCGCCGGCGATCGACTCGCGCATCGAGGTGTCGGCCTGCACGTTCTTCATCCGGACGTAATCCATGATGCCGAGATTTCCGGAACGAAAAGCATCCGCCATCGCCTGCGGAACGAGCGCTTCGGCTTCCACAACTTTCGCGCGCATCTCCTGAGTCTTGGCGCGCATTTCCTGTTCGACCGCCACCGCTGCGGCGCGCCGCACTTCCGCTTTCGCCTGGGCGATGTTTTTGTCCGCGTTCGCCTGTTCGCTCTGCAGTTTCGCGCCAATATTGTCACCCACATCGACGTCCGCGATGTCGATCGACAGGATTTCGAACGCCGTGTTGCTGTCGAGCCCCTTGGCGAGAACAGCTTTTGAAATGCGGTCCGGATTTTCCAACACGTCTTTGTAGGAATCGGCGGAGCCAATCGCGCTCACGATGCCTTCGCCGACCCGTGCGATGATCGTCTCCTCCGTTGCGCCGCCCACGAACCGATCGAGGTGCGAGCGCACCGTTACACGCGCTTTCACCTTCGCGCCGATCCCATCCTTCGCGACCCCATCGATGGTCACTCGGCCCATTGCCGGATTCGGCACGTCGATCACTTTCGGATTGATGCTGGTGCGGACAGCTTCGAGCACCGTCTTGCCGGTGCCTTTCGTAGCGAGATCGATTGCGCACGCGCGATTGAAATCGAGCGAGATCCCGGCTTTATCAGCCGCGATCAACGCGAGAATCACCTGCGAGACATCGCCGCCTGCGAGATAATGCGCTTCCAACGGATCGCTCGGAATATCGATCCCGGCCTTTACTGCCGTGATCCGGTTATCGACGATCATTCCGACCGGCACTTTTCGCAGCCGCATGCCGACCATTTTTCCCAGACCGACCGGCGCATTCGCGATCCGGGCGCGGATCCAAAGGCCGAAAAAGTTGAACAGGACGATGCACAAGATGAACGCGAAAAGCGCGAGCACCGCGATGCCGACGAGATAAAGGGACTCCATGGCGGCAGATTACCGAAGGGGACTGAGCGCGGGAAGCCTATTTGGTAGGGACGCCGCGCTGCGGCGTCCGCGCATCGTAACAAACGTCCCGGACGGCGCAGCGCGCCGTCCCTACCAGAACAATCTTTCGTTGCAATCGCGGCGAGACGTAATACGCATTGCCCGCGGTGAAAATGGCAGAGTCAACCAAGGTCGCGGTTTTTGGCGCGTCCGGGTACACGGGCGAGGAACTGGTGCGTCTGCTTTTGCGTCATCCGCAGGTGGAGCTCGTGGCGGTAACGTCGCGCCAATCCGCGGGAAAGACCGTCGCCGAAATTTTTCCGCGGGCTGGTTCGTATCCGGCCGCGAGGACGTTACGATTCACCGACGCCGCGCCGGAGAAAATCGCGGGAGAAGCGGAGGTCGCGTTTCTCGCTTTGCCCCACGGGGTCGCAGTCGGATTTGCCGGTCCGCTCTTGCGGGCTGGCGTGCGCGTCATCGATCTCAGCGCCGATTTTCGAATCAAGGATCCCGCAACCTACCGCGAGTTTTACACGCACGAACACGGCGCGCCCGATCTCTTGGCCGACGCGGTCTACGGATTGCCGGAGATTCATCGCGACAAAATTTTCGGCGCACAATTGGTCGCTTGCCCCGGTTGTTATCCGACGAGCATTTTGCTGCCCGTGATTCCGTTGCTCCGCGACAAGTTGATCGAGCCGGATAACATCATCGCCAACAGCCTGAGTGGGGTGAGCGGCGCTGGGCGGAAGGCTGAAGTCGATTATCTTTTTGTCGAATGCAATGAAAGCGTGCGGCCGTACGGCGTGCCGAAACATCGTCACCTCGCTGAAATCGAACAGGAACTATCGATCGCAGCTGGGACCGCGGTAACCATTCAATTTTCTCCGCACCTTATCCCGATGAACCGCGGGATTCTGACTACGCTTTATCTCAAGCCGACGAACCGGGAGAGTATCGACGCCGCGTTTGACCGCGCCTATGCAGATGCGCCCTTCGTGCGCTTGCTCGGCGAGCGAACCTTGCCCGACACGAAGAACGTCGTCGGCACCAACGTCATTGAAATCGCGTGGCGTCATGATCCGCGGACCGGCCGGCTGATCGTCATGAGCGCGGAGGACAATCTCATCAAGGGCGCGAGCGGCCAGGCAATCCAGTGTTTCAATTTGATGTGCGGTTACGAGGAAACGACGGGATTGCTTTGAAGAATTCGTTTCGAAAAATTCCGGGCTCGATCTGCGCGCCGCTGGGGTTCAAGGCGGCCGCGGTATTTTGCGACATCAAGCGGCTGGGCACCGGCAAGGGTTCCGAAAAAGGCCCGAAACGCGATCTCGCTCTCATCGTTTCCGACATTCCCGCGGCTGTCGGGGGAATGTTCACGGCGAACCAGGTCCGCGCCGCTCCGGTCAAAGTGAGCGCGAAGAACGCCTCGGCGAAATTTGCCCGGGCGATTGTCGTGAATTCGGGAAACGCCAACGCCTGCACCGGCACTCGTGGATTGCGCGATGCTGAGGAAATGACGCGCGCCACTGCGCAAGCTGTAGCGGCGGTCTATGATCGCCGAACGTCGTTCAGGAAGATCGCGCCGCGCGAAGTGCTGGTTTGTTCGACCGGCCGAATCGGTGTGCCGATGCCGATGGCAAACGTAAGGCGCGGGATCGGGGATGCCGCGAGACAGCTCGCTCGAAATGCCTTATCGGCGCGGGCTGCCGCCGAAGCGATTATGACTTCCGATACGCGGCGCAAGGAAATCGCGATCGAATTCGCACTAGGCGATGCTGCCGTTCGCATTGGCGGTATCTGTAAAGGCGCTGGAATGATTCAGCCCGGAATGGTGCCGCACGCCACCCTGCTCGGTTTTCTCACCACCGATGCGGCTGTGGAGTCGGACCGATTGAAGAGAGCGCTGAACGAAGCAGTCGCACAAAGTTTCAACCGTATCACGGTGGACGGCGACATGAGCACCAACGACACGGTGTTGATTCTGGCGAATGGGATGGCGGGGAACGAGCCGCTCGGCTGTAGCCGTCGCCCTGCGGGCGACGCAACGCGAATCATGCAAAGCGAGTCGCTTCGCACAGCGAAGCGGCTACAGAATATTTTTCAGCGCGCCCTAAATTTCGTGACGCTCGAGCTGGCAAAAATGATCGTCCGCGACGGGGAAGGTGTGACGCGCTTCGTTACCCTGCACGTGCGCGGCGCCCGAACGGCGGGCGACGCCGAAGCGGTCGCGCGCTCGGTGGCGAACAGCACGCTGGTAAAGACGAGCTGGTTCGGCGGCGATCCGAATTGGGGACGGATCCTCTGTGCGATTGGATATTCGAAGGCGAGGGTGGATGAAACAAAAGTCGACGTTGGTTACAGCGGTGCCGGCAGCAAGAAGATCACGTTCGCGGTTCGACGCGGCCAGCCAACACGGGTCGGCTTGAAAACGTTGGGCGCCATCGTCGGCCAGCCGGAATTCGATCTCCACGTCTTCCTGAACGCCGGCCGGCACGATTGCGTCCTTTACACGAGCGACCTGACGGAAGAATACGTCGAATTCAACAAGGGCAACCTGAGCGATCCGAGATCGCTGGGAGGTTGACGCGCTGCCATGCAGGAAATCATCACGAAAGCCGGGACGTTGCTCGAAGCGCTGCCCTACATTCAGCGATTTCGCGGCGAGGTCTTCGTTCTTAAATACGGCGGAAGCTTCATGGATTCGCCCGATCCGGCGGAACGTCATCGGGTCGCCGGCGAGATTGTTTTTCTCGAAGCGGTCGGGATCAATCCCGTGGTCGTGCATGGCGGCGGAAAAGCGGTGACTCGCGCGGTCGAAGCCGCCGGCCTAACGACTACTTTCCTCCAGGGACAGCGCGTCACGGATGAAGCAACCGTCAAACTCGTGGACGACGTCCTCTCGCGCGAGATTAATCCGGAAATCGTTGCCGCGATTGACGCGCTTGGCGGACGCGCCCGCGGTTTTGCCGGGACGGAAATTTTTCGCTGCCGGAAATTCTCGCCTAACGATGAGAACGGAAACCCGATCGATTTCGGATTCGTCGGCGAAGTCTCAGAGGTGAATGTCGCCCCGTTGCGCGAATGCATCCGGCGTGGACTCACGCCGGTCATAAGTCCGACGGCGCGCGGTGAGGACGGCCGGATTTACAATTGCAATGCGGACGTGGCCGCTGCCCGCACGGCGGTGGCGCTTTGGGCGCGCCGGCTTGTTTTCATGAGCGACGTGCCCGGGCTGCTGCGCGATCCGAGCGATCCAGAGTCGTTGATGCGACATTTGAGCGCGAGCGAAGTGCCGGAATTGAAAGCCCGCGGGGTGGTGGGCGAGGGGATGATTCCGAAAGTCGACAGCGCCGTGGCTGCGATCCAGAGCGGCGTCGAGAAAGTGCAATTCGTGGACGGTCGGGTGCCGCATTCGATTCTGCTCGAGATTTTCACCGACGCCGGCGTAGGCACGGAGGTGGTTCTATGAAGATGGAGATCGGCGGCGAGATGAAGGCGATCAAGGTCGATCGGCTGAGCGAGATTCGGAAGCTATATCGAGACAATGTCATTCCGTCTTATGCGCGTTTCGATCTGGCGCTCGATCACGGCGAACGGAGTTACATTTACGACGTCGCGGGCAAACGGTATCTCGATCTCGGTGGCGGCATCGCGGTTTGCGCGTTGGGCCACGCCAATCCCGAGATCGCCGACGCGTTGCTCGAGCAATCGCGAAAGTTGCTCCATGTCTCGAATCTTTATTTCACAAAACCGCAGGCCCAGCTCGCGGAAGCACTCGTCAGGCTGATCGGACCTGGTCGCTGTTTCTTTTGCAACAGCGGCGCGGAAGCGAACGAAGGCCTCTACAAGCTTGCGCGAAAATTTGGGCACGACGCCGGCCGGTTCGAAATTCTCACGACTGACGGGTCGTTCCACGGACGGACGCTGGCGGGAATCGCCGCGACCGGTCAGGAGAAAGTGAAGAAGGGTTTCGAGCCGATGGTGGCGGGTTTTCGGCAGGTGCCCTTCAACGATCTCGACGCGATGCGCGCCGCGATCACGCCGCAAACCGCGGCCATTCTCGTCGAGGCGATCCAGGGCGAGAGCGGAATCACGGCCGCGACGCCGCAATATCTTCTTGGTCTCCGAAAACTTTGCGATGAGCGCGGACTTCTCCTTTTTCTCGACGAAGTGCAGGCCGGCCATTTCCGGACCGGCTCTTTTCACGGCTGGCAGCGCGTCCTGGAGAATGTTTCCGGGGCGGAAAATTTTCTACCCGACGCGATCTCGATGGCGAAATCGCTCGGCGGCGGATTCCCGATCGGCGCGTTTTGGGTGCGCGACAAATTCGCCGAGATGCTCTCGGCTGGAACCCACGCGACAACATTTGGCGGCAATCCACTCGGTTGTGCCGTCGCGCTGAAAGTTCTCGAAGTAATCGCGCGCGACCAGCTCGCCGACAACGCCCGCGAGCTTGGCCGATTCATGATCGACGAACTGCAACGTTTGATCCGCAAGTTCCCGGGCGTGCTGAAGGAAGGGCGCGGTTTCGGTTTGATGATCGGCCTGGAATTTCGCGCGGATGCGCCCGGCTTTCGCGGCCAGGAAAAAGCGCCCGCGCTTCAAGTCGTGGAACGATTGCATGCCGCCGGCGTGCTCACGATTCCAGCAGGCACCTCTGTGATCCGTCTCTTGCCCGCACTGAATATCACGCGGTCCGAAGCGATGGAAGGTCTGCACGCGATCGAACAGGTGGTCGCGCAACTCGCATGAAGAATCTGCTCAGCATCGAACAACTGAGCCGCGCGGAAATGGATGACATCTTCCGGGTCGCCGCGCTGCAAAAACAGAGCCGCGGCAATTTCACAGAGTTTCCGTTGCGTGGCCAAACCTGGAGCCTGATTTTTTCAAAACCCTCGACGCGCACCCGCGTCTCGTTCGAAGTGGCTGTGCGCGAGCTGGGCGGCGAAACGATTTTCCTGAACCCGCACGACATTCAGCTCGGCCGCGGCGAGCTGATCAAAGACACGGCGCGCGTTCTCGGACGCATGGTCCACGGCGCGATCATCCGGACTTTTGCGCAAGCCGATATCGAAGAGTTCGCGGAATTTTCCGGGCTGCCGACGATCAACGCGCTGACGGACGAAGAGCATCCCTGCCAGATCCTGGCGGACATTTTCACGATCCAGGAGAAACGCGGCACGATTGAAGGAAAAGTTGTGACGTTTGTGGGCGACGCCGACTCAAACACGGCGCGTTCGTGGATGTTCGCCGCGGGCAAAATGAATTTCGAGCTGCGACTGGCGGCGCCGGCGAAGTATCAGCCGAGCGCCGAGCTGTTGAAACGCGCCGGCGGCAACGTCGTTTGTAACGCGAACCTCCAGGAAGCAGCGCGGGGCGCGGACGTTCTCTACACCGACATCTGGGTTTCGATGGGAAAAGAGGGCGAGGAAGCGCGGCGCGAGGCGGAACTGGGACCGTACTGGATCAACGAAGCACTCGTCAGGCTGGCGAAACCGGATGCGCTCGTGATGCATTGCCTGCCGGCGCATCGCGGACAGGAGATCGATGACGCGACGCTCGAAGCGCACGCCGAGACGATCTTCGATCAGTCAGAGAACCGGTTGCACGTGCAAAAGGCGGTGCTCCTGGCGGTGAGCGCGGATTCTTGATCACGCGCCAAGGAACGGCGCTGTCCACACCGCCGATGGAACGGCCGGACGGCGGTTTGTAAACCGCCGCTCCTTGGGGCTGCTCAGCCGTTCAAAGCGAACTGGAAATAGAACGCCGATAGAGCCGGCATTTCGCTGATCGGCACGCCGGCCTTCACGGCATCTTCGATTGCTACAACGGTGCCGGTGCCGCGTTCGCCAAGGCGCTCCATCAATTTCAACGTCGTGTCGGAAGAATGCTGACTGAGGTCGAGGAATTCCAAGGCCGGCGCCGGCAGGAGAACACGAACGTTTTGAAACGAGATCGTCGGATGAAGATTGGCCAGGACGAGAAACCGCTGCGGCGATGAAATGTCGTAACGAAGAAACGCGTAAAGCCAGTGGCCGCTCGTCTCCTCGCCGGGAAGTCTGCCGAAAGCAGGGTTGTCGCGGTTCGCGGGATTGAGCGGAAAAAATTTTCCATCTCGAAAAGCAGGTTCGCCGACTAAATTGATGAGACGACTATAAAACTCACGGAGCTGCTTCTGGGCGGACGAAAGCCGGCCGCCGTCATAGTTGTGATCGTTTACCCACTTCGTGAATTCCGGCATCGACCAGTAATCGAAGATGCTCGTGCGCGCGTCGTCGCCGCCGAATCCTTCCGCGCCCTCGGCCGGCTCGCCGATTTCCTGGCCGTTATAAAGCATGATCGCGCCGCGGGAGAGTCCGTAGAGGATTGCTGAAACCGGCCGGCCGACTTCCCTGCCGACGCCGCCCCATTCGCGATGCGCGGCGAGTCGAACTTCGTCGTGGTTCTCGGCGTAACGAACGGAATTGTGGCAGATGAATTCGTCGGTGATCTCGCGATCGATGTCGTTCGCCCAGCCGGTGCCGTCGTAGATCCGTTTCAAGGCGCGATAAACTGGTGCGTCGTAAACGGCGTTGAATCCGGCGTTCAGCAAATCAAAAAGGACATTGCCGCGGCCGAAGTTGAGCTGCGAAACCACGGGATCGCTTCCCGGAACTTTGGCTGGGTCGTCATTGTACGCTTCACCCATGAAGAAAACGTCGGCTTGCCGTCGGCGCGCTTGCGCGATCGCCCACGCGCACATTTCCGGTGGGACCATGTGAGCCATGTCGCAACGAAAACCGTCCACACCTAACGACTGCCAGTGCGCGATCACCTTATCGACTTTCTGCCATGTATCCGGCAGCGGCTTGTCTGGCGCCCAGGCGTTCGGATATTCTCGGATCGACTTCGATGGATCGGTGAAGTCGAACCCGTAATTGAGCTTGATCGTCTCATACCAATCGTGGAGCTGCGGCGTCCAGCTCACGCAATTGTTTCCCGTCACGCGCCCGAAAGTTTTCTCGCCGTCAAAAATTCCATCGCAGATCTGTAGCGGCGGTCTAGGACCGCCGTCGTCGGTCGGATCTCGGCGGTCATAGACCGCCGCTACAGCCTGACACGTCGGACTGAGCGCGACGCCATCGCGAAATGTCGGCAATCGCAGGGGCGGTCCGTTCCCATCCGGAACAAGGTAAAAGAAGTTGTTGTGCGGATCGAAGAACTTCGTGGTGTCGTCGCCGGCACCCGCGCGGCCGCAGGTTCCGAAATCGCAGTCCGGTTTGACGCACGAGCCGTAGCTTCGCGCGACGTGGTTCGGCACTAGATCGATGATCGTCTTCAATCCATGGGCATGGAGTCGCGTGACGAGCTGCTGGAATTCGGCCAATCGCGCCGCCGGATTTGATGCGTAGTCCGGACAGACATCGAAGTAATCCTTGATCGCATACGGACTTCCCGCGAGACCCTTGAGCAAATCGGTGTCGTCCGCCGGCTGGCCAAATTCCGAATAATCAGTTGCGGTAGCCTGCTGAAGAACGCCCGTGAGCCAGACGTGGGTGAATCCCATCTGGCGGATGGAGGCGAGCGCCGCATCGTTGATGTCAGCGAATTTGCCGACGCCGTTTTCAGCCAAAGTCCCATTCTGCTTTCGCGTTTGGTTCGTGTTCCCGAACAGCCTAACGAACAGTTGATAAATACGAACGCGCGGCTCTTCGGTGCCTGCGCGAGTGCGCAACGTGAGAGTCGGGTCGCTACTCAGGTTGAGCTGATGGTAATGCGGAATGTATTTGTCGCCGATCCCGCCCTCGACGGTGCGATCCGAACATCCCCAGAACCAGCCCCAGCCGTCATTTGCCTTTGGATCCTTCGCGTAAAGGACAAAGTCGATGCGCTCGCCGACGACGATATCTCGCGAAAGGTGAAAGACGAGTTCGTCGCGATTCGCTTCGATTGCGTCGGTTCGTTCGCGGTCAGCCCACCGCCAATTCTCCCATTTCCGCACCAGGGAAATCATTTCATCGGTTCGCGCCTCGATGGAGAGAAGCAGGTCTGCCTTGAAAGGCAGAAAAACGGTCGACCCTTCCGCATTTTGAGCGAAGGGCAGAACGGCTGCGCCGATGTCGCGGTGCGTGCGCAGCGCGAGAAAAATATTTTGCGCGCCCCCGAATCCTCCTGGCACCAAATAGCGGAGGAGAATCTCGGTTTCCGTTATTTCGATTTTGATCGAAACATGGTCCGAACCGCTGATCGACCGTTCGAGTATCAGCCCTGTGGGCATTCCCTAGTGGATTAAAATTCAGCGGACCACGCCAGAGCAAACAACCTGCGCTTAAATCCGTCGTCGACAACAGATCGCTGACGATTCACGATCCGATTGATCTGACCGTTTGAATCGAACGAAAGGATAGACCCCTATGAAACCCCACCTTATCCGCGCCGGAATTCTCGGCGCGATTCTAATTATTTCCGCTCCGGCATGGTCCGAACAGGACGCGAAGTCCGGATTTCCATTGTTGCCGCCCGTGCCTCAAACGGGACAACTCAAGGATGATCCCACGGCCACAAAGTTTTGTTTCATCGCCGCGGGCGATAATCGACCTCCAGATGAAAGTTCACCGCAGCCGCCGGTGCTAGCCCAGCTTTTCAAGGATGCTCAGAAGTTCAAGCCGGTCTTCTTCCTTTGGTCGGGCGACATTATTTACGGTCACGAAACCAAGAAGGATAAACTCGGGCCGCAATATCAGGAATTCTTCGGCATCGCCAGGCTGGCGAAGGCGCCGGTGTTTAATGCCCCGGGGAATCACGAAATGGATGTCATAACGAAAGCGCCTAACGAGAAGATCGAGACACCCGATCCCGAGATGCTCAAGCATTACCTGCACTTTATGCAGTATCCCAAGGACGGCCCCGCTTACGGCGCGTTCGATTACGGCAACTCGCACTTCATCGCCCTAAACACCGAAGAAGTCGGCGGACCACCGGCGCCGACGCCGACCGCGACGCCGGAGAAAAAATTGAAACTGGATCCTGGCTTCGTCAGCCCCCAGCAGCTGAAGCTGTTGAAGAGCGACCTCGAGGCGAACAAGGCCAAGGCGCACATTTTTGTTTTCATGCATCATCCCATCAAGCCGCTGAAAAAGTCATCCGGTCTGTATGAGCCGAACGCAAAAATGCTGGAGTCGCTCTTCGAGAACTACCCGAACGTTTCCTATGTCATCGCGGCCCACGAGCACCTTTATTACAACGCAACCGGCACGACCCTGAAGCCCGCCGATCGACGGGATCCGTCTCCGAACGGCCCGTCCTATCTGGTGAGCGGTGGCGCCGGCGCTCCGCTGGACTCGTGTCCGAGCGGCGCTGGCGCCAACTGCGCGGCTTACCACCATTACCTTGTCTTCGAAGTCGACCAAGACACGGTGCGCGTCCAGGTCGTAGGGGTCGACTGAGTCTCCGCGCCGCGGAGTTTTTCTGCTCGGGGGGGGACTTGAACCCCCATGCCTTGCGGCATACGCCCCTCAAACGTACGTGTCTGCCATTTCACCACCCGAGCGATGGGAAGCGAGAATAGAGGATGGTAGATGGAAGATGGCAGCCCGCAAGTCCGTCTTTGTGTCGCGCTCGGCCATTCCTCTTGCGCGTGGGTGCTGCCGCGTTGCGCAAGAATTAATGCGTCATCTTGTAAACTTCGACGAGGCCGTTGCCCGTGCCACCGTCCGCGCCTTTCACGGTGACCGTGTAATTGCCCGGCGCGAGAGATGTCAAAATGGCGGATTCCAGATTGTTCATGGGCGCCAGGCCGGTGTTCTGCAAGGCAGTCTCCTGCGCGTCGCGCCAGTCGTTGTTAGCCTGGAGCAAAGCGCCGTTGCTGTCGCGCAACTCGAGCAATGGGTCCGCTAGCACATTTGGTACGCCGAAATTAGCCAGAGATGGTCCGATTCCGCGCAGGACTATTTGTGATGGGCTATTCCCGGCAACGATCAACCCGCCGATCATGACATTGTCGCCAGTCAGCACGAAGCCGCGGGTCGAGATGTTGACCACTTTCGCGGGCCCATCGCCATCAAGATCGTAAACTTCCAACAGACCGATCCCGGTCGAACCGCCTTTGCCGCGCAAGACTGCGGTGTAACTTCCCGGCGCGACCGAACGCAGGACGGCCGACTCATCGGGGTTCACAGGCGCGAGACCGGTGCTGATAATTTCTGTGGCATTTGAATTGCCCGGCCAATTGTCATTAGCCGCGATGAGGCTGCCGTCGCCCGCATTCAACTCCAGGGTAGGATCCTGGAGCGGGTCGGTTACTCCGAATGCAGCGAGGGACGGGCCGATGCCGCGAATGATAACTCGCTTGTTTGCGCTACCCTCGACGATGAAACCGGTAATGAGCACGTTGTCGCCGGCTTCGACGCGCATGCGGGTAGAAATGTTCGCCAAATGCGAATTGGGCGTTGGCGTCGCGGTGGGTGTAGCTGCGGGAGTTGCTGTCGCGGTGGCAGTCGGAGTCGCGGTCGGAGCAGCGGTCGCGGTAGCAGTCGCGGTGGCGGTGGCAGTCGGGGTAGCTGTCGCGGTGGCAGTCGGAGTAGCGGTCGCGGTAGCTGTCGCGGTGGCCGTGGCAATCGGAGTAGCCGTGGCCGTTGCGCGCGGAGTTGCTGTTGCAGTCGCTGTCGCCCTTGGCGTGGCTGTAGGTGTCGCTGTGGCGGTTGCGGTCGGGGTTGCCGTAGGAGCAACCGTAGCTGTAGCTGTAGCTGTAGCTGTGGCCGTAGCCGTCGCTGTTGCGGTTGCTGTTGCGGTCGGCGAAGGCGTCGGTGTTGGACCCGGGTGACAATTAAGCAGCCACTTGCCTGCGTTCGCTACCACCCGCCCCCAATCGCCGCTCTGTGCGGCATAAGCACCGACGTAGGCGCTGACAGCGACGGTAGTGTGCCCACCATAGACTGTGCGGTAGGCCACCAGGGAGTTGCCGTTGCTTGCCGCAGCCACCTCGATCGCTTGAACAGCTAATGGGACCTTGCACGCATAGTTACTATTGAGAGTGGTGACCCCGGCCATCAGAGGGTGGGCTGCGTTAAGGGTGCCCAACCCGAACGGTTGATTTTGGACAAGGTTGAATGAGTAGCCATAGGCATAGTAGTTCTCGGCGAACCATCGGCCATCGATTCCGGTCGCCGCGCTGGGGCCCATGAAACTTAGGCCAAATTGGACTACCAGCCCGCCTCCGTCCACGTAGTCCACCAGGTTGTCGCCTAGCTTAATGCTATTAGCGAACCAGTCATTGCTGAGCGGCACAACGATGTCGTATTGCTGGAGCTGAGCCAGAGTCGGAGTGCCGCCTGTAGGTTCGGTCCCAGGGCCGAATGACGCATCGAAAAGGTCAACTGCGCTGACGCCCGGTTCGGCCAATATTTGATTTCGTAGCATCGTCGGCGCGGCGGAATCCGCATAGACAATCAGGACGCGCAACTGACATATCCCCGGCGGCGGCGTTGGTACCGGAGAAGGAGTCGGAAAAGGTGTAGGTGTAGGTGTCGGACTCCCGTTCGGCGAGTTCTCTTCAGGAATTGCCCAAACGGTGAGAGAAAAAGCGATGGTTGCCGATGCGAAAAGCAAAGCTACCGCGACTCTGCCAAGTTTGCGTTTCATCGGAGTCGGCAACGCGCCTAACAAGGTTTGTCTCATAAATATTTCCGGGTTGTTTTCAGGATGATTGCTTTCCCATTTACAAACGGATCCGTGAGATGGTGCTGCGGGAAATCGCGAGAGCTAACTTTCGGCGCTAGGGCGAAAGCTTGTAGACTTCGACCAATCCATTCCCGACTCCGCCGTCAGCTCCTTTGACAATCGCGGTGTAGCTGCCGGGTGTGACCGAGATAAGAATGGCGGATTCGAGATCAGTGCTGGGCGCAAGACCTGTGTTTTGAAGAGCAGTCTCCTGGTTGTCTCGCCAGTTGTTATTGCTCTGGATCGTCGCGCCGTTGCCGTCGTGAATTTCAAGGAACGGATCGGCGAGGGGACTAGGAACTCCGAAGGCGCCGAGTGATGGCCCGATTGCTCGAACAACCAACTGGGAAGCATCATTTCCGGTGATGATGAAACCGCCGATCATCACATTCTGACCCGTGTGCACAAAGCCGCGGGTGGAGATGTTGACAACCTTCGCCGGGTTGTTCGCGTCGAGATCGTAGACTTCGACGAGGCCGACACCGATGGTATTATTTACTCCGCGCAAGACTGCGCTGTAACTGCCGGGTGCGACCGAGAGCAGAAGCGCGGACTCGTTGGGGTTCACAGGCGCCAAACCACTGTTGGTGATCTCCGCGGCATTTGAATTGCCGGGCCAATTGTCATTCGTCGCGACGAGGCTGCCGTCACTGGCGTTCAAATCCAGCGTTGGATCCAGGAGGGGGTCCGGGATTCCGAAGGGAGCGAGGGAAGGGCCGATGCCGCGAATGAGAATGCGCTTGTTTGTGGTGCCTTCGATGATGAAGCCGGCAATGAGCACGTTGTCGCCGGCCTCGACGCGCATCCGGGTGGAAATGTTGGCAAGATGCGAATTATGGGTTGGGGTCGCGGTCGGGGTAGCAGCAGGAGTTGCTGTTGCGGCCGGAGTCGCGGAGGCGGTTGGTGTTGCAGTTGGATAGGCCGTGGCCGTGGAGGCCGGTGTAGCTGTCGCGGTAGCTCTCGGTGTAGCCGTTGGTGTTGCCGTAGCCGTTGCAGTTGGAGTAGCTGTCGGAGTAGAGGTGGGTGTTGGGCTAGGTGTTGCACGGCATGGACGCAGCCATCTGCCGGTGTTCACGATCAGCTTGGCCCAATCTCCGCTGTGACTGCCAGTGCTAGCCAGGTAGGCTGTAACACCTACGGTCGTGTGCCCATTACTAACTGGGCGATATGCGACCAACGGATCACCACCCGGGAGTATCGATGCTACCCTCGTCGCCCCCGGAGCGAGCGTCTCCACCTGCCGGCCGTTGAACGTGAGCGTTGTCACGCCTGCCATCAATGGGTGTCCTGGGTTATCAATGGAGGCTTGGAATTGCCCGGCGAACCCGCTGGACCCGTAGTTGTAAGGGGCGTAGTTCCCCGTCAGCCATCGGCCGTTGGGCCCGCTCGTGGTGCCAGCAGTAAAACTCGCGGCGCATTGGACGACGACACCACCGCCGTCCACGTAGGCGGCCAGGTTGTCGCCAAAAGCGGCCGCATCCGCAAGTCCGGTACTAGGGACCACGACCACGATGTCGTATTGCTGAAGTTGCACCAAAGTAGGGGTGCCACCCCTCGCATTTAACAAACCAACGGAAGCAACGTCCGGGTCGGCCTGGATCTCATCGTGTAACGCGGCGGGATACAGCCACTGATCGATTTCGGCGTAGACAATTCCGACCCGGTAGTTACACGCCAGCGGTGTAGGAGTAGGGGTCGGTGTTGGAGTAGGGGTCGGTGTTGGAGTAGGGGTCGGCGCAGCGGCGAACGTGCTAACAAGTACGATTCTGTTTTCCGTTCCCGAAGTGCCGAACAGAAAGTCTCCTGTCACCGGATCAACGGCCACGCCTTCAGGACCGGTAAGCCCCGACATAAAAACCTGCTGCATGGCGATAATCGGATCGCCCTGGGCGTCCAGAGGCACGGCTATGATCCTGTTACTTGTGTATTTCGCAATCAGAGCGCTGTTCGGAGAAAACCCTGGTGCGCCGGACGGGACGAAAGCAATGCCTTCGGCGTCGCCAACGTTTGCGCGGAGGGTTGCCCTGGTAATGTCAAACGTGCCGTTTCCGTCCGGCCCGAGAGCGACGTCATACCAATCACCACTGGGGAAGGAAACGAGCTTGATAGTTCCCGCCGTGGAAAAATTTCGCGGTACGACAGCGAGCGACCCTACGGATGAGGTCACGCCTAATGGACCGAGGTCAATGACCTTATTGACTGTAGCGCTACCCGGTTTGCTTTGTTCGAGCTGGTTGCCAGGGTAGCGGGTTACAAACAGGACATTCTGCGGCCCAAAGGCCACGCCGCCGTCGTTGTATTGACCAATCCTCGACGTTGAGGTCGGATATAATCTGGCGGTGCCGGAAAAGCCGACGATATGCTTGTTCGCGTCACGGGTAACTCCGATTTGATAGATGCGGCCGGTAGAATCGTTGGCGCCACCACCGATCAAGACTGTGTTTGAATCGTCGTACTTGAAGGTAAGGCCGCCGTACGGCGTGACCACTCCCGGGGCGGAGCCCAGGTCGACGCAGGAGTAGTAGTCAGCAAACGGATACGGTATTTGCACTCCCGATATCCCACTGCAAGAGGCTACGGTCCCGTTCGGCGCCGTTCCCTCTCCGCGAGAACTTGCCGACACACCCAGAGAGCAAATGACAGCTGCCAATGTGCAAAGCAGCGACGCTGCGACCCGGCGAAGATTTCCATTCATACCATTTACAAACGGGCTCTCGACATGGTGCTGCAAGAAATCGTGGGTTTAGCGCGTTTAGTCTGGCGCGACGTTGCCAGGGCTAGGGCGAAAGCTTGTAAACTTCCACCAAGCCGTTCCCCACGCCTCCGTCAGCGCCTTTGACAATCGCGGTGTAGCTGCCGGGTGTGACCGAGATAAGAAGAGCCGATTCAGCGTCGTCGCTCGGCGCAAGGCCGATGGCTTGAAGAGTGGCTTCCTGGGCGTCTCGCCAATTGTTATTGCTCTGGATCGTCGCGCCGTTTCCATCGTGAATCTCGAGGAATGGATCGGCGAGGGGGCTAGGAACGCCGAAGGCGCCGAGTGATGGTCCGATTGCTCGAACAACCAGCTGGGAGGCATCATTTCCGGTGATGATGAAACCGCCGATCATTACATTTTGACCCGTGTGGACGAAGCCGCGGGTGGAGATGTTGACAACCTTCGCCGGGTTGTTCGCGTCGAGATCGTAGACTTCTACGAGGCCGACACCGATAGTATTATTTACTCCGCGTAAGACTGCGCTGTAACTGCCGGGCGTGACCGAGAGCAGGAGCGCGGACTCATTGGAGTTTACAGGCGCCAGACCACTGTTGGTGATTTCTGCGGCATTTGAATTGCCGGGCCAATTGTCGTTCGTCGCGACGAGGCTGCCGTCACTGGCGTTCAAATCCAGCGTTGGATCGAGGAGCGGATCCGGGATTCCGAAGGGAGCGAGGGAAGGGCCAATGCCGCGAATTAGAATGCGCTTGTTGGCGGTGCCTTCGATGATGAAGCCGGCAATGAGAACGTTGTCGCCGGCCTCGACGCGCATCCGGGTGGAAATGTTGGCAAGATGCGAACCAGGCATCGGCGTCGCGGTGGGCGTAGCCGCGGGAGTTGCTGTTGCGGCCGGAGTCGCGGAGGCGGTTGGTGTTGCAGTTGGATAGGCCGTGGCCGCCGGTGTGGCTGTGGCTGCAGGTGTCGCCGTGGCAGTTGGACTAGGAGTAGGAGTAGGAGTAGGAGTAGGAGTAGGTGTTTGGCCGCATGGACGCAGCCATCGGGCTGCATTCACGATCAGTTTCCCCCAATCTCCACTTTGGTCGCCGTCAAAGCCGAGGAAGGCGGCGATCCCCACGGTGGTGTGCCCACCGCCAACCGACCGATAGGCGACCAGCGGAGACCCGCCGGGAATGGCCGACACCAGTCTCGTCGTGCTGGCGGGAAGGGTCACCCCCTCCAGAAAACTGAGGTTAAGGGCTGTAACACCAGCCATCAATGGGTGCCCCCGGTCGTGAAAATAGGCACCGTACTCACTAACTCCTCCTCCGGTTGTCGAGGCGTCGAACGGATTGTAGTTGCCGGTCAACCATCGGCCTTGGAGTCTGGTAACGGGAAAGCTATAAGCGCATTCGACTACCACGCCGCCGGCATCGACGTAGGCGGCCAGGTTGTCGCCGAGCGTTGCGGGGTTAATAGGTGTGCCGTTACTGGATAGCATCACGACGTCGTATTGCCGGAGGTTCGCCAGGGTGGGGGTGTCAATCGACGTATCAAACAAGTCCACCGCGGCAACATCCAGGTCGAGTCGGATCTGTTCGCGCATGGCGTTGGGGACGTGCCCTCCCCCATCAACATAGGCGATGAGAACGCGGAACTGACATGGGTTCGGCGGAGGCGTCGGTGTCGGCGTGGGGGCTGGTGTTCCCGGGCAAGGACGCAGCCAGCGGGCTGCATTCACTATCAGCTTCCCCCAATCTCCACTTTGGTCGCCGTCAAAGCCGAGGAAGGCGGCGACGCCCACGGTGGTATGCCCACCGCTGACCGGGCGGTAGGAGATCAGGGGAGTTCCACCGGGAATGGCCGACGCCAGGCGGGTCGCGCCGGCAGGAAGGGTGACGCCCTCAAGAAAGCTGAGGTTAAGAGTTGTCACTCCGGCCAGCAACGGGTGCCCCGGGTCATGAATGTAAGCCCCATATTCACTGGCTCCTCCTCCCGTTTGCGAGGCGTCGAACGGGTTGTAGTTGCCGGTTAACCATCGGCCTTGGAGTCTGGCAACGGGAAAGCTATAAGCGCATTCGACTACGACCCCGCCGCCATCGACGTAGTCGGCAAGATTGTTGCCCAGCGTTGCTGGATCATAAGGTGTGCCGTTAGTGGAGAGCATCACGATGTCGTACTGCTGGAGTTTCGGCAGAGTAGGAGCGCCAAGCGATGCATCAAACAAGTCCACCGCGGCAACGTCGAGATCGAGTCGGATTTGTTCGCGCATCGCATTAGGGACGTGCCCTCCAAAATCAACATAGGCGATGAGAACGCGGAACTGACATTGCCTTGGTGTAGGCGTAGGCGTAGATAGCGGGGTTGCTGAGGGTGCCGCTGTTGGTGTTGGTGTTGATGTTGGAGTGGGAGTAGGTGTCGGCGGCGCGGGAAGGGTTCTAACAAGGATAACTCTGTTGTCCGCCCCCGATGTGTCGAACAAGAAGTCTCCCGTCATCGGATCAATCGCCACGCCTTCGGGGCCGACAAGTCCCAACAAAAAGTTCTGCTGACTTGCCGGGAGCGGATCGCCGTTCGAGTCCAAAGGCGCGATGACGATCCGGTTACTGTTGTACTTCGCGATAAGAGCGCTATTGGCAGAAAATCCCGGTAAACCGGCCGGCACAAAAGCTATGCCTTCGGCATCACCGACGTTCGTGCGGCGGGTTGCCGAATTAAGGTTAAACGTGCCGTTGCCGTCAGCTGTGTAATCGACGTTATACCAATCACCGCTTGGATACGAAACCAGTTTCATACTTCCCGCCCCAGGAAACCCTTGCGGCACGAAGCCGACCGATCCGACAGATGAGGTCACGCCGAGCGGACTGAGGTAAGTAGCTTTATTCGGTGTGGTACTGCCAGGTTTGCTCTGTTCGAGCTGATTAGCGGGATACCGTGTTACAAACAGGACATCCCCGGGACCAAAGGCAACGCCGCCGTCGTTGTATGCACCAATTTGCGACGTTGGACCCGGATATAACCTGGCCGTCCCGGAAAAGCCGATGATATGCTTGTTCGCGTCGCGGATAACCCCGATTTGATAGATGCGGCCGGTAGAATCGTTGGCTGCGCCCCCGATGAGAACCGTATTTGAATCGTTGTACTTGAAGGTAAGACCGCCATACGGCGTCATCACCCCGGGCGGGGAGCCCAAGTCGATGCAGGAATAGTAATCGGCAAACGGGAAAGGTATTTGCGACAGGGATGCCCCGCCACAATTGCCCAAATTCCCTTGCGGCGTCGTTCCCTGGCTGGGAGAAGCTGCCCACGCGGTGACAGCGCAAATCACGCTGGCACATGCGAAAACAAAAGTCGCCGTGATCCCGCGAAATCTTCCGTTCATGCCATTTACAAACGGATCTCCGGGACGCTGCTGCACGAAATCGTGCGATGGGTCGCGCGAAGGATTGTCCCGGGGCTAGGGCGAAAGCTTGTAGACTTCTACCAACCCATTCCCGACTCCGCCGTCAGCCCCTTTCACGATCGCGGTGTAGCTGCCGGGCGCTACCGAGATGAGAATGGCCGATTCGAGATCGTCGCTCGGCGCAAGGCCGGTGTTTTGAAGGGCGGCCTCCTGGTTGTCGCGCCAGTTATTATTGCTCTGGATCGTCGCGCCGTTTCCGTCGTGAATTTCCAGGAGCGGATCGGTGAGCGGGTCCGGAACACCGAACGCGCCTAAGGATGGTCCGAGCGCCCGAACAACCAGCTGCGACGGATCGGTCCCGGTAATGATGAAACCGCCGATCATCACATTCTCGCCGGTCAGGACGAAGCCGCGGGTGGAGACGTCGACGACTTTCGCCGGACCGCCCGTGTCGAGATCGTAGACTTCGACCAGGCCGACACCGGTCCCATTGTTCGCCCCGCGCAAGACCGAGGTATAAGTGCCGGGTGTCACCGTTACCAGCAATGCTGATTCCTTAATGTTCGAAGGAGGAAGACCTGTTGTAATGATTTCAGCAGCGTTAGGGTTGTCCTGCCAGTTATCGTTCGCGGCGAGCTGAGTGTTGTCGCTGAACAGTTGAAGCGTCGGATCCTGGAGTGAGTCAGCGATGCCGAACGCGCCAAGGGATGGACCTATGCCGCGGATGAGTAGTCTCTTGTTGGTATTGCCTTCAACAATGAATCCGGCAATGAGCACGTTATCTCCCACTTCGACTCGCATGCGGGTCGAAATGTTGGCGAGATGCGAACCGGGTACGGGTGTTGGGGTGGGAGTGGCGGTAGGAGTTGCGTTTGGCGTCGAGGTTGGCGAAGCGACCGGTGTTGGAGTAGAACTGGAAGCAGGGGTCGGTGTGGGAGTGGAACCTGGTGGCGGTGTCGGGGTCGCGCCCGGAGTAGGTGTAGGTATAGGTGTAGGTGTAGGTTGAGCCGCGCTTTGCACAAAGACGTTGGCATCGTCGAGATTGATCCAGCCGGCGTTGGCCGACCAGACAAAGCCGCGGAGCTGACCCGTGGAGAGGATGACGCGCGGATTTCCGGATGCCTCAAAGTTCAGCCAGCCGATGTTCGCGCCGTAGGCGAACCCGCGGAGGTTTTTTTCGCCAGGAGCGCCGGCGGAGCAGTTCACGCCAAAATCAGTCGAGGATGTGTTCGAGTAACTGGTCCCATTCGCCGGTGTTCCAGCACCCATCTTGATCCAGCCGACGTTGGCCCCGTAAATGAACCCGGCGCAGAAGTTCGCCCCGATATTCACGCCATCCGTCGTGCTCGGTCGCCAATCAGTGAACGCGATGTTCGCGCCCCACCCGTAGTGATTAGTCGGATCGATCGTCGTATCCGCAGGAGCGGGTACGATGCGGATCAGGATTATTGCGAGCGCAAGGCCGAGAGTCTTCTTCATTTTGCGAATCGTTATCAGTAGGAAATGTTTGCCCACGGATCAGTGGTGCCAGAGGAGCTTGGCGCGCTATTCCCACTCACCACAAACGAGACCGCCGCTGTCCGGTCCACGATCGCGCCAAAGACATTGTTGGCCGCGATGTCGTAGTTGGTCGTGTTTTGTCTGGCGGTGTTCTGGACAATTACGTTGCCGGCGCCATCGACATCGATCCCGCGATCGTTGTTAAGCACGTTATTCGCTTCGATCCGGTTGGAAGAAGAAGTGGCGTGGATCCCTGCCCCATCGCCGCTCGAGCCGTTAAATGCGCAATTGTTTCCTCGGGCCAGCGTATAGCCGATGAGCCGGACCCCATCACCACGGTTGTTCGCCGCCGTACAGCCCTGGATCGTATTGGCCGCTCCTACGTCAAAGCCCACGCCAGTTTGGGACGACAAGGTCGCATTGGACGAATAATTCGAGTAGGCCGTTGAAGCGGTGATGGTGCAACCGGTTGAAGTCGCGATGCCCGAAGAAAAAACGTCCGTGCCGCTATTACCCAAGGCGTTGCAATGGGTGACCGACGAGCCCGCGTCGGCGTAAATACCGATGCTGCAGGTGTTGTTCGACGCCGCGCAATTGATCAGGGTCGCGCCCACGCCCGCCGCGATGGCGTAGGTGACCGTATTGGTCGATGCGGTACAGTTCGTCAGGGTAGAGCCGCTATTGCACGAAAAGCCGTGGCTGCCGGTGTTGTCATGGACCCGGCACGATTCGAGCACGGCGCCAGGACCGGTCAGGATCGCTATCGAAGTGCATCCGCTGACATCGAGATCGCGAAGTTTGCTTCCCCGCGCGCCGCTCGTGGCGTTAACACTGTTGATTCCCAGGGCGAAACCTTTGATTGAGCCATTGAGCACGCTCATGCGGTGGGCTGCGACAGAAATTTGAATCCCATCGCCGCCGCTGCCGCTGCCGCGAGCGATCTGGAATCCGTTTAGATTGAGCGTAACGCCTTCGGCGCTAATCTGGATGCCGTTGGGCTTCGTTACCGCGATATTTGCGGAGAGATAATAGGAGCCGGGCTGATTGATAACGAACTGGTAGTTTGGATTCGTCGTATCGACGCCGGCCGGAGCAGGCGAGGCCTGGAGATTGGTTCGTGGCTCTACTTCATCCAGCCTCTTCATCGTCGGCGCGGGCGCGCCTGGCGGAGTAAGGCTGCCTTGAGGAAAGGCAGAAGGAGCCAGACTAAGGGCGAATAAGCCGAAGATAAGGATGGGTCTCATAGTTTTAGTCCTGGATGTTGGCGAACGGACTATTGGTCGCGTTACCGAGGTTCCCGGCATCGGCACTGATAATGGGTCCAACTCCATTTCCCGTTCCAACCAGATAGTTCCCGCCGATGTTACTACCTAGCGTATTTCGGATGACCACATTGTGGCCGTTGTTCGGTAGGCGGATGCCGGCGGCCTCGTTATACCGGATGTTATTTGAATCGATGCGATTGCCATAACCGACGGAATGAATCCCATCGCCTGTTCCGGTTATGCCATTGACGTTAATTGCATTGTGTTCAATCGTGTTGTTGCTGTTACACCTTATGCCATCGCCTTGGTTAGTGGAAATCGTGCAGCGGGCGATGATTGATTCATAAAAGGCATAGATGCCGCCAATGCTGTTATTGCTCACGGTGCAATCCGAAACCATACAATGGGCGCCAATTGTTATGCCTGTCGACAAATTGTATTGCGCACTGGAACTCGCTATCGCGGAGCCGTTGCTGCCCAAAATGCCATCCTTGGCATTAGAGTAGGCGACACAATCCTTTATAACCGATCCCTCGCCTCCGAGTATTCCGGAACCCGAATTAGTGGAGGCTGTGCAATGAGTAACCGTGCAGCTACGACCTGTTCGAATCCCGATGCAGTTCGGTCCGTTTGCATTGTTGGAAGCGGTGCAATTAATGACCGAAGAGCCTATCTCCGCTGAGATGGCGGCGGTTCCGGCGTTGTCGTGCGCCCGACACGAGTCCAGGACGGCGCCGGGACCGGCAAA
>DASQPH010000039.1:0-5095 GCA_035644055.1 Chthoniobacterales bacterium
CGTTTACGTCGTGACCAACCACAAGTTCGTGAAAGATTTTCATGCCTGGGCCGAAGAGTATCGAAAGAAGCGCCCGAAGTTTGCGATCGAGATAATCGATGACGGATCCACGGACGATTCCGACAAGCTCGGCGCGATCGGCGACATCACCCTCGTCGTGAACCGGCACGAGCTCGCGAAGGACGACCTGATTGTGGTCGCGGGCGATAATCTGTTTAGCGAACCGCTCGCCGATTTCGCGCGTGCCGCGAAAAACGCCGAAGCGACGCTGGCGACTTATGACGTGGGCGATCTGGAAGCGATGAAGAAATACGCGAGCATCACAACCGATGCCGACGGCGTGATCACAGAGTTTGAAGAAAAGCCGCCCGACCCGAAGAACACGATGGCCGGAATCGCGCTTTATTATTTTTCACGCGAGGTCGTGCCGCTCTTCACGACCTACATCGCCGCCGGGAATAATCCCGATCAGCCCGGCCGATTTATTCAATGGCTCTACCAGCGCAAGCCGGTGAAAACATTTCAGATTAAAGGCACCTGGTTCGACATCGGCAGCAAAGAGACGCTCGACGAAGCGAACCAGATCTTCGCGCGCTTCAATTAATTTTCTCCTGTTGCTGTCATCCTGAGCGAAGCGAACGGATCTCTGAACATTTCTGGGCGACCTGCGCCGAAATGGTCAGAGATGTTTCGCTTGCGCTCAACATGACAGGAAGAGAGGAGCGAGAGCGTCCCTACCTCAGCCGTCCTTCGTCGAACTCAATCAGGTCGAAGTCCTGAATCTTTTTTCGCCGCTCGGCAACTTGACGGCTTAAAGCCGTCAAGTCTTAAAAAGCATCGGCGCCGCGAAACGAGCATATTTGCGCACGAGCGAATAATCGGGTTCAACGCCCTCTGCATTACAGTCCTTTAACAGAGGACTCGCTTACTCATTCATAGGCCGGCTGGCACAAACTTGACGGCTTAAAGCCGTCAAGACTGAGACCGTATCGAGCGCGGTGCCAATGGAGACGATAGGGACCGCACACTCCGTCTTCGGATAGATGCGTTAAAAATTGGACGGGATGGGCACTCTCCGGTCCCATTAATTTTGGGACGACATAGCGCTGGTTCCTCGCAGCTGGATTTATTTCAAGCGTCCTTCGTCGAACTCGATGAGGTCGAAGTAGGTCCTAATGTCTTTCCGGCCGGCGCCACCGGCTTCTTTCAGGAAATGGGTGAAGCGCGCTTTCTTGGCGGCGGTATCGGGGTGGCGCGCAATCATGGTTGCGTTCCAATGCTCGATCTCGTCGGGCGAATGCTTCGCGCCGTTCGTCGCCACCCAATCGAGAATCTTCTCGTCGTCATCGAGCTCGTTGGCGATTTCCTCAAACGCGTCGCCTTTGATGCGGAGAAACGCGAGGAGATGTTTGTCGAACCCAACGGTCTTGTAGTTGTAGCCGTCGAGTAATCCCTTGCGATGCAGCTTCGCCTTATCGATCAGCCGCGGCAGATGCACGTATCCGCCCAACTTTTCGTAGGGACTGCGTGGACGCAGCTTTTGCATTGAGCCCGGCCTAGGCCGCGGGCAAAGCGTGTGGCACCGCGATCGGCGCCGCTTCTTCCGTCGTCGACGCTGGGGCCGGCGCCGCCGTCGATTCCGGCAACAATTCGCCCTGGGCGAGGCCGGACGTGCCGATGATCAGCTGGCCCATGAAAATTCCGCCCTTCTCCACGGAGATCGATTTCGCCGTGACGTTGCCATCGAGCAACGCGTTCCGATGAATCACGACCGTGCCTTCCGCGACGATCTCGCCCGTCATTCGTCCACGAATCTCAATGCTCTTCACTCTGATCCGCCGGAAAAAATGCACGTCCGATTTGCGATCGACGACGACCTGGTCCGCGATCAGGCGGCCGGGAATTTTGCCGACGTAGTTGATGGTCGCGGTCCCGACACAATTCATGTTGCCGCGCATTTTTCCTTCGATGATCGCGGAACGACACGTGACCGTTGTGCTGCTCAGGTCGCCCTTCGGCGTGACGTGAATTTCGCCCTGGGTCTTGATCGAGCGGCTGAAGCTCGTGTTTATTTTATAATTCCGCAGATCGATGTGCGTGCTGCACTTCGGGCAAAAACTCGACGTCGCCGCGGAACTGACTTCGTGGCGCGCCTTGCATTCGAAGCATTCGATCTCGGAGCTGTGGTGCTTGTTCCACAATCCTTCGAACTTTTGCCGGAGCGAAGAATCGCTGGCGGAGACGGCCGCTTCGACACGCTCTTCTCTTGGCCGCAGCCGGATTTCCTGCTTCGGCGCCGAGGGCGCGAAGTGCGAACCGCATTGGCGGCACATCGTGCTCTTGGCGGCGGCGTACTCCGACTGCTTGAAGCCACAGTGTGGACATTCCAGACTGACTTTTGCAGGAGACGACTTTGCGGCCACTGGCGGCTCTGGCGAAGGGTGATTGCCTTAGACTCGAGCCCCGAAAGCTGGTTTGGCAGCGGGTTCTTCGTTCCGAACGATTTCCGGACGCGGCGGAGCAGCCGCGGGCTTGCTCGCGCCGCCGCTGGTGACTTCCGATTTGCCGATGAAAGTCGCGCCTTCCTCGATGACGAGACGCGCCGCTTTGAGATCACCCTGCAACGTGCACCGCGACTTCAGTTCGCAGCGTTCCGCCACGGTGATGTTGCCCTGCACTTTGCCGTAAACCGTGATCGATTTCGTCTTGATCTCGCCGTTGATGTTGGCGTTCTCGCCGATGGTCAGGATGCCATCGGAATTGATCTCGCCCTTAACCTTTCCGTCGATGAGGAGTTCCTTTTGGAATTTGATCGAGCCTTCGATTTCTACGTCGCTCGAAAGGATGTCTTTGCCAGAATGTTCAGCCATATATTTTTTTGGATCGATTGTTGGTGTTGCCCGTGGTTCCTCGCGGGGTGCGAGACCATTGCCCTCCTCAGTGCCCGCGCTTAACGATCCTTCTCCGATCGACGACATGGGCTTTTGCGGAATGAATTTCTTCAACACCGCGGCATTATGCTAATCACAATTCCCACTGTCAACGGATTAGCGCCTGAAATCCTCTTTTTCCTGAAAAAATTGGACGCGAAACAGTTTGCAGGCCGAATTTTGGGCCGCGAGCCGGAGGAACGCCGGGGCCTGCGACGGAGTCCGATCGAGCACTGCCGCCAGGGATTTTTCCGGCGGCGGAATGCCGAGGATCGTGGCTGAATTGGTTGCCGTCCGGTCGGCATCGTAGGCGAGAACCCACGCGACTTTGGTTTTCAACAGAATCGACTTCGCGGTCTCGGCGTCGGACGCGAGGAAGAAGAGCGCGCTTTGCTCGGTTCCAGGCAAAGCTTCATGCGAAGAACCAGCGACGCCCGGCTGGCCCGACCAGTAGGCCACGGCGGGGCTCCACCACCACGGGGCGAGAAACGGACCGTCGATTTGCTTCGCCGCTTGCCGCCAGCCGATTTCGTCCGCGCGCCGCTCCGCGGTCAGCCCGCTTTGAAACTCGTTAGGCCAAAGTTTTTCATCCCAGTCTTTCAGAATCGGAAAAAACGAAATGGCGATCAAGATCCAGCCGGCGATTCGGTTTCCGATCAGGCTGAGGCAGGCCGGCAATGAGAGCGCGAAGATCATCGCGAAAAAATAAGCCCAGCGCGCCTGCCAGATCGTGAGGGCAAAGGTCGCGACGAGAAGTGCGGCGAGGAATGCTGGAATTGTTCTCGTTCGCCCGAGCGCGATCCAGAGCAATGCCGGCAGCGGAATGAGCAACAATCCGGTCCATCGGAACCATCCGGGGTCGTTAGGCCAAACCGGACGCAGCTCGCCGATCGTCGCCGCCCAGTTGGAAAAAATCGCGGTGTGGTTCGGCCACGCGAAGGGCAATCGCCGTTCAACCAGGAGCGCGAGCAAAATCAGGCCGCCGCAGACTGCCCAGCCGATGAGTCGATTCCGCGTGAGAAAAGTTTTTCGCGCCACCAGCAATTGAACGAGGGCGAGGACTGCGAGCAAAATCAGCGGCTCGTAAAGCGACGCCCACAGCGCCATGCCCCATGCCGCGCCGCTCACGAAACTCCATCCGCGAGAATCGCTCGCCGCCAGAATCCATTCCGCACAAAGAGCAACCGCGATCAAAGCGATCAGAAGCGATTGATGATCCGGTCGGCCGAGCTCCGTCCCGTGCACGAGAATCGGACTGATCGCGAAGACCAAGAGCAACGCGCCTCGGTACGGCAACCAAATCCGCCGCGACCACCACCACAGAAACCAACCGGTCAACCATGCCAGCAGCGGCGAAATAATCGCTCCCGCGAAATCGATCGGCATCACGACGCTTAATGCCGCAACCAAATAATCGAAGGGCGCCGTCGGATGCGGCGTTGTCCCGCCCGGAAAATTTTCGAATGAGTGATGACGGACGATCGTGCCCGGATGCTCGAAACAGATCCGGACCCGCGTCATCCGGGCATAGCAATCCGCATCCGTGAAATAGACGTCACTGCCAATGAAAACGTCGTGGTAGTTCGCGCAGCGCGTCGCGATGATCAACGCCGAGAGAACTACAACTTCAGCAATCGCAATGAGCGCACGCCGCACCCAGCCGTTGTAATCGAAAATCCCCGTAACGCAGCTCGTAAAACGAGCGAGGCCGGGCTTTCCAATTCGAAAATCGAAAATCGATGGTGTTGGTCATCCGCGCCCGCTCATGATTTATTCGTGACCATAGCGGGCCTATAGCTCAGCGGTTAGAGCAGCCCCGAAAGCATTCGGGGTTGGTCATCAGCGTGGCTCGTGGTCTAATACCGTTCGAAAACGGGCCTATAGCTCAGCGGTTAGAGCAGGGGACTCATAGTTCAAAACAGGCTTTTTCGCTGTTTTTCAGAGATTAGCAAAATCACGTAATCACCTGGTAATCAATGGGTAATCGATTGTAGCGTTTTTCTTGTTTTGCCTAATTTTGTGCGAAAAAGGGCTCAAACCATAGAAGAACCATAGAATTTTTTGGAGGTGAGTGAGAGCAGGGAAGAATACGGAATCCTGCTAACCGAAGAGCGCTTCTGAGGCTGTGTCGGTTATCCATTGCTGAAGCTCTGGAGTTCTTTTGA
>DASQPH010000040.1:0-10950 GCA_035644055.1 Chthoniobacterales bacterium
GCCTGCGCAAAATCATCCAGATTTTTCGCGCCTGAACGCACGGCCAGCTTTTCCTGTTCCGCCTTGTCCGCCGGCAAGATCGACACGCTCTTGTTTTCCCACCGCCGCAACGCCGATCCGACAGCCCGCAGATAATCGTAATGGCTCCGCAGCTCTTCGGCATCCGGCCTTTTCATAATGCCTGTTTTCGCGAGCTGTTCGAGCGCAACGAGCATTCGTGGCTGCCAAATGCCGGCGCGCATTTGCAGCGCCTGGACGAGAAACTCGGCCTCGATCACTCCGCCCAGTCCGGTTTTGAAATCGAGCTCATCCGAAGCGCTGCCGCGGTCGCGGCGGATTCGTTCCAGCATGGTATTGATCTGCGCGAATAGATCCGGGCGCTGTCCCGCGGCGTGCCAGACAGTCTTCGCGAGTTCCATGAATTCGTTCTGGAGCGGACCTGCGATCGGTCGTGCTCGGGTAAGCGCTTGCGCTTCCCACAACTGCGCGCGCGTTTGATAGTAGGCTTGGTAGGCAGTGATCGAGCAGGACAGAATTCCTTTCTCGCCATCCGGCCGCAGCCGCGCGTCGAGTGTCCAAATACTTCCTTCCGCGGTGGTTTGCGCCATCGCGACAGTCAGGTGCTGCGCGGCCCGCACATCCTCGCCGATAAAGAGCACGTCGAGATCGGCGCCGTAACCAATTTCACTGCCGCCGAATTTTCCCAGGCCAATGATCGTCAGGTCGCTTTCACTTCCCCGCAGGCGATGGACGACCAGCAGGCATGCTTCCGCGAGTGCGGAATATTCCGCGAAAACCGTCGGGAGATCGGCGAGGCCAAGAATGTCGCGGAGCAGAATTCGAAGTTGCTGGGTTTGGCGATAGGCGCGCAAGACATCGAGTGAATCGCTGCTGAGGTTGAGCGCTTCGAGCCGCCGGAGATGCTGAGCCAGATTGAGCTCACGATCGAGCACGCCCGGTCGCGTAACCTCTTCGAGCAATTGCGGCCGGCGAATCAGCAAATCGCCGGCGTGCCGGCTGGCATCAAACATTTTCACGAGCAGCTCGAGCAGCTTCGGATTCACGACCAGGAGCTCGAAAAGCATGCTGCGCAAGCCGTAGGCTTCAACGAAGCGGATGAATTGATTGAGCGCCATATCGGGATCGGCCGCGCGCTCCAGCCATCGATACAAGAGCGGACGCAGATTTCGCAGGACCTGGCGGGTCCTGGGTGCGACGTGCAAGCCGCCTGGCGCTTTCGCGAGATCGGCGAGCGATTTCGCCGCGGTTTTTTGATCGCGGAAAATGTGCAGACTTTCCTCGTCCCGCGGTGCGGCGCCACTCGGCGTCGAAATCACCCGGCGAAAAATCGCGCGCACCTTTTGCATGTGTTCGCGCAACGACGCGTTGAATTTTTGCGCGGAAGAGAAACCAAGGCTCCTCGCCAACCGCCGGAGGGCGTCGGAATTTTCCGGCACGGTATGAGTCTGCTGTTCCGCTTCGATCTGGAGCCGGTGCTCGACGCTGCGAAGAAAACGATAAGCGTCCTCAAGAGTCCGCGCCTCCTGGTGCGACAACAATTCCAGATCGGCCAGAACTGGAAGGACCTTGAGCGTGCTCGTTTCCTGGAGGAACGCGTTCCGGGCGCCGTGCAACAACTGCAGCGCCTGGACCACGAATTCGATCTCGCGAATTCCGCCCGCGCCAAGCTTCACGTCGCGCTCAATATTTTCGCGACCGACAATGTCCCGCTCGATTCGCCGTTTGATGCTGCCAATTTCCTCCAACACATCGCGGGTCGGGCTTTTCGGAAAAATGAAAGGCTGATGTTGCCGGAGAAATTCGTAGGCCAGCTCGCGATTGCCGGCGATGCCGCGCGCCTTGATGAGGGCAAGGCGTTCCCACGTTTCACCAAACCCGGCGTAGTAATTTTCCATGCTGTCAACGGAGCGAGCGAGCGGGCCCGCGGTCCCCTCCGGCCGCAATCGCAAATCGATGCGGAAGAGTGCGCCCGCCGGATCGTGTGCGGCGAACGTCTCGATGATTTTTGCGCCGAGCTGATTGAACCATTCGTGATAAGTGAGGTTCGGCGAGACCTGGCCCTCTTCGCCGTAAACAAAAATCACGTCGATATCCGAGCTATGATTCAGCTCGCACCCGCCCAGTTTCCCGAGCCCGAGAATGGCAAACGGAGTGTCCGGTCCGCCGCGTCGGCTGCGCAGCTCGCAATCCCAATAGGTGTAAACTTCGCGCACACAGATCTCCGCCAGCTGCGACAACTCGCCTGTTGTCTCTTCCAGCGTCGCGGCCGCCGCGATCTCACGGAACGCGATCCGCGTCATCTCGCGGCCCTTCCAGAAACGGAGCGCGCGGAAGTTCCCGGCGAAGGCCGAGCCTTCGGCAATCCGTTGCAGGCCCACGAGCATCGCCTGCGCATGGCGCGGTTCGGTGGAAATTTCAGGACGCGAAAGCCAGAGCAGAATCTTCGGGTGCAGAACAAATCGCGCCGCGCAGACGCTGGAGACGGAGATCAGATGAAGCAGGGCTGGTTCGCCGAGCGGAAACGCTTCGATCAAATCAACCAACGGCTTCGCATCTTTCGGCCACGTCTCCTCAATGCGCTCGAGTGTGTTCTGGACCTGTGCGGGATTGAGGGTGTTTGCCGCTTTTTGCTCAATCCAGGTTCGCACCCCTATACTTGTCATTCTGAGCGAAGTTTCGCGAATGCGAAACGAAGTCGAAGAATCTCTGACTTTGTCTTCGAAGGCGGTGGGCGAAGAAAAATCAGAGATCCTTCGCCTCCGCTCAGGATGACAATTTTAGGAGGAGCGCGCTTCAGCTTCGGCCGCCGATCTTCTCTCGCGCCTTCGCCAGCAGTTTTCTCTCGGACCGCGTAAGGCTTTCCATTCCTTCACGCGAAATCTTATCGAGCAACGGATCGATTTCCTGCGCGATGAATTCTTCCGGCGTCATTGCGTTGTGACGTTCGGCTTCGGCTCGGCGCTGCGAGAGCGCGCGTTGCAGAATCGAAGGCCGGCCGAACCCGAGCAGATGAGCGTAAAACCATCCGGCAATGCAACCGCCCAGGAAAGAACTGTGCGCCACCATCGCCGTGCGATCGAAAATAATCCCGAGCACCGCCAGAACGACCGCGGCGTAACCGAGATGTTTGGCTTTCAGTCGAATCGGCAACAGAAAAAGGATCATCGACGTTAACTCCAGCTCGGGAAGAATCGCCGCGTAAGCGACCACGACCGCCGCCGGTCCGCCCGATGCCGCCAGGAGAGCGGAATTTTCCGGCATGAGGAACAAATGTCCCAACTCGCCCGCAAGCGTTCCCGTCAGATAAAGGAAAAGAAACTGGCGTTGCCCGATGATCGATTCGACGTCACGGCCGAGCAGGTAAAGGAGGAACATGTTCCCGAGCAAATGCCATGGGCCATCGTGCAAAAATGCCGCGGTGATGAATTGCCAGCCGTAGGCCGAGCGCAGGCCATGGTCGCTCAGCGCCAGATATTCGCGGACGAAACCCGGCTCGTAAGCGTCGAGAAAAAGCTGGGCGACGAAAACCGCGATGTTCGCGCCGATCAATCCGAGAAGAACGACGCGCGGCCGCTGGGTCCAGCGCCTCGTCGTGGGCGACGGTTTTCGGCCGGAGAGGCGCATATCCTCGAGGCTATCGCAACGGAAAATTCTTGTCGATGGATTCTCTGGTGGATCGCGCGCTCCGTCGCGCGATGGGAAGCGTCCGGTGCGGGGATTATTTGAAATCGAGCGGCAGAGCGCTCGATCCACCTTACCGCGGGGTCAGCACTCGCAACCCGCCGGCCCTGATCCTGAATTCGACCGGGCAATTCCCGACCAGCTCGCCGTCGATTTCCACGGGCACCGTTTCCTCGCTGCTGACCCGAAAGTGTTTCGTTTGGAAATACTCGACCTCCGGCGACGAAATCTGCGGAGTGAACACGACATCCTGCAGGTAGCGAATGATGTCGAGATAGCTCAGGCGCTTGAAAACGATCACGTCGAGCAGGCCGTCGTTCATCACCGCTTGTTTGAAAAATGGGAAACGACCGCCGTAAAGCCGGCCGTTGCCAACCAGGACGAACGATCCTTCAACCGCCACGGCATCCTCAGATTCAATCCGCAGGACCGGCGGCGTCCGCGTGGCGATTTGGACCGCGGAAATCAGGTAGCTCAGCGGACCGAAGCTGCGTTTGAACGCGCCGCTGGTTTCCTTGACGGCTTGCGCGTCGAGGCCGACCCCCGCGAGCTGAACGAAATGTTTCCGGTTCGCGCGCGGCAAATCGACGCGGTCCGTTTTGTTTTCCTGAATGATTTTCCAGCAGCGCGCGAGATCGTTGAGCGGCAGTCCGAGCTCAGCGGCGAACACATTCATCGTCCCGAGCGGCAGCAGCCCAAGCGTAACCTCATGGCCGGCGATGCCGTTCACGATTTCGTTGATCGTGCCGTCGCCGCCCGCCGCCACGATTTTTTTGTAGCCTTCCGCGACCGCATTTCGTGCGAGCGCTTCCGCCTGGCCTGCACCCGACGTCGCGCAAAGAACGGAGCCCCGCGCCAGCTTCTCAACTTCCGCACGCAAACGCTGCGTCCGCGCGCCGCGCGCAGCTGGATTGAGAATCACGATCGTATCTTTCACGGCAAAACTGGCTTTCGTCTTTTCTTCAAACCCCGGCGGCGTAACCTTCCGGCGTGCAAAAAACGAGCCGCATCATTCTGATCGCGCTGGGAGTGATTGTCGGCGTGGCGTTGCTCATTTTGCTCGGCGTGAACATGTATGTGCAGTCGCGCGGGACACAAGCGCGGATTCAGCAGGAACTCAGCCAGCGCCTCGGGATGACGTTGCGCATTCAGCGGATCAGCGTCACGCCCTGGTGGGGATTGAAGCTGACTGGGATCACGATTCCGCAAAGCCAGCCCGGCGTTTCACCCGATTTTCTCACCGCGAAAACGTTCCGGCTCCGGATTCGTTTTTCGTCGCTCTTCGGCGGCCATCTCGTCATCAAGGAAGTTTCGCTCGTGAACCCGGAGGTCGTCTGGGCCCAAAACGCCGATGGCAAATGGCGCGTGCCCTCACGCCCGCCCGAACCGATAATGCCACCACCGAAAACCACCGCCGCAGAAACCCCGGCCGCCGCGCCGCCACCCGCAGAACAAAACGCGACTGCGCCGGAACCGCCGGCGAGTTCGGCGCCGCCAGCCGTGGTTCAAACCGAAAACAAGAACGCGTTCACGCCGGAAGTTGAGCGCGTGAACGTGATCCGGGCCCGCTTTCGTTTCCTCGACGAAAAACTCAGGAGCGTGGCGACTTTCGAAGACGTCGATTTCCGGTCGAGCTTTCGCAGCGCGACCGAGCTGAGCGGCAACGTCACGATCGCCAAGACTTCGTTACGCGATCGATTTTTCCTTCAGGACCTCCATTCGCCGCTGCAATACGACGCAAGCGCGCTCGATATTTCCGGCATAACCGCGCGCGCCGGCGAAGGCCGCATTGCCGGCAGTTTCCTGATCAAGCCGGAGGCGCCGGGCTCTCCGTTCAACGTCAACATCCGGTTCAACGACGTGCAGGCGGATAAGATCGTCGTCGAAGCGGGCGGCTCGCCCGGCACCGTTACCGGGAAACTCGAAGGACATCTCGACGCGACGGGGAAAACCGCGGACCCGAATGCGCTTTCCGGCGCGGGAGAAATCATTCTGCGCGACGGCCAGGTGCGGCAATACAGCTTGCTGACTGCGCTCGGCCAATTGCTCCAGATTCAGGAACTGCAACAATTGCGGCTCGACGAAGCCGTCGTGAAATATCACATCGATCCTGGAGTCGTGACCATCGATCAGCTCGTTTTCCGCTCGGAGAATATTCGTCTGTCCGCGACGGGAACCGTTTCTTTCGATGGAAAACTGCAGCTCGAATCGCAGCTCGCGGTGAATGAGAAGATCCGCGGGCAACTGTTTCGGGCGATCCGCGACAACTTCAAACCAATCGACGAGCCCGGTTATACAGCACTTAATTTCCAAGTGGTCGGCACGGTCGGTCGGCCGAAGACCAACCTGATGGACAAGTTGATTGGCCGCGATCTGAAAGACCTGAGCAGTGTGATCACTGGGTTGCTCGGCGGCGGAAAGTCCGACAAGAAAAAAAAGCCGGCGGACGAACCGGCGACGGCGGCGTCTGCTTCGCCGGCTCCAAGCGCGTCACCATGAGAGTGATTGCCGGCACAGCGGGCGGCATCCAGCTCGATGTTCCGAAGAGTGGCGTCCGCCCGACCATGGATCGGGTGAAGGCCGCGATTTTTTCGAGCCTGGGAGAGCTGGTTGTCGGCGCGCGCGTGCTGGACTTGTTCGCGGGCAGCGGGGCGCTCGGCCTCGAAGCGTTGAGCCGCGGTGCGGCGTCGGCTTTGTTCGTCGAGGAAAACGCCGGGGCAATTTCTGCGATCGAGCGCAATCTCACGCGAACAAAATTTGAAGGCCGGGTCCGCAAGCAGGATGTGTTCGCCTTTCTGCGCTCGGCATCAACGCGCGAACCGTTCCGGATTATTTTTGCCGACCCGCCTTATGAGAAAACAAAATCGGGCGATGCTTTCACGCAGTTATTGCTCGAGAGTCACGAGCTCGCCGGAATGCTCGAGCCCGCCGGTACTTTCGTTCTCGAAAAACGGCCCGGGGAAAAAATACCGACAGCGGCCTTGTGGAATGTGACTCGCGCCCGCCGTTACGGCGCGACGGAAGTTTTGTTCCTGCAACGAAACGCCGCGCCGGGCGAAGCGGGCACAAGTTGATGATCCGATTCTTCTACAATCTTTTTTATCCGATCGGACTGCTCTTCTTTCTTCCGGGCCAGATCACGAAACTGCTCCGGCGCGGAAATTACCGGCACAAATCGGGACAGCGTTTCGGATCGTACGACAACGAAGTGCGAGCCCGACTGTCCGCGCATCGCTGCACCTGGATTCACGCCGTCAGCGTCGGCGAAGTCGCGGTCGCGTTGAAATTGTGCGCGAAG
This sequence comes from Chthoniobacterales bacterium, assembly GCA_035644055.1. Lineage (GTDB taxonomy): Bacteria > Verrucomicrobiota > Verrucomicrobiia > Chthoniobacterales > UBA10450 > AV80. The sequence goes on from DASQPH010000040.1 coordinate 7,001, forward strand.
CTTCGAGCGCTCGATCCCGAGTTTTTTTGCGTCCTGACCACAACCACCACGACCGGATTTCAAGTCGCAAGCGCCGAAGCGAACGATCGAATGGAAGTGCTCTACAGTCCGCTCGATTTCTGGCCGATCACTCGCCGCGCCTTCGCGGTTATCCGGCCGGTTCGCATCATTCTGGTCGAGGCTGAAGTCTGGCCCAACCTCGCCGCTGAAGCGCGCAACCGCCGGATTTCGCTGGCTCTCGTCAACGCGCGTCTTTCGAAAAGGTCCGAAGCGCGATTCCACCGGTTTCGTTTTCTCATCACGCCGACGTTTCGTTGTCTCGATGCGGTCTGTGTGCAGGAAACGAGCGACATCGAACGCTGGGCCGCACTCGGCGTGGCGCGAGCGCGCATCCACCATGTCGGCAGCATCAAATACGATCCGGGTGACGTGAAACTGCCGGCTCCGCCGCTCGACGTTCTGCGCGGCTTTGGTTTCGATCCAGCGCGGCCAATCTTATTCGGCGGCAGCACTCATCCGGGCGAAGAAGAAATTCTCGCGCAAATCTTTCAACGACTCCGTGCCGACTTCGCCGATTTGCAGTTGATCATCGCGCCGCGCCATGTCGAACGGGCCAACGAAGTCCGAGCCCAACTGCAACAGCTTGGTTTGGTGGTTGCGATGCGCAGCGAGCCACCGCTTCCTCACGCCGATTGCCTGCTCCTGAATACGACCGGCGAACTACAAAGTTGGTACGGGGTTGCCACGATTGTGTTCATGGGCAAAAGCCTGACGGCGCGCGGCGGACAGAATCCAGTCGAACCGATTCTTGCCGGCAAGCCGGTGTTGTTCGGACCGCACATGGAGAATTTTTCGACGCTGGCTCAGGCTCTTGTCGCCAGGGGCGGCGCGATCCAGGTCGACAATCCAAATGCATTGCAGGAAAAAATTGCGTGGCTCCTGCGCGATCGCGAAGCGGCGCCGGCTCTGGTTCGCAACGCGCACGCAGTCATTGCCAAACACACGGGCGCTACCGAGCGCACCGCGTCGATCGTGATGCAGCTACACTCTCACCACTGATGCTAAAACGACTCCGCCACATTCTCAGGGTCTTCGCGCGATCGGGCTCGCGGCGATTCGCAGTGGACGTGGCCCAGGCGCGGACGCTGGCCCGCTCCGGAGTGCGGGGCTTGCCGCTCGCGAAATTGCGATGGCACGGCCGCGATATTTTTTACCGGCCAGCCACGTCCGATCCGCTCGCCATTTACCAGGTGCTGCTCCGGCGCGGCGGAAAAGCCGAATATTATTTGCCCGAACGACTCCAATCCGAAGTCATTCTCGATATTGGCAGCAACATCGGCACATCGATCCTGTTCTTCCGAGAAAGGTTTCCGACAGCGAAGATTTACGGATTCGAGCCGCATCCCGAGACGTTTCGAATTCTGGAAAAGAACGTTGCGCACCTGCCGGCGATAGAGGTTTTCAACTATGCGCTCGGCGCCGCGAATGCCGACGTTGCCGTCCCGTTCGACGGCGCCGATTTCAGCCGGTTCACTCTTGCTAAAAATCCCGGCGGCGATTGGTCCGGTCCGCTTTCATCGACGGCCTGCCAGGTCCGGCATGCCGGCGAGGTTGTCACAAATCTCGGCCTAACGAAAGTCGATTTGATCAAGATCGATTGCGAAGGCGTGGAGTATGACGTCCTCACCGCGCTGCCGGCCGAGCTTGTGCAGCAATGCAAATGGATCGTCGGCGAGCTGCACAACGAATCCGCCTTTCCCTTGCTCGCCATGCTTGCCCCTCATTTCGACCTCGACCTGAAGAAGACGATGTTCGCGCCGTTCTTTCGTTTTCACGCCTGCAATCTCGCCTGCGCCCGCGAGCTGCGAGGCACCTTCGATCGCAATGCGCTCCAGCGCTGAGGTCGGCAAATAACTTGCAACAACCGGGTCAGCTTCTGATATTGCCCCCGCTTTTCCTGACCCTATCGTCCAGTGGCCTAGGACACCGCCCTTTCACGGCGGTAACACGGGTTCGAATCCCGTTAGGGTCGCCACGCCCTGGCAGCTAATCTCAGACGATACGGTCCTTGAGACACTCGAAGGCACAGTTCACCCTTGCGAGGCCGATTCGATTGCCGACAAGATCACGGATTTCGCTGGTTTCTCGCTCTTGAGGGTCTAGACTGTGCTCTAATTCTGGTGTGCCCGACCCAGGGGGATAAATCGGTTTCTTTTAGGCTTGGTGCCACCAAAAAAAATGACTATAAAAAGGGTCCCGCCCGTCTAAACGGTGCATTTGCCACGTATTATTTTAAAGGAGCAAAATGAGTTTCAGGATTACTTTCGACGACAGCGCTCGGGACTTCATCTTGTCGGCGTTTGGAAAAACGTCCCGGGATGGATTTATCGTCGAGCAGTGCAATACCAAGCAGAGGGTTTTAAACCCGAGGGGTGAGGATATTCCGACCGACGAATTCGCTGGTATCCGCAAGGGATCTACGATCTTCGTAAAATCCGATATCGTTTCCTTGATTGAGGCGGCGCAGGCTATCGAAGCCCAGCCGTAGCACCTTCCTTTCCCCCAGTCCCTTGAAGGTCCAAGTGCTATGGGAAAAGCTCAAGGCCATCGGAATCAATATTCCCAAGGCCATTGGGATAAATATCCCGAAGTTGTCAAAGATCACTGGTGTTGATCTGTCGAAACTTTCGTCTATCAACGGGATTCGATTTTCCTCGCTGATTAGCATTGATCGATCAGTTAAGGTCAAAATTGAAAATTCCACGGTCGTAATCGATCCGCAGGCACTTTCTCGGAGGGAACGACACGAAGTCATCCTTCTTCTCCAAAAACACGTCTTGCCCGAAGCAGGCGCGATTCTGCATGAAAATACCCTTCCAACCGTAAATGCCGCCCTCGAAGCGCTTCCGGATCTTCAGGAAATAGCAAGCAAGCTGATTCCGATAATTCCACCGGAAGATATCCCATTGCTTTATGCATGCCTGTTCCTTCGGAGAAAATTTCAAGAGAACATGCCCGTAGACACCCAAAAGGGTGAAATCGTCCGTGTCTATGGGAATCGCGGCCGACATTTTTCAAATCTGTGCAGCGCCGGTTATTTGGAAACGTGGTTCTTGCCTCTCTATGAAGAATTACAACGTTCGTTCCCAGATGATCCCGCGCGGGCTCGAGCAATATTTCGAAAGTTTTATGCTAATATTCTGAAGGACCTTCCTTGGACCGAATTCGTTTCTACGTGGGCTGCTCCCAAGAAGGTCACACAGCATATCGTAGGGAAAATGAAGCGGAACATTGAGCTCGGTGTGCGATACCTAAACATTCACGCGCTGGGAGCCAGCAATGTAAAGAAAGTGGTCCGGCTTTTGGCTGATGTAGAAAAACAGACAGGCGCAATCATAGCAAAGCTTGATCAGGACAAGACTCGCATTTTTGTGCGCCTAGAAATTCCTCCTCCCTGATGTTTCGCAACTGATACCTTTCGTACGCCAGACTTCGCCTTCGCATTTGCGGTTGCTAGGTTTCAAAGATTCCCAACAATCCCGTTAGGGTCGCCACGTCATTGCGTCAGGCATCAGCGGAATGGAACGCCGATCTCGGTGCCGAGCTGGGTGAGAAATTGCTTCAAAAACTGCGCGCGTTGTTTCGCGGCGGCGCGTCCGGCCGCAGTCTGCATCGTGTCCGCCAGGGTTAGTAATTTGGTAAAGAAGTGATCGATGATGCTCGTGCGGTCATCGGGCACGCGGGTGATAGGAAACGGTTCGGAAAGATCGTAGAACGGCGTGCCATTCGCGCCGCCGGTAACTAGAGTGCGTGCGATTCCCACCGCGCCGAGGGCCTCGAGCCGGTCCGCATCCTGCACGACCTTCGCTTCGAGTGTTTGCGGTGCCACTTGAGCGGAGAAACTGTGCGACTCGATCGCGTGTTCAATTGCGGGAATATGCTGACCCGGA
>DASQPH010000041.1:0-43566 GCA_035644055.1 Chthoniobacterales bacterium
GGCCAGGCTTGAAGGTGAAAATCACCTTCCCGGTGGGCAGGACGACGAGGCGTCCCCCGTTCACCTCGCCGCCATCGAGTGGCGTCGCCGCGACAGGAAGGCCGGCTTTCTCACTCGGAAACTGAAGCGTGACCGGCACGATTTGATTCGGACGAACCAGGACCAGCGGCACGCGCCCATTGCGGCTCACGTTTTGTTCGTCCCGACCGTCGCCGTTAGTCGCGGTGACCTGGAGCGATGCCGGAATAGTCGAGACCGGCGTTTGCGCCGGTATCTGTGGAATGATGATGGCACACAGTGCCACTGTGAGGAGGACGGTGAGTCTTTTTATCATGGAATAATAGGCTGAGCACGGCGGACGTGCGGCACAGGTGATGGAGAAATTCGGGCTCTAAACAACCGATTCGAAGAGGGGAACCAGAGTTCATGGTGAAACTAAATCGCAGCAAAAGACAAAGTGCGTGCAAGAACTTTTTGTTGCTTGCGAAAATCTTTCCGGACTACGTCAACTCCGCGAAACTTTCACACAACGCGTGTCGCAGTCGCCCTTCGGTTTTGCCACTTACTTCGAACGGCTGGTCCATTAGATCGAGCGCGAATGGAATCAGCGCGTCGTTTTGCGCGGGCAGCTCAATGGCGCCGATGTGGAACGAGCGGATCTTGCGAAAGGGCCAGCGTTCGAAAAGCCATTCGGCGCCGTAGGGTGTGCCGGCTCCGAGGGAATTGCCGGCGGCGCGTTCGGCTTGACCGTGGCTGCCGAGCTGGATGTCGTGCAACACAATCCAACCGCGCGGCTCCACGTAAGGTGCGAGACGAAGCAGGTCGAGCAAGGGCCAGGGATGACGATGATCGGCGTCGATGAAGGCGAGACCGAATTCGCCGGGCGACGCAATCTCGCGGACGAGATCGGATTCGTGGCCAGTGTGGACGCGCACGGTCGAGACGAGATCGGGAACAAGATCGGGAATCTCGAAACCGATCGGGCGCGACTGGTCGATGCTGCAATGGGTGTGGGCGTCGATAGTCTCAACGTTGATCGTGCTACGATTGCCATGCTGATGATAGATGGCGGCGGCGATAATGGCCGTGGAAAATCCAGTCAGAGTCCCGATCTCGATAACACGGTGGGGCGCAAGAATGCTGACCAGGCAGGTGAGAAAAAAATAATCGCGCGAGCCGATGCCACCGGGATAACGGACGTCGTCCAGATCGACCATTCTGTGAAGGAACTCGATCTCACCGGGCGCGGGGATCTTGCCCGGATGACCAAGCTCCCCGGCGAGTTGCCGATATTTGATCTCTAACTGCTCCCAGTTTCTGAATTCGCCGACGTCAAAATAACGTGGATCGCGAGGCGGCATCGCGGTGCAAAGCGCCTCTTCTATTTTGCGAACGCATTCAAATCGGCGACCAGGCGGGCCGTAACGAAAAAGATTGAATCGTTGCGCGAGCGAAAGTTTCACAAGGAATGAACCTTCGCCGCCGTGGTCAGAAAGGAAAGAGGCGGTCCCACCTTCGCGGGACCGCCTCTCCCGAATCGTGATCAGGCGCGGCGCTTAGTGAGCGTTGTTCACGTACTGCACGCAATCGCCCTGGCTCTTGAAGGAGCTGCCATCAGGATGCATATGCGTGATCCAGCCGCCGTTTTTACAATCGTTTTCGGACATCGGCACATTATTGCCAACGCAGGCCGAAGGGTCCGCGCTCGGCGTGACGCGCCACGGACTGTAACGAACATCGGGACTGACCAGACAGCCATGCCCGGGCCCGACCGGACCGGGACCATCCGGGCTATTCCACCAGCAACAGCCGGCGCTCATCGGCGGCGGGATGGTCGGATCAAATGGACCCTGAAGTTTGATGCCGTAAGCAGTCGAGGGCAGGTAAAAAAAGTTTCCGCTGCAATCGGCGTTAAACATTTGCGGATCGTTATTAAAGAAGATCGCCGCGACGTCGCCACTCGAGCTGGTCAAGCCCGTGAAATCGTTTGAGAGAACCAGCGGAATTACGACCTCGGCCTCAATATCGACCGCATGCACGGAAGTCGCGCCAGTAAGATCACTGACGTGATTGGTTTGAAAGAAAAATGCGGTGGACGTCGGAGAAGCCTTTAGACAAACGACAGCTGAAGCGCCGGAGGCGGTGCTGGTGACGGCGGAGATGCTGTTGTTCTGCATGATGGAAATGTCGATGCCGACGGTCGCATCGTTATCGCCAAACTGAATGCCGGTCGCGGTCCCGCTGCCGAGAAGGTTGCGGATGTCGTTATTGCTGACGTCGACGTTGAGCAATCCGTTCTGCATGTGAACGCCGATCGCGCGGCCCGCCGGGGGGTGACATCACCGGTCGTGATTCCATCAATGAAATTATTCAGGACGACTGAATCATTGCTCGGCCTGATCTGAATGCCGATCGCGGCGTCGGTTATCACAGAATTCTTAACCGTAAAACCGTCGATCGTGACGCTGGAGGCGTTGATGACAAACACGGCGTTCGCACCGGTCGGGTTCGCTCCCACGACAGTCGATTCGTCCGGGCCGTCTGAAATGCGGCCCGTTGTTGGTTGGCCGGCCTGTGCGCCGTTCAGGATGACAGCGCGAGAAATGAAAACATTTTCGGCGTAACGCCGGGCGTGACATTGACGGTGTCGCAAGCGGGATCATCGACGGCGGCTTGAATCGTGGGATATCCAGCGGGAACGGCGCAGGTCGCGGCGTGCCCGCTAAACGGAAGCGCCAAGACGATAAGGCTGATAGAAAGAAAGGACTTAATTTTCATGATGCAGTTGGATTCGGAATTGAGCGGGGGCGCTGGACCTTCAGAGGCGACCGACTTTAGAGGGGTTTGAAGATCCACAGGAAGCCTACGCCCGAAATGGCAAAGCGCGAAAGATTGTTCGTAAATCTGTGGAAAAAAGTAACAACCTCAGACGCTTCGGCCGCGCGCTCAAAAGCGTAGCGAAGGCGACAGCAGGTGGTTCCACCACGCGAACGACATGAAAATCACGCCCGCGATCAGAAGCAACGTTGCATGGACTCGCGCCCACCAACCCAAGCCGGGCACGCGCCAGGACCTAACCGCGGCGGATGCGACGATCACCAGGCCAGCCGCTGCGAGCCATCCGAAAATGTGGGCCGTGCTGAGCCATGGATTAACGCCGTCGCCGATGAACCCGATGTTTTTGTCAGCCAGGCTCAGCGGCAACAGAATGAGCGCGACGAAAATAATCTGAAGCAGGCAATCGATGCGGGTGAAGACGTAGAGAATACGATCAAGCGCGCTAGTAAAGAGCGGCCGGCCGTAACGTTTCCGCACGATCACTGCCACCGGCCAGAGTAGCAGCGTGAGAACGATCAGACTCTGGCTCGCCCCCAAAACCGGCAGCAAAACTTTTTTGCTCGCCAGGCCGGTCACGCGTTGCGCCAATTGAATCGGCATCGCCGGCAACAAATCGGTGACGACGCCGTTCGCGTCCCGGCGAAACGCGATCACATCTGGCCCGTCGACTTCCCGGTAAACCAAAGGCCCGATCTCGCGCCATCGTTTTAATCCGCCGCGCGGGCTTTGCACGCCCTCGACCGTTAACACGCCTTTCTCGTCGCTGGTCACGGCGGCCTGGCCGAGAACAGCCGTCACTTTCAACAGGGTCGATTCCGAGCGGCGGCTTCCGGTGTAGACGCCGCTCACCGCCCGTCCATCGGCCTGCGCCGTTTTCAAATCGATCGCCGGCAAAGCCGTTACCGGTTCCGGAAAATACCGATTCAAAAAGGTGCGAATGACTTCGGTCCGTCCGCCGCCGAGACGTGAGCCGGCACTGTTATAAGAAATGAACAGGCCGAGATGCGCGTCGGGCATCACGATCATGTCGCTGTGGAAAAAAATCGTATCGCCGCCGTGGCCAAAGATCCGTTGGCCGTTCATCGAATAATCCATCAGGACCAATCCCATCGCATGCAGCGCGGGATGCAGCTCAAATTGCCGTGACTCCATCGCGCGGACACTTTCCGGTTTGAGGATCGTGGCGCCGTCGAACGTCCCCTCACCCAGCAGCGCCAGCATGAATCGCGTCATGTCGTGCGCGGTCGCCGAAAGCGCGCCGGCCGGCGACGCGGTCACGAATTCAAATTTCCGTGGGCCCTGTGCGGCGGCCAGGTAACCCTGCGACATATTCGGTTCGAGCGTTTCCGGCAACGGCTGGGCGAAAGTCGAGTGGTCCATCTTCAACGGCGTGAGGATGTGAGCTGCGACGTATTTGTCGAATGGCTCGCCGGAAATGCGCTCCACGATGTAACCGGCAATTGTCAGTGCATAATTCGAATACGACGGGACCGCGCCCGGCGGAAAAATTCGCGCGGGCATCGCGGCGATCAGATATTCACGGAGCGGCCGCATCTCTCGCGCGCTTGGAACGAAAAGATTTTTCACCGTCTCCTCGAATCCGGCGGTGTGAGTGAGAATCCGGCGAAGCGTGATCGGTTCCGGGTAGGTTTTGGGAATCGCGAAGTCCAGATAATCGTTCACGTCGCGGTCGAGATCGAGTTTGCCCTGTTCGACGAGCTGGAGCACCGCGGTCGTGGTGAACACTTTCGAGATCGAGCCGGGACGAAACAACGTCTGGTCGGCGACGACCGGTTTCTTCGCGGTGAAATCGGCGTAGCCATAGCCTTTCGAAAGCAGAATCTGTCCGTCCTTGACGACCGCGACGACGGCGCCGGCGATGTCGCGGTTCTGGAGTTGCGCGGGGATAAGCGCGTCGAGAAACGCTTCGAGATCGGGCTTGGTCAATTCATGGGGAAGCGCGAGCTCGGGCAACGGCGCCGCCGGTTGCAAGACCGGCGCAGGCGAAAGCAATGGTGATGGAGCCGGTCCCTGGGCGAAACCGGAGGTCAGACAATTCGCGAAAAATAAGCTGGAGATAAGGGCGACTTTTCTTTGCACGCGGCGAATCCTGCGCGGCGTGCATGGAATTGGCGAACCATTTCCATTTGTCATTCCTAATCGCGTCGCGGAACCTCTCGGCAAGTCTCCATTATGCGCATTCTTTCCGGCATTCAGCCCACCGGCATTCTCCATATCGGAAATTATTTCGGGATGATGCGGCCCGCCATCGGGCTCCAGGAATCCGCGAAGAACGAGACGTTTTATTTCATCGCCGACTATCACGCGCTCACAACCATCAACGATCCGGAAACGCTAAGGACCAACAGCCGGCGGATCGCGCTGGATTTTCTCGCCTGCGGTCTCGATGTCGAGCGCGGCACGCTTTTTCGCCAGAGCGACGTGCCACAGGTCGCTGAGTTGACCTGGGTCCTGTCGACTGTCACGCCCAAAGCGCTGCTCGAACGCGGTCATTCTTATAAAGACAAAATCGCGCGCGGATTGCCGGCGTCGGCGGGGTTGTTCAACTATCCAGTCCTGATGGCTGCGGACATTTTGATTTACGACAGCGACCTCGTTCCAGTCGGCAAAGACCAGAAACAACACCTCGAAATGACGCGCGACATCGCCGTGAAATTTAACGAGACCTACGGGTCCGAGCCGGACGGGCAGATCTTCAAGTTGCCCGAGCCGCAGATCCAGGCGGCGACCGAGACGGTGCCCGGAATCGACGGCCAGAAAATGAGTAAGAGTTACGGCAACACGATCGACATTTTCGGCGAGGAAAAGGAAACGCGGAAGCGGGTGATGAGCATGGTGACCGATTCGCAGCCGGTCGAAGCAGCCAAGGATCCGGAGACCTCGACGATTTTCCAGCTCTATTCGCTTTTCGCGACGAAGGAAGAAACCGAGACGATGCGCGACGCGTTCCGCAAAGGCGGGACTGGCTACGGCGATTTCAAGAAACAAGTCTTCGCCAGGCTCTGGGAATATTTCGAGCCGATGCGCAAGCGGCGGGAAGAAATTCTGAAGGATCCGGGTTACATCGATGACGTGCTCGAACGCGGCGCGGCTCGTGCGAATGAGGAAGCCGGAAAGGTGATGAAGCGCGTGCGCGCTGCGGTCGGGCTCTAGGCCGGCGGTCCGCTGAAGTTCTAGTGCGCCGGCCCGCTCGACGACGGACGCGGCGCGGCGCCGTCCTTCAACTCTGCAAAGATCAACCGGCCGGCGCCGGTCTGGAGGGCGCTCGAAACGACTATCGTCGCGACCTTTCCCAAATGCGCTCTGGCATGATTGACCACGATCATGGTTCCGTCCGGCAGATAACCGACGGCCTGGTGCGATTCGCGGCCTTCCTTCACCAGATTCAATTCCAACTCATCGCCGGCGGCGGCGGCGGGGCGCAATGCGCGCGCGAGATCAGCGAGATTCAGCGCCGGGACCTGCTGCAAACGCGCGACCTGGCAGAGCGCCTGGTCGTTGGTGAGGAGCCGAGCCTGCAACAGTTTCGCGGCTCGAACCAGCCGCGCATCGATGGAAAGATCGGCGTCGCCCGTCGTGTCGTGAATCGTCAGGTCGAGCTCGCGCGATTGTTGGAGCTGATTCAAAATGTCGAGGCCGCGCCGGCCGCGCTCGCGCTTTATCGGGTCGCGTGAATCAGCCAGCATTTGTAATTCTCCCAAAACAAAGCGCGGCACGATCAGCGCCCGGCTTAGGAACCCGGTCGCAACGAGATCGGAGATGCGGCCATCGATGATGACGTTGGTATCCACCACGAGCGGTTCATGCTGGGTCGTCTCGCGCGCGAAACGCACATACGGAATGATGAGCGAAAATTCGTCGCGGTTGCTCCGCATCGCGAGCATCATGCCGAGATAACCAAAGGCGCAGTAAATGATCAGGCGCGCGGCCCACTGCACAGTGTCGCTTTGGAAGCGCAAAATGTCGGAAGCGCTGAAGAGATTGGCGAAAAGCAGTCCGAGCAGCAAACCAAACGTGGCCGAGGAAAATGCGCGCAGCGAAAAGCCTTTGAGGAGTCGATCGGCGAGAACCATGGCCAGCCCGAAGACCACGCCGATCATGATGCCGGGGATGTAATTGCCCTGCGTTTCCGAAGTGACGATGCCGCCGATCGCGCCGCAGAACGTAACGAAAAGGACGCGCAATAAATTGACGGTGAGGATGGGGGTCATCAGGGTCGGGTGTTCCGGCGGGGTTGAGTTGGCGGGCGTTGCGCTTCTGCTTTCGCGGCGTCGTCTCGATAAAAGAGAACGCCGTGCGCTCGCAGATTAGTGATCAGCGCTTTCAGGTCGTTCGAAACTTCCTGGTTCGAGAGCAACGTCGCGAGGGCGCCCTTGCCGGTCGACGCTTTCTGGATCAGATCGGTCGCGGCCTGGATCGTCTTGCGCGCGTCCGCAATTGCGGTCGGCAAATCGTCGGCGGCCTTCTTCGCCGAGTCCATCGTCTCGCTCGCCTTATCGAGAACGCCGTCTACTTTCTTGGTCGAGGCGGCGAGCGCCGTCGTGGCCGTGTTCAAATTCTCCACCGCCGATTTGATGTTGTCTAAATTCTCCTTGGACAGCGCGTCGTTCGTCAGTTTCTCGATTGCTCCGTTCGCATTTTGCACAGCCGTGCGCAAATCTTCGACGAGCGCTCCACCTTCTTTCGTCAGATCGTCGATGCCCGTGTCGCGCGTCCCTTCAATCACGCTGTTCTTTGGAATAAAATCCTCCGTGATGTGTTGCGGAGCGGTCACGGACACGAATCTGTCGCCAAGCAAACCCGAGGAACCCACCGTGAAGCGGCTTCCGGCCGGGATTTTTACGAAACCAAAAATCCGCACCGGCACTTCCACTCCCTGGCCCGACGTTGCCAGATGGGGCCCGCCGGAAACATGACCGATCTTCGCGCCCGCCAGCAGAACATCCGAACCTTTTAGCAGACCGCTCGCGTCCGGAAATTTAATCAGCAATTGGTAATAGGACTGAAAGCCTTCGCCGAGGCGTCCGAATTGGACCAGCAAGACCGCCAGCACACCAAGCCCGACGAGGACGAACGCGCCTACTTTCAACTCCAGACCTTTGTCGCCGTGTCGCGTCGCCATTTTTCGTGGAGGGTTTAGCTCACGACTCTATCACGTGTTCCCATCGCGTCACCAGTTTCCGCAATGGGCTCACGCTCGGACCGTCCGAGCATGAAATCCTGAATCAGCGGGTCGTCGGAAATTTCCAGTTCCTGCGGTGTGCCGTAAAAATAAATCCGGCCCTCGTGCAGATAGGCAATGTGATCGGCGATGTGGAACGCGCTCTTCATGTCGTGGGTAACGACGATGCTGGTCACGCCGAATCGCTTTTGCAGCCGGCGAATCAACCGGTTGATGCTGTCGGACACGACCGGGTCCAAGCCCGCCGTCGGTTCATCGTAGAGCACGCAGGAAGGCCGGCGGATGATTGAGCGCGCGAGACCCACGCGCTTTTTCATTCCGCCACTCAAGTTCACGGGCATCTTTTCTTCCTCGCCCTCGAGCTCGATCACTTCCAGGATTTCGCGCACCTTCTCCGCGATCTTTTTCGGATCGCGTTCACCCGCTTCCTCCAAAGGAAACGCGATGTTTTCTTCCACCGTCATTGAATCGAAGAGCGCGCCGCCCTGAAACAAGATCCCAATTTTGAGCCGGATCGGGGCGAGTTTTCGCTCGCTCAGCCCGATGATGTTTTCGCCGTCGATCCAGATCTCACCGGCATCCGGCGTCATCAACCCGATGAGATGTTTTAGCAGCACGGTTTTTCCGCCGCCGCTCCGGCCGATAATCACGAGCGTCTCCCCTTTCGCGACGGTCAGATCTACACCACGCAAAATTTCCTGCTGTCCAATGCTCTTCGCCAGGCCGCGAACCTGAATCATTGCGGATCCGTTCTCAGTCATTGCTAGCCGGCGGGGAAAATAATGTTCAGGCCCATGGTCAAAAAGAAATTGGAGATCAGGACAGCGAGCGAAGCATTCACGACGGCTTCCGTCGTCGCTTTGCCGACGCCAACCGCGCCTTCACGACTCGTTAGGCCCTTGTGGCAACTGATGAAGACAATGAGCAACGCAAAGATAAATGCCTTCGTCAGCGCCATGATGATGTCGCGCATCATGGTCCAGCGAACCATGTTCGCGATGTAATAGGTGCCGTTGATCTCAAGCAGGAAAATCGCGACGAAATATCCGGCCGCGATCCCGATCGCCACCGCTTCCGCGACCAGCAACGGCATGGAAACCATCATCGCCAGCGTTCGCGGGACGACGAGATAATCGATCGGATGCACCGCGAGGGCGCGCAAGGCATCGATCTGTTCCGTCACTTTCATCGTTCCAATTTCCGCCGACATCGACGCGCCGACGCGGCCGGTCACCATCAATGCGGTCAACACCGGTCCGAGCTCGCGGCAGATGGAAACCGATACGACCGCGCCCACGGCAGACCCCATCCCGAGCTTGTTGAATTGAAAATAGGTCTGGGCCGCAAAAACCGCGCCGGTAAACGCGCCGGTGATCATGACCACAACTTGCGAACGCAAACCAATCTCGACGATCTGCTGTAGAAACAGACGCCAACGGATCTTTTGCGCGAACGCGGCGCCGACGGTCTCCACGGCGAGCATGACGACATCGCCGACATAAACCGCGAACGAAACCGCCGTCTCACCCACCGCGCGAATCAAGCTGACGAACATGCGAGAGAAAGCGCGCGCGTTCAGGTCTCGAGAAGCTGCGTCCTGGTCTTTGGCCGCAATTCCGCCGGAATGGCACCGACGAATTTCGGATCGAGGCCGAGCTTGCGGAAAATGGACCGGATCTCGCGGAACGTCACGGTGGCCACCTCCAGTTCCATGTAAACGATGTCGTGATTGCGATCGACCTTGTAATGAAGTCCGCCGATCGGCCCCAGCTCAATGTCCAGCTCGAGGATCTTGTTCAGCTCGCGCACACCGGCCGCGTAAACTTCCAGCTCCAGCACGCCGCCATGGTAAGGAGAACCTGGCCGCGATGCAAAATCTTCTGTAGCCGGTCGCCGCGGCGACCGCGAGAGCAGTTTTCGCAGCTATCGACGGCGCCTCCGCCGAGATTGTCATCTCTTGGGCTGTCATGTTGAGCGCAGCGAAACATCTCTGATATTTCGGCGCGGTGGGAGACCAGAAATGTTCAGAGATCCATTCGCTTCGCTCAGGATGACAACTTCCTCGCATCGCCCGCAGGGCGACGGCTACAGAAGCAAGGTTGCGCGCACCGTTTCCCTGCGATAAAAGGAACTGTCCATGAGCAAACGCGCTGTCCAATTCCTCTTCGCCCTCGAAATTTTTCTCGGCCTGTTCTTCCTCGCCGGGTGCGAAACTCCGATGCCGTCTGGAATCCAGCAGGCCAGGATCGATCAGTCGCAGAAAATCGCGGCGGAACCGCCCGGCGATTATTTTATTGGCCATCGATATTTCAAGGGATCGGTTTACAAATTCTGGGGATACGTTCGCAAACCGGGTCAACCCTGGAGCACCGCGAAACTCGTGGTCCTGAACGAAAAGGAAAAGCTCGCGCCGGATCGGGAGAAGCTCAGCTTCGGCAGCGACAATAATTACGAATACAAACTTTGGGGCTCGTTCAGCGGCCAGACCGTTTATGAGCCGGCGAGTAACGGGTTTTATCAGGAGTTCGTTCTGAAAAAATACGAGCTGATCTCGACAAATCCGGCGCCGATTTTCAAGAGTCAGTACAGCGATCGGGCCCGGGCCGCACTCCGCGCCACGGAAATCGAGAAGCCCGAGTAGCATCGTGCCACCGCGCAACTCCCGCGACAAACTCGTCGAGGAGTTTCTTCGCTTCCTCGAAGTGGAGCGGAACGTTTCGCCGCGCACGCTCAGCGTTTACAGGCAGGCGCTGGCGGCGTTTCGCACCCAAAAAAATGTGCGCTCGTGGGAGAAATGCACCGCGGACGATTTTCGCGATTACCTGTTCGCCCTGATGAAGAACGGCCAGGCGCGCTCCTACATCCGCCTTCAATTCTCGGCCTTTCGGACGTTTTATCGGTTTCTGGTTGAACGAAAGAAGTTGCCGCTCGATCCGGTCCGGCAACTGCAACTGCCGAAAGCGGAAAAGAAATTGCCGCTGGTTCTCACCCAAAAGCAGATCGAAGAACTTCTCACCGCGCCGTTGCGCGTGCCAAAGGAAAAGGCCGCGCCGACCTGGATGCCGTTGCGCGACGCCGCGATCCTGGAGCTTTTTTACAGCAGCGGTTTGCGACTGGCCGAACTCGCTTCGCTCAATGTTGCCGATCTCGACATTTACACCGAATCGGTTCGCATCCTCGGCAAAGGGCGAAAGGAACGTGTCTGTCCGGTCGGATTGCCGGCGCTCGAAGCCGTCTCGCGCTATCGCGCCGCCGCGAACGTGCAAAGCGGTCCGCTCTTCATCAACAAATCGCGCCGCCGGATTTCGCCGCGCTCGATCTGGCTGATCTTGAAACGTTATTTACGGCACACGTCGATTCCCATCTCGGTGAGTCCTCACAAACTCCGTCACAGTTTCGCGACGCACCTGCTCGATAGCGGCGCGGATTTGCGCAGCGTCCAGGCGTTACTAGGCCACGCCAGTCTGTCGACGACGCAGATTTACACGCACGTCACCGTCGAGCGTTTGAAGAAAGCGTATGCCGAAGCGCATCCGCGCGCTTAGCTTGCGCTCGCTGCCGTGCTGGCGTGCGGCTCCGCAGCGCGGAACACGAGTTTGTCGCCGTCGACTGTCACCTGCACGGTATCGCCGGCTTTCACCGTGCCCTTGAGCAGCTCTTCCGCGAGCGGATCTTCGAGGTAACGTTCGACCGCTCGGCGCATTGGGCGCGCTCCGTATGTCGGATCGTATCCCTTGTTGATCACGAACTCGTGCGCCGGTTCGTCGAGGACGATCTCGATTTCCTTCAGCTTCAGGCGCCGTTTCACCTTGTCGACTTCCAAGTCCACGATCTTGAGCAGGTCGGGCTTGGTCAAGGTGTGGAACACGATGATCTCATCGAGGCGATTCAGAAATTCCGGCTTAAAGGCGCGCTTGGTCTCTTCGAGAATCTTTTCCTTCATCGTCTCGTAATCCTGCGTGTCCTTCGGCGCACCGAAACCCATCGTCGTCTGGCGGCGGATCAAATCGGCGCCGACATTCGAAGTCATGATGATGATCGTGTTCCGGAAATCGATCTTTCGGCCTAACGAATCAGTCACTTTCCCATCCTCGAGGATCTGGAGGAGCAAATGCATCACGTCCGGATGCGCCTTCTCGATTTCGTCGAAGAGCACGACGGAATACGGACGGCGACGGACCGCTTCGGAAAGCTGACCGCCTTCTTCATAACCGACATATCCCGGAGGCGAACCAATCAACCGCGACGCGGTGAATTTCTCCATGTACTCCGACATGTCGATTTGGATGAGCGCGTCGGAATCGCCGAACATAAATTCGGCGAGGGTGCGAGCGAGAAAAGTTTTGCCAACGCCGGTCGGCCCGAGAAAGACAAACGAGCCGATCGGGCGCTTCGGATCTTTCAAATCCGCCCGGGAACGGCGAAGTGCTTTGCTGATCGCGGTGACGGCTTCGTCCTGACCGATCACCCGCAGCTTCAGATCGCCTTCCATCGCGAGCAGCTTCTGGGTTTCCTTCTGTTCCATTCGCTGGAGCGGAACCCCGGTGACCTTCGAGATGATGTGCATCATGTCGTCGGCCGTCACGAGCACTTCTTTTTCTTCCCGCTCTTCGCGCCACTTCGTCAAGATGTTGTCGAGCTTTTCCTTGGACTGCTTTTCCTTGTCGCGGAGCGAAGCCGCTTTCTCGAAATCCTGCGCCTTGATGGCCGCTTCTTTTTCGACGCGAATCTCTTCGATCTCGCGCTCGATTTCTTTCACGTCCGGTGGCCGCGTCATCGCATTGATCCGGGCGCGGGCGCCGGCTTCGTCCATGACGTCGATCGCTTTGTCGGGCAAAAACCGGCCCGTGATGTAGCGGTCGGACAGTTTCACTGCGCTCTCGAGCGCTTCGTCGGTCAGCTTCGCCTTGTGATGCTCCTCGTACTTCGGCCGCAGCCCTTTTAGAATCTGGATGGCTTCTTCAACCGTCGGCGCATCCACTTTCACAGTTTGGAAGCGTCGTTCCAGGGCCGCGTCCTTCTCGATGTATTTGCGATACTCGTTCAGCGTGGTCGCGCCGACGCACTGCAATTCGCCGCGGCTCAACGCCGGCTTGATGATGTTCGAGGCATCCATCGCGCCTTCGGCCGAACCGGCGCCGACGATGGTGTGCAATTCGTCGATGAACAGAATCACATTCTTCGAGCGGCGAATCTCGTCCATCACCGCTTTGATTCGTTCCTCGAACTGGCCGCGATACTTTGTCCCCGCGACCATCAAAGCGAGGTCGAGCGTCACCACTTTTTTGTCGCGCAACAATTCCGGCACGTTGCCGTTTGCGATTTCCTGCGCGAGCCCTTCCGCGATCGCGGTTTTGCCCACGCCTGCTTCGCCCAAGAGCACCGGGTTATTTTTGGTCCGGCGGCAGAGCACCTGAATCACACGCTCGATTTCATTGCGCCGTCCAATCACCGGATCGAGCTCGCCCTTCTTCGCGAGGTCAGTCAGCTCACGCCCGAATGCACGCAGCGCCGGTGTCTTTACGTCCTTCTTCCCGGAGGTCGGCTCGCCGCCCTCCTGTTCCGATTCCGGCGGCGTAAAGTTCGGATCGAGCTCTTTTAGAATTTCGTTCCGCGTCCGTTCGATATCGACCTCGAGACTCTTCAGCACCCGCGCGGCGACACCTTCTCCTTCACGCAACAGCCCCAGCAAAATGTGTTCGGTGCCGACATAGGAATGATTCAGCGCCTTCGCTTCCTTACCCGCCAGCGCGAGCACCTTCTTGACCCGCGGCGTGTACGGAATGTTGCCGACCATTTTCGTTTCCGGCCCCGACCCGACCTGCTTCTCGACTTCCATCCGCACGGTTTCGAGATCGAGCCCCATCTTCTGGAGGACGTTGACGGCCACGCCCTGCCCCAGCTTGATCAGGCCCAGCAACAGATGCTCGGTCCCGACGTAATTATGATTGAAGCGGTCGGCTTCTTTTCGAGCGAGAGCCAGGACCTGCTGGGCTCGCGGGGTAAAATTATTCATTGGTTGGTGGCTCGGGAGCCGATCCGTTTTCCGATTCCTTCGCTAGTTTAGTAATATCAGGTTTAGGGAACACTCGCAAACGCGCGCGGATGATTTCGGCGCGCAAATGGTCGCGCTCCTCCGCGTTCAACTTCTGTTGCGAGCTCTTTTGCAAATGGGCCGGCTGCGTCTCGATGAACAGTTCGTCGATCGGCAGCCGTCGATCTTCCGGAAACGCGCCGAGATCGATCCCCAGTTTCATGATCGACAATAAATTGAGCGCTTCTTTCGAAGTCATCGCGTGCGCGAATGTGAGCACGCCATAAGCGCGCCCGATCTGGTCCCACAGCGTGTTCGATTTTCTTTGGATCAACATCTGCCGGGCATCGTGTTCCTTCTCGATGATCGTCTCGATGACTTTGCTGAGCCGGCTCACGATCTCGTCCTCTTTTTCGCCGAGCGTTGTCTGGTTCGAAATCTGGAAGAGATTGCCCATCGCTTCGGTGCCTTCGCCGTAGAGTCCGCGAACGGCGAGCCCGATCTTGTTCACGGCCTGGATGACCTGGTTGATCATGTCGCTCAAGACCAGCCCTGGGAGGTGAAGCATCGCGGAAGCGCGCATCCCGGTGCCGACGTTCGTCGGACACGCGGTCAGGTAACCGAGTTTCGAGTCGTAGGCGAAATCGAGTTTCGCCTCGAGCGTGCTGTCGACTTTGTCCACCAGCTTGAACGCGCTCTTCAATTGCAACCCGGACCGGATCGATTGCATCCGCAAATGATCCTCTTCATTGATCATGATGCTTAACGTCTGACGCCGATTCATGATCACGGCGCTGCCCACGTTTTTCGCGGCGTGCTCGCGGCTGATCAGATGGCGTTCGACGAGCACCTGTTTTTCGAGCGCGGAAAGGTCCTGTAACAATTCCGAAAACGAATCCTGCATCTCCGGCAATTCTTCGACGCGCGGCTTGATCAGCTCGAGGATCGAAGTTCGCTCCGCCTTTTTTGCCCAACCGGGAAATGCGCGCTGCTTCAAATTGCGCGCCAGTCGCACCCGGCTGCTGATCACGATCTGGTGATGCGGTCCTTCGCCGCGCAGCCATTCGCCGCCGGTCGACATCAGGTTCGCGAATTTCATACCTAGACCGCTTTCTCGTGCTCGAGCTGCTTGATCTGGTCGCGCAACGCCGCGGCGTTTTCGTAATTCTCTTCCGCGACTGCCTTTTGCAAATCTTCGTTGAGCGTGCGCATCCGATCGTCCAGCTCCACTTCTCGATGAGCGCGCTGCGGCAGCTTGCCAACGTGTTCCGTTCCCTTGTGCATCGCCTTCAACAAACTGTTGAGCCCTTCCGCAAACGTGACGTAACAAACGCTGCAGCCGAGCCGGCCGGTTTTTTTGAAATCAGCCTGGGTAAATCCGCACATCGGACATTTCTGCGTCGGTGTTCCTTTCTCGATCTCCTCCGCCGCGCCGATACCGAGCAGCAGATCGGCGAGCGCGAACCCAGTCGGGTCCTGAACACCTTTCTCCTTCGAACAGGCATCGCACAGATTCACCTTCTGCATTTTCCCTTCGAGGATCTGCGTCAGGAAAACTGTCGCGTCATTACATTTACAAACGTCGCACAACATCTCTGTAGATTAGACCTCGAAACGCTTGAAACATTCAACGCTCAACTGTTTGAGCACCTTCTGCGCCGGTCCCGAATTTCGACAACGTCACTCGTAAATCGGCGTGCCGGTTTCACGCGTCATTTTGCGGAAACGCTCGATGATCCGCATCGTGATCGAACCTGGCTTGCCTGTCCCGATGGTTCTTCCGTCCGCTTTTACTACCGGTATGACCTCGGCCGCCGTTCCCGTCAGGAAACATTCATCGGCGATGAAGACATCGTGACGCGTTACATCCGTCTCGATGACCTTGAGGCCGAGTTCCGCCGCGACGTCGAACACGACCGAGCGCGTGATCCCGCGCAACGCTCCCGCCGAAATCGGCGGCGTGAAGATTTGGCCCTTCTTGATGACGAAGACGTTGTCGGCCGTGCATTCCGCGACGTTGCCGGCTTCGTTCAACATCAACGCTTCATCCGCGCCGGCGAGATTCGCTTCGATCCGCGCCATGACATTGTTCAGATAGTTCAGCGATTTCACGGCGGGATTGAGCGCCGCCGCTCCGGTCCGTCGCGTCGCGCAGGTAATTACCGTCAGTCCCTTCTCGCAAACTTCCTTCGGATAAAGCGCGATCGTGGTCGCGATGATGATCACGCTCGGCCGCTTACATTGGGTCGGGTTCAATCCGAGGTTACCCACGCCGCGAGTGACGATCTGGCGAATGTAACCTTCCCGAAGATCGTTTCGCCGGATCGTTTCCAGAAGCGCTTCCGTCATTTCGGCGCGGCTCGTCGGAATTTCGAGGCAGATCGAACGCGCTGAATCCCAGAGCCGGTCGAGATGTTCCTCAAGCCGGAAAACGCGGCCGTTGTAAAAGCGAATACCTTCAAAAATTCCGTCCCCGTAGAGCAAGCCATGATCGAACACCGAGACCTTCGCCTCGGATTCGGGCACAAATTTTCCGTCCAGGTAAATGGTCAGTTCGCGCGCGGGGGCCGTCGTCGCTTTCTTCTGCGAATCAACCGCAGGCTTAACCGGAGCTTTCGCCGTCGTCTCCTTTTGTTCCGGTTCGTCGATTACCGCTGTCGAGGTTTTTGTTAGCACAGAAAAAATCTCAAGCGGTTCGCGGGGAATTCAAGTAGGAAAGCTACTTACTTCTTTTCCGGATCGCGCGTCAGCGGCACGAACTTTACCGGAACCGCGGCGGTTTGCTTCACGATGCCGCCGCGCTTTTCGAGAACCTGAAGCTCCTGCGCGTAGGTCTTGCCGACAGGAATAACCATGCGGCCGCCTTCCTTTAATTGCTCGACGAGCGGCTGCGGAACGTGATCGGGCGCGGCCGTGACAATGATCGCATCGAACGGCGCGTGCTCGGGCCAGCCCTTGTAACCATCACCGCCTTTCACGAGAACATTCTTGTAACCGAGCGCGTTCAGAACCGTGGCGGCCCGCTGAGCGAGCGGTCTCACGATCTCGATCGTGTAAACTTCCGCGACCAATTCACTCAGGACAGCGGCCTGGTAACCCGAACCGGTGCCAATCTCCAGCACGCGATCGGTCGATTTCGGTTTCAGGGCCTGGGTCATGAACGCGACGATGTAGGGCTGCGAGATCGTCTGGCCAAAACCAATCGGTAACGGTCGATCTTCGTAGGCGCTCGCTTCCAGTTCTTTCGCCACGAATTTTTCGCGCGGCACTTTCGCCATCGCGTGCAGAACGCGCGGGTCATCAATGCCGCGAGGACGCAGTTGCTTTTCAACCATTGCGCCGGCCGAGGTCGCGAAGGTGCCTTCGGTGCTTTTGTTGGTGAACCATTCTTGCGGAAGCGTGGTTGGTTCCTGGGCGAAAATTTTGCCGGCGCTCCAAGACATGACGGCAATCCATCGCAGGCCTTTCGCCCTCATGGGCGTAATATACGACGGCTAAGTCAGCACGCCATCGGCGATGTGCAGTTCCCGGTCACCCAGCGCAGCCAACCGCACGTCGTGCGTGACGACGAGCAGCGTCTTGTTCCGCGTTCGCGCCAGCTTGAGCAACAATTCGATGATCGCGTCGCCCGTTTTCGAATCGAGGTTGCCGGTTGGTTCGTCGGCGAAAACAATGTCCGGATCGTTGGTCAATGCGCGCGCGATCGCGACCCGTTGTTGTTCGCCTCCGGAAAGTTCTGCCGGCAAATGATGGAGCCGATCCGAAAGCCCTACGTCCGCCAGCGACGCTTCGCCCGCCGTGCGATTTGTTTTGCCGCGAATCAATCCGGGCAGCATCACGTTTTCCAGCGCCGTCAATTCCGGCAAAAGAAAATAGCCCTGGAAAACAAAACCCATTTTCCGATTTCGCACTTCGGCCTGCGAACCCGAGCTGCCCGTGTAAAGCCGGCGTCCTTCAAATTCCACCGTGCCGGCTTCCGGTCGCTCCAATCCGGCAAGCGTATAGAGCAGCGTGGTTTTTCCCGCGCCCGACGCGCCGCAAAGAAAGACCGCTTCGCCGTAAGCGACGTCCATCGAGATGCCACGCAGCACTTCGATCCGGCGTGAGCCGATGCGGAATGATCGGCGAAGATCGCGGGCAACGAGTTGCGGTTCGGCCATGGCGCGACAGCATTCGCTGAATCGCGGCGGCGCGCAATCCAAAGAGAAAAAGCCGTCCCGCAATTGCGGGACGGCCTCTGGCTATGACTGGCGTTTAGTAAAGGCCCAGGGCCTGCAATGTCGGCCCGTCAATTGCGGCCGTTACGGGCAGACCGCGGTCGCGTTGGAAGTTCGAAAGCGCCGCGCGCGTGTTCGGTCCGATCAACCCGTCCACCTCATCGTTATAATAACCCTGCTCCTGGAGCGCAGATTGAACGTTGGCGATCACCTGGCCGGGATCGAGATCGTTGTAGCCGTAGATCGGCTCGTCGTAGGTGTAGGTGCTGTAGTACGGATCGTAGCCGTAGGCCGGATACCAATAACCGTCATTCCAAAAATAGTAGCCGCCGGCGAAGAGGCTGATCCGGGAATAGCGGCTTCTCCACCAACTGCGGTCGTGGTGATGGTGATTAAACCGGTTCCGCGCCTGCTGATACGTGAAGGTCGTGTTCGTGTTGTTATTGTTCCGTCGATTCTGCCAATCGCGATTCCGGACGTTCGTGTTGTTGTTCTGCCAATCGCGGTTCCGGACGTTCGTGTTGTTGTTCGACTGAACGTTCGTATTCGGCGTCTGCACGACATTCGGATTGTTGCGATAACGATTCCGGCTCCAATTCGGGTCGTTCAGCTTCGTGTTGGCATTCACCGCCGTGTCCTGATTCGGCGGGGTAAAGGTGCGCGTCCGGTTCTGAACATTCGGCGGATACGTCTTCGGCGTGTAGGTCCGATTGACGTTTGGCTTGTTTTGCAACACGGCCTGGGTCCGCGCGTTCATCTGCTGTTGCACCTTTGGAGTGTAACTCTTCGGCACTTGATTGACCTGCCGCTGCGGCGGCGCCTGCCGCTGTGCCGGCGCCTGTTTCTTTGGCTGTTTATGCTCGTCCTGGTCCTCGCCGAAAACCGGCGCGGCCGCGACCGCCAAAGCCAGAGCTGAAAGTAAAAGTGTTTTCATAATTGTCCCTCGAATGGTTAGACCGTCCGGGTTTGCGTTTATTCAACCTGGTTGGTAACAACCGCCTTCAGCTGGACGTGGAACAACGTGTGATGCACCAGGCCGGAGATTCGATCGAGCGGCTCAATTTCCACTGAAGCAACCCGGGGCAGCATTTCGAGCAGGGCGCGCCAGCCATCGTAGGTCAAATACATCTCTTCGTTCCCAGCGCCGCGGTAAAGTTCTCCGCTGACCGCGCGATAAAGGATGTCGCTCCGGAGCCGCTCCAGCCGGTTCCGCATTCGATACCAAAAACTCCACTCCGGCTGGCTGTCGTCGAGCACGAAAATATTTCGCCGCGCCACCCGACATCCTTCCTTCAATAATCGAAGCGCGTGTTCGCGCGTCAGATAATGGAGAAAGTATCCAAAGATGACGGAGTCGAAGCTGGCATCAGGAAACGGCAGCGATTGGCCATCATAGGCAGCGACTTCGATCCCGGGCTCTGGCGCACGCGGCAGTTCCACATCGATTCCGACGCGCCGTTTTAACGAGCGAAACAAGGCCACGTCGCGCAGGAGCCCGGCGTCGCCGCAACCGACATCGAGGATTTCCTCGCCATCGCGAAGCCGGCGCGCCAGGCGATGCGCCCGGAGCATTTTGGAAACATCGTAGCGGCGATATTCCCGCGGAAAAGATCGGCCGGCATTTGCCAGATTCGCCGCCAGCGCCTGAACGCGGCCGAGGGCATGGTAAACGAAAACGGCGACAGGGCGCGGCAATCCCATACTCAGGCCGAACGTTGCTGTTGCCGCATGGCTTCGAATAAAACAATCCCCACCGCCGTGGCGAGATTCAAACTGCGCGTGCCGCGCATCGGAATCGTCAACAATTCTTCGGGATGCCTCGTGAGCAAACTTTCCGGTAGCCCTTTCGTTTCGCGACCAAACACCAGGAAATCGCCGGCACTGAAACTCACGTCGTAGTAGGCGCGCCTGGATTTCGTTGTCAGGAAAAAGAAGCGGCCGGAGACGTGCCGCGCGCGTAAATCAGCAAACGAGTCCCAGAGTTCGACGTCGACTTCCTTCCAATAATCGAGTCCGGCGCGTTTGAGCTCGCGGTCGTCGATAGAAAAGCCGAGCGGCTTCACCAAATGCAGCGTCGAACCAGTGGCAAGGCAGAGGCGGCCAATGTTGCCGGTATTCGGCGGAATCTCCGGCTCGACGAGGACGACGTTGAACATTGGTGGATCGCGCGCTCCGCCGCGCGATGTTGCGATTTGGCATCGAGCGCGGAGCGCTCGATCCACCTACAATTTGCTGCCGATAAACTTTTCCAGCTTCACGATATCGGCCGCGAACTTCCGAATTCCTTCACCGGTTTTCTCGCTCGCCATCGCATTGTCGTTCAGCAGATACCGGAACTTTTTCTCATCCAGCTGGAGCCGCTCGATATCCGCACTCTTGGCGGCTTCCGGATCGAGCTTGCGTTCCACCGGTTCGGTGGAGTCGCTCAGCTTGTCGAGCAGCTCGGGACTGATGGTGAGCAGATCGCAACCCGCCAGCTCGAGAATCTGACTCACGTTCCGAAAGCTCGCGCCCATCACTTCGGTCTTGTGACCGAACTTCTTGTAATAGGTGTAGATCTCCTGGACCGATTGCACGCCCGGATCGTCGGCGCCCGTGTACTCTTTCTTATTCGCCGCTTTGTACCAATCGTAAATCCGGCCGACGAATGGCGAGATCAGCTCGATCCCGCCTTCCGCGCACAAGACCGCCTGGGGGAGCGAGAACATGAGCGTGAGATTGCAATTGATGTTCTCTTTTTCGAGGACCTCGGCAGCTTTAATCCCTTCCCAGGTCGACGCGATTTTGATCAACACCCGCTGGCGATCGACCTTCTTTTCTTCGTAAAGCTTGATCAGGCGGCGAGCCTTTTTGATCGAGCCTTCCGTGTCGAACGAAAGCCGCGCGTCGGTCTCCGTCGAAACCCGGCCCGGGACGATCTCGAGAATCTCGCAGCCGAACTTCACCAGGAGATGATCAATGATGTCCTCGATTTGGTCCGCGCCGGATAGACCGGAATTCTTCCGGCCGGCCAGCACTTCATCGAGCAAATGGAAATACTGTTCCTTTTGGGTCGCCGCGTAAATCAGGCTGGGATTCGTCGTCGCATCGCGCGGCTTGAATTCCTTGATCGTCTGGAAGTCACCCGTGTCGGCGACAACGGTCGTGAATTTCTTGAGTTGATCGAGCTGGCTAAGTTTCGTTCCCGTTTTTTCCTGATTCGCCGTGGCCGTAGTCATGGGATTAGTCTCCTCAAAGCGACCGAACCGGAATGGCCGCGGTCTTTTTCACCGTACGCCTCGACGGCCCCATCGACAATACGAAACTAAGATCGCCCGCCCCGAGCCCGATCAGGGCAGAGCGTAAACTTCAACCAGGCCGTTGCCGGTGCTGTTATCTTTGCCGCGGAGGATCGCCGTGTAAGCACCGGGCCACAGCGATAGAATCACAGCCGCTTCACGGTTATCTTTTGGCGCCAAGCCTGATGCGACAATCTCCGTTTCCTGATCCGAGCGCCACGCGTCATTTTGCGCGATCTGACCGTTCTGGTCGTGGATTTCGAGAGTGGGATCCTGGAGCGGATTGGCGACGCCAAACTCGGCCAGACTCGGACCCACGCCTCGAATCAAGACGCGCCGCTCGCGATCACCGCGGATGATAAACCCCGCGATCATGACATCATCACCGTTTCCGACCGGGCCGCGGGTGGAAATGTTGAGCAACCCAGGCGTGTAATCGGTGTCGACGTTATAGATCTCGACAAGGCAGTTACCAGCCGTGCCGTCTTTGCCTCGCACGATCGCGGTGTAGTGGCCTTCGGGAAGAAGCGCGGTAATCACACTATCCGGGCAAAGTAGATCCGGGTACGGGGGCACCAGGCGGCTGCTCTCGATTGCGACACGGTCGGGAGAAAAATAGGGCAGATCCGTAAAGTTATCGTTAAACGCGATCCGTTCGCCGCGCTCGTTAAGTAACTCCAGGGTCGGATCGGGGAGAAGGTTGGGCGGGCTGGCGGCCGGATTCCCCAGGTTTTTCAAAGCAGGTCCGAGGGCGCGCACGACCACACGCTTCGGCCCCCCACTAATGATGAACCCTCCGATGAGCACGTCGTCACCTGTCCCGGTGCGTAAGCGGGTCGAGACATTGACGAATCGAGTCTGCACATCCGCCGGTTTCCCCGCGTTTCGGATGGCGAGAAACGGTTCCTTTGAAGCGCCGTGCCTTAGTCCCTCGCCAACGATCGTACCATCGTCATTAATGGCGGTCGCTTGCTCAAGAACCCACCCATCGCCGCTCGCGTCGAGAAGCCTATTCAAGTCGTACATCGCATCGTCCTGATAGAGAAAGGCGGTCAAATAACCTGATTGAGCTGACTTGGCGCTGGCCGCTTCGAAATAGCCGACGACCTCGTCCTTGTTGTTCATTCCCCGGACGGCGCTGCCCTCTGATTTAAGGACATCGATGTCGGTCGTCACACCGTCCTTGAATAGAAAAGCGGTCCCTTGAGTGGCGAGATCCGTGGAGCCGGCCACATCTCCGCGCGAGTTGATGACGATGTTCTCGACGTAGCCGGCACCACTGGGTAACGGAATAGAAATCAATTGCCCGTTGGCTGATAAGCGGAATGGAGTAGCCAACGCGGCCCCGTTCAAGTAGCCGGAGACGTATCGACCGGCAATGTCGCCCCATTCGTTTATTGAAGTGGCGTCGGGACTGATTGAAAATCGGTCGGGACCGCCGAGACCCAGATTGCCGAGATCGATGGTTTCGTCCGTATTCGAGTTGTAACGATAGATACCCCTCGTGCTGCCGTCGTAGCTCCGATAGCTACCGGTAATCCAGCCATTGGCATTGATCGACGCCGCCGTGCTATAAAGTCCGGGCGTGGGGAAGGTGCGAGACTGTTGCGGGAGTGCGACGCCCCAATTAAGGAACCGCGATAGGTTCACATTCAAGGCAGCGGAACCGCTATCATTCACCGACGTCACGACAGTCGGATAGCTATGGGACACCGGATCGGGATAGGTCGTGACCACGCCGTCACGGATGATCGCGCCGAGGCTCGCGTTGTTAGAATTGAGAATCGAGCCACCGATGATGCCGGTGTTACTAATCGTTGACACCTGTCCACCAAAAACGCCCTTCGTCAGGTCTTTCAGGCTGTAAACGGTGTAGGAACCGGGAAAACTTCGGATCGGAGGATCGGCCGTGGCGACAGCGATCAGAGCAGAACTCCCCGGCGCTGCCGACCCCACGGCAACGAAACGATCCACACCATTGAAAGCAACCGCCCGAAATTCCTCGCCATTCTGCGCATAACGTTCGCGGGGCCGCCAATATTCGCCGTCCGTTTCCGAACTCCAAATTCGGCCCTGGTAGTCGACCGCTACGTATCGCCCGGCGCCGTAACAGGCCCCATTCATCTTCGTCAGAGGCGAACTCGCCCGGCCGAGGGTGTGTCCGGCATCGACGGAGAACGTCGAATCGCCGTAGGACGCAGTCACCGTCGCCACCTTGGTAGATCCATCCGACGCCATGACTACGCCGCTGCCAATGGAACCTTTCCAGGTAACGCCGTCGGGCGTCCCGACAAACCAGCCGTTCTCCAGCAGGCCGTAGAACCGGTCGCGAAAGAACGAGAGGCGAATGATCCTCTCGGTGAGCGCATCGGGTTCGGGATATTTCGCCGGCAAGATCACTTTGAAACTGACGCCGTCGTCCGACCGGAGGATGTCTGCGTAGTAATACAAAACCGAGGAATCCCCAACCGTCAGGAAGCGTCCTTGGCCAAAGGCGATTCCCTTCCAGGCAGTAGACTCTGCCGGCGCTCCGTTTGCATTGGTCACAGTGATTGGCGTCCAGGTAACGCCATCCGGCGATGTTAAAGCAGGCGCGGTCCGGTTTTCGCGGGTCGCGACGAAACGGCCATTTCCGTAAGCGATCGCGGGCAGGCGATTCGTCGTGCCGCTGGCGCGGGGCGTCCAGACATCTCCGTTCGGTGAAGTTACAATCACACCGTTGTCGCCGACGGCCACAAAAAGGCCATTGCCGAAAACAACGCCGTTGAGAGAAGCGGTCGTATTACTCGGTTTTACTTCCCAATGGCTTTGTCCAAAGCCGCGCGCTCCGAAACCCAAAAACAGGGCGGAGGAAACAAACACAATGGCGAAGACGTTGGACAGGGGTTGGCGCTGGCAGGGAAGGTTCATCGTCGGCTTTGCTAATTCGAATCCAGATTATAAATCTCCACGAGCCCGACGCCCACACCGTCGTTTTTTCCCCGCACGATTGCCGTGTAGGCACCCGGTTGAAGGACTAGCAGCATCGCGGATTCGCGGTCATCCACTGGAGCGAGCCCGCTTTGGATCAACAGTTGTTCCTGGGACATGCGCCAATCGTCATCCTGCGCGACTAGCGCTCCATTCCCATCGTGCACTTCCAGCATTGGATCGTTCAACGCGCCGGCGACCCCGAAGTTGCTCAGCGAGGGCCCGATCGCGCGAACCACGACACGTGTGAGCTGAGTCCCGCCGACAATGAATCCGCCAATCATAACGTTCTCGCCGGTCGCGACCCTGCCGCGCGTCGAGATATTGGCCAGCTTTGAAGCGGTGTCCGTGGCACTGAGGTCGTACACCTCCACCACAGCCACCCCCGCGCTGGCTGTAACGCTGCGCACTACGGCGGTATAAGCGCCAGGCTGAAGGGTGAGAATCAACGCCGACTCGTGCTCGTCAGTGGGGGCCAAGCCAGAGACAAGCGCTTCCATCCGATGCGAATTCCAGTTGTCGTTCTGCCCGACCTGCTGACCGCTCGCGTCGTAAACCTGAAGGGCCGGATCCGCCAGCGCGCCGACAACTCCACCTTTTGACAGCGACGGGCCGATCGCCCGAATCATTACTTTCTTGGGAATGGTGCCATTGAGAATGAAACCGCCGATCCCGACATTATCTCCGGCATCCACCCGCAGGCGGGTCGACACGTTGAGCACGCTCCGATCGGGGGTGCTGGGCAACGGCTGCGCCGTCCCTCGACCAGTCGGATAAACTCGTAACTGCCCCGCATAATTATAAACCGACGTGCTGACAAAGATGTAGGCCCCGGTCCCATCGACCACCATGTCGTTTACATAGGGCGCGTTCTGCGACGTGGAGACGTGACCCAGATCGATCACGCCGGTTTGGGTAAACGAAGCGATATCGAAGATCTCGAGCCGCGACGTGCCAAAGCTGTCGACCTGCTCGACTGCGGCCGGTTGATAAAACACCGTATCGTCATTACTGAATGCCCCCGGGCCCACGGCCACTGCGAAGTTGCTCGAGTTGTTGATAAAGTTGCCCAAGACGTTGCGAACATCGGCGCCTGAGAACAGGGAGGTCGCGGTCATGCCGTAGACGCGACCGTTACCCTGAGCGGCGAAGGAAACCACGTATTGGCCGTTGTGGCTGACCTTCAAATCGCGTCCGCTTCCGCTGCCGTGCAGCTCGGTCGTTTGCTCGCGCAGTTGCATTTGGGGCTGGGAAATATCGTAAGCCAGGAGCCCAGCGCCAAAACTCGCACCGAGATAGAGCACACCTTGATTGACGGCGAGTTGCCCCGTGGGATAACTCAGCGTCGCCAGGACAGCACCAGTGTTGGCGTCAAGCTCGATCATAGCTTGGCCACTCGCATAAAGCCGCTTTCCGGGGCCTTCCACGACGGAGCTTATCGGAACAGAAACGCTGAAACTCGATAGCAGACCGAGCTTCTCCAAGTCGATGCCGATAATCCAGCCCGCGTAGGTGAAGGTATCCGAGCAAGCCACCCACAGTTTCGTGTTGTCGGCAGAAAGGCCCAACCCGTTGAGAGTGTGAGGTAATTTGATCGTCGCAATCGGCATCAACGACACCGTATCGATAACGACGACGGCGTTTCCGCTCTGGTCGCTCGCATACACACGCGATCGGATCGGATCCGAAACCAGTCGTCCCGGCGCAAAGTCGAACGTCTTAAGCGCCCCGGCTGGCTTTGGTTGCAAAGCCGGCGCGGCGGGCACACCGAGATACATTTGGCCGACGGCGTCTCCCTTCGCTCCATGGGCAATAACGCTGAAGTTATAGCTCCCACTCAATGCTATTGTCCCGGTGATCAAGCCAGTCGCGGCATCCAACTGCAAACCGGCCGGCAGGTTTATCGCCTCGAAGCTCGTCGGATTATTATTGGCCGTGATCTGAAACCTGAAGTCGGCGCCGAGCGTTGCGAGCGGATAGTAGTTACTCGTGATGTCCCATGGAATCACGCGAATCGTAATCAGGGCGGAGCCGTCGCCGTAGGGCGTATGTGCGATGACGGTGATCGGGAAGCTGCCAAGCGTTCCAAGTGTGCCGGTAATCACACCGGTCGATCGATCCAGTGACAATCCGGCAGGCAGAGCGGTAACGTCGAACGCAAAAGGATGATTTGTCGCCGTGATCGTGTAGTTAAACCCGTCGTTGACATGCACCGAGGGTGCGAACGTGCTCGTGATTTGCGATGCGATCAAAGTGATCGTGAGAATCGCGGTAGCGTCTCGCGGTGAACCGTGAGCTACGAGCGAAATGGAATAAGTCCCGCCAGCGGTCGGCGTTCCGCTAATCAACCCAGTGTTGGGATCGATCGAGAGGCCGGGCGGCAGACCAGTCGCATCAAAACTCACCGGTGCATTGTTCGCTGTGATTTGATACCTGAATGAGTTACCAGCTGGGAAAGGCGGCAGGCCAAGTGGACTGGTAATTCGAACACCGTAGAGCGAGCGCCCCCCGGCGATGTCGTCATCAGCGAGTTGGTCGAGATCGCTGATGATCGAATTCATGATCGCGACGACGCTCTGTCCGTGCTGGTTCGGATGGTCGAGCCCGAGAACGTGTCCGAATTCGTGGAGCGCCACGCGGTGAAAGTCATAGGTGCCGGTCGCCCCGCTCCCCTGAAGCGGACCGCGATATGAATTCCATTTCAGGTTATCGTTAAACAGAACGTCGGTCTCGGTGAAGACACTGCCCTGGCTCGACATCTTGAGCGTGACGGCAAGGGCATTACTGGGCCAACTGTCGCCGTAAACCGTCTTGGAAAACAAAACTTCGTTGGCGCCGTCGCTCCCTGATGAGCCGGATGGCTCGGAAGCTACGAACTGCACCGTGTCCAAATACTGGTTCCAAATATTGAGAGCATCAGTCGCCGACGCATCCCAGGAAGCGCTCCCGTCCTGGAGGCCGCTTGTGAACCGCGTCAGCTGGAGGCGCATGGCGATTTGCATGCCGTCCGGCCATCTATAGCCGTTCAAGGCAAAGGAAAACCCAGGCACAGCTCCGCCGAGGAAAAGCAGAACTCCGAGGAAACAGGCTAGAAATGCGCGGCAGCGCCGCGCCCACGGCAACATCATCGCGCTGCCCTTACCTCGAATTGTCTAGGCACGCGAAAGAAACACTTTGGGAACAGAATGGCGCCGCGGCCCGCCCCTCGGCGCGGTCTTAGGCTGAAATCGGATCGCGAGCCGCCACCGGGCGTTTCGAACCGAGCGCATGCCGGACAAAGTTCTGGCCGATCTCCCACATCGGACCGGGGAACTTCCGGCAATCGGTCAGGACATCGTCGAGTGCGGTGACGAAGAGGTTTACTTCGCGTTCGCCGATGATCAGGGGCGGGAGAATTTTGATCACGTCCATGGCGTGGCCGGCGACCTGCGTCAGAATACGATGCTTGCTCAGCATCTGGGTCACGACCATTTGCGCGAAGAGAACCTTGTCGACTTTGTGGAGAAGCTTCCACGCCATCTTGAGCTTGAACTCGGTCGGCTCATGGAACTCGATCCCGATGAGGAGCCCTTTGCCGCGCACTTCCTTGATGAAGGAATGCTTCGCGCGCAACGCGTCGACGCGCTCGATCAAGAGCGCGCCCATCCGAGCGGAATTTTCGATGAGCTTCTCATCGTCGAGCACTTCGAGCGACGCGAGTCCGCAAGCCATCGCGAGATTGTTCCGGCCGAAGGTCGTCGAGTGAACGACGCAACGGTCCATCCGGCTAAAAGTTTTCTGGTAGATTTCGCGGCGAGTCGCGATCGCCCCGCACGGCACGTAACCGCCGCTCAAACTTTTCGCCAGCGTGATGATATCCGGCTCGAGATTCCAGTGTTGGAACCCGAACATTTTTCCAGTCCGACCGAGCCCAGTCTGGATCTCGTCGCAGAGCAGCAGGGTTCCGTACTTCCGGCAAAGCTCTTGTGCGCGCTCGAAGAAATCGGTTGCCGGCGATTTGCAACCTTTGCCCTGGACAGGTTCGATGACGAAGGCGGCCACGTCGCGCCTGGCCAGCTCGCGCTCCAGCGTTTCCAGGTCATCCAGTGCAACCCGCGTTTCAAATCCCTCCATCAACGGCCCGAAACCTTCGGTGAAACTTTCGCAGCCCATTAGCGAAAGCGATCCGAGACTCAGACCGTGAAACGCGCCCTCAAGTGAAATCACGCGCTTTCGCTGCGTCGCGGCGCGCGCAAATTTCAGCGCCCCTTCCATCGCCTCGGTGCCGGAATTGCAAAAGAAGACCGCGTCGAGATGCGGCGGCGTCCGTTTCGTGATTGCTTCCGCGAGAAGCCCGCTCAAAAGCGAGCAATCCATCTGCACCATGTTCGGCAGATCGAGCTCGAGCACATCGCGGATCGCTTTCTTAATCTTCGGATGATTGCGTCCGATGTTGAACACGCTGTAGCCGCTTAGAAAATCGAGATACGCGGCGTTATCCATGTCATAGAGGTACGCGCCCTCGGCGCGGGCGTAGACCTTGTCAAAACCGATGACTCGCTGGGCCGCGACGAGCGTCCGGTTCAGATGGCGGTCGTGGAGCTGGTAGTTCTCACCCAGCCGCGCCGCGATGATTTCCTTCAGGTCAAAAGCCACGGCCAATGGTCTGCGATTTGGGCCGCGAACGCAACTCTACGGCTTCCAATCACGAAACACATCGAACGCGCCAAGACGGAGGCTGGTCTTACTCCGGCTGTGTCGTTCCAGTTGAATATAAAGCCACTGGAACCATTCCCAGCCTTTCTGCGAGCCACTTCGGGCCCGGTCGTGCATCACGTAGCGTTCCATTTTGCGCCACGTGACCCGCACGATTCCACCCATCATGTCGTCCACCATTGCGAGCGGGACAATGCGCGCGTAAACCGCATAGCCCACCGCTTCCAAAATCAGTCCGATGGAATGCGCGGCATCGAGCATCCGCGCATCGGCTTCCAAAATCTCAGGCGCGATATTGTCTGGCAAAGTGTCGATCCACACGGCGGAGCGGAGCCATTCGCTCGTCAGCATCGTATGAAGCAACTCGAAGGCGGCGCGCTCTTCGCGTTCCCGACGCAAATGGCGGACCTCGACCCAGCCGAAGATCACACCCGTCAACACGGTGATCGCGGTCGCCACATTCGCGATCGTGCTGATGTCTACGGCCATCCCGGCGATCATGACCGCCGGGCGGAAAATGAAAAGCCGCAGATTCACACGGAACCCGCGGCTTTTCGGTTATTGTTT
Source organism: Chthoniobacterales bacterium (assembly GCA_035644055.1). Classification (GTDB taxonomy): domain Bacteria; phylum Verrucomicrobiota; class Verrucomicrobiia; order Chthoniobacterales; family UBA10450; genus AV80. The sequence continues at coordinate 29,803 of DASQPH010000041.1, forward strand.
CGTTAACTTTTTATTCGTCGACGACGACGCGATTCACAACGCGGGTTTCGCCAGTGCCGTCATAATAAACGTGCACACGTGTTCCCGGGCGGATTCTCGTGGCTTCGATCTCGCCGCCGGCCCGGTTCAAGAAACGAACTGTCTTGCCCAGCGCATAGCTGATTGGACCGTCCGCGCCTGTACGACGGACGACGATGGTCTTGCCCGGCTCGAAAGTCGTGACGGTACCATCGGTCGATGTGGTCGTAGTAGTGGTTTCAGATTCAGTCGTCACCGGATTGGTCTTCGTGGTGCTCGACTCCGTTGTCGTTGTGCTTGTCTGCGCGAAAGCAAAAGGCGCGATCGCCGCGCAAGCCAGAATAAGGATGCTCTTTTTCATGATGTTCCCTTCCATGTTGTGGTTTTGATTTGGTCTGGTTTCGTATCCAGACCTCTATCTGGACGTCCCTGAAAAAAGGCGGCGCCAGTGAAAGGTTAGACAGCCTCCGCGCGGCTGGTATTCAACGAATTTCTATCTCGCGAATACGCGGAAAATCTTTCGCGAGTTGAGCGTTTCGTCACATTCGCTAACGTGCGCCAAGCATGGCTGTTGCGCCCGATCCCATCGTCACTCCCGACCTCGTGAAGCAGCACGGCCTCGAGCCGGAAGAGTTCGAACGCATAAAAAAAATTCTCGGACGCGAACCAAATTTTACCGAGCTCGGAATTTTCTCCGTGATGTGGAGCGAGCATTGTTCCTACAAAAATTCGCGGCGTGAGTTAAAAAAGTTTCCGACGACTGGACCGAACATTTTGGTGAAGGCGGGCGAAGAAAATGCGGGCGTCGTGGACATCGGCGATGGCTGGGCTGTCGCATTCAAGATCGAGAGCCACAATCATCCGAGCGCGATCGAGCCGTTTCAGGGAGCAGCGACCGGCGTCGGCGGAATCATTCGCGATATTTTCACGATGGGGGCGCGGCCGGAATTTTGCCTGAACTCGCTCCGGTTTGGTCCCATCACGGGCAACTCGCCAAACGTGAAGACAAACCGGCGATTGTTCACCGGCGTCGTGGCCGGGATTGCGCACTACGGAAATTGTATTGGCGTGCCGACGATCGGCGGCGAAATTTATTTCGACGAAAGCTTCGAAGGTAATCCGCTCGTAAATGTTTTTTGTCTCGGTGTGCTCCGCCATGAACAACTGGCGCGCGGCGCGGCGAGTGGCGTGGGGAACCCGGTTTTCTATGTCGGGGCGGAGACGGGACGAGATGGGTTGGCCGGTGCGGCTTTCGCTTCGCGCGAACTAACGGAGGAATCGAAACAGGATCGCCCGGCGGTGCAAGTAGGCGATCCGTTCAAGGAAAAGCTGCTCCTCGAAGCGTGCCTCGAACTTCTGGCGACGGACGCAGTCGCCGGAATTCAAGACATGGGCGCCGCGGGATTGACTTGTTCAACGTGCGAGACGGCGAGCCGCGGCGGAACCGGGGTCGAGATCGATTTGGCGAAAGTTCCGAAACGCGAACCGGGCATGACGCCGTACGAAATTCTGCTCAGCGAATCACAGGAGCGAATGCTCATTATCGCGAAGCGCGGCCGCGAAAATGTCGTGCGCGAGATTTTCGAAAAATGGGACGTGCCCTGCGCGGAGATCGGGCGTGTGACCGACGACGGCATGATGCGGGTCCAGAACAACGGTTCATTGGCCGCGGAGATTCCAGCGAAGCCATTGGCGGATGAAGCACCCCTCTATTCGCGCGAAGCGAGGAAGGGAACCGCGGATTACACGGATAACGCGGATTGGATCCAGAAAATATCCGAGTCATCCGCGACATCCGCGGTCGAATCTCTTCGTGAATTGCTGCGCGATCCGACGATCGCTTCGAAGAACTGGGTTTACCGGCAATATGATCACATGGTCCGGACGGGCACGGTCGTTAGGCCAGGTTCGGACGCGGCCGTGTTTCGCGTCCGCGAAGCGAACAAGATCCTTGCCGCGACCTCGGATTGCAATTCGCTCTATTGCGCTCTCGATCCGCGCGAAGGCGGACGGATCGCGGTGGCCGAAGCGGCGCGCAATCTCACCTGCTCCGGCGCGACGCCACTCGCCGTCACGGACAATTTAAATTTCGGCAATCCCTACAAGCCCGAAAACTTCTGGCAATTGCGCGAGGCGGTCGAGGGCATCGCTGAAACCTGCCGGGCGTTCGGCACGCCGGTCGTCGGCGGCAACGTCTCTTTATATAATGAGAGCCCGGCCGGCGTCGTCGATCCTACGCCAACCGTCGCGATGGTCGGATTGATCGAGCAAGAGGAACACGTCACGACGCAGTTCTTCAAAGCAGAGGGCGACGTGGTTATCCTGGTCGGCGAAATCGGGAGCGAACTTGGCGGAAGTCGTTTTCTTAAGGTCTGTCACGGGAAAAAAGCCGGCCGTCCGCCCCGGCTCGATGTCGAACGGGAGCTGGCCGTGCAGAATTCGGTCCGGGAATTGATTCGCGCTGGTTTGGTGCGCAGCGCCCACGATTGTTCTGAGGGCGGACTGGCGGTCGCGCTCGCGGAATCGTGTTTCAATCCCGATGGATCGCTCGGGGCGCGGATCGAATTCGACACGGCCCACCCGCCTTCGCTCGGCTTCGGCGAAGCAGGCAGGGATGCGGCTACAGTTTTGTTCAACGAGTCGCAGTCGCGGATCGTGATTTCCTGCGCGCCGAAAGATGCGGAACAAATTCTCGCGAAGCTCCACGCGAAAGATATTCCGCACCAAAAACTCGGCGAGGTTGGCGGCGACGCACTTTCGATCAACCAATTCTCGTGGCCGCTCGCCGAAATTCACGACGACTGGTTCAACGCGATCCGGCGCGCCGTCGAAAGCGAAGCGGAACCGATCCGCGGTTTGTGAAGATCGTTGATTCGCGTTTCGATTAGCGGATGCTGTGAGTACGATGCCCCACGAGCCAACCATGAATTGCGAGCACCCCGCGCTGGCGTATCCCCAGCACGAGTGCGGCATCTTCGCGGTCTTCGGCCATCCGAACGCGGCCGTGCTGGCTTATTACGGCTTGTTCGCCCTCCAGCATCGCGGGCAGGAAAGCGCCGGCATTGTTACAAGCAACGGCCCCGGCTCGACCTTCCAGTTGCATCGCGACATGGGCCTCGTCTCGCAGGTTTTCGGCGCGGAAGAATTGGAGCGGTTGAAAGGAACGCGGGCTCTGGGGCACGCTCGTTATTCCACGACTGGATCGAGCACGTTAAAAAACGCGCAGCCGTTCGTGGTCGATTGCTTCCGCGGCCAGATCGCCGTCGCCCACAATGGCAACCTGATCAATGCCGCCGTTCTCCGCGACGAACTGGAACGCAAAGGCTCCATTTTCCAAACGACGGCGGACAGCGAAATCATCCCGCATTTGCTCGCCCAGCCATCGAAGAACGGCGGCGGCCCATTGAGTGTCCTGCGCCGGCTCGAAGGCGCGTTCAGCCTTATTATAATGAGTGAGCGCGAGATCATCGGCGTTCGCGATCCGTTCGGGTTTCGGCCGCTCGTTCTCGGTAAACTCGATGACGCTTACATTCTTGCGTCTGAAACCTGCGCGTTCGATCTCGTCCACGCCGAATACATTCGCGAGGTCCGGCCGGGCGAAGTGGTGATCATTAGCGACGAAGGCATTCGTTCGGAATGGCCGTTCCGCGAGGAGGAAGAAGCGTTTTGCATGTTCGAGTACGTTTATTTCGCGCGGCCCGACAGCATCATGGGGGGTGTTAATGTAGCGAAGGTCCGCACTCAAATGGGACGTGAGCTCGCGCGACGATTTCCAGTAGACGCCGACATCGTCGTGCCGGTGCCCGACTCAGGGAACTACGCTGCGCTGGGCTTCGCCCACGAACTAGGTCTCCCCTACGAACACGCTTTCGTCCGCAATCACTACATCGGCCGCACCTTTCTGCAGCCCAGTCAGCTGATCCGTGATTTCGATGTGCGGGTAAAGCTGAACCTGATCAAGGAAGCCGTGGAAGGGAAGCGCGTTGTTGTAGTGGATGATTCGATCGTTCGCGGAACGACCGCGCGCGCGCGCGTCGTGAACCTTCGTGAAGCGGGCGCGAAGGAAGTCCACATGCGGGTGAGTTGTCCGCCGCACCGGTTCGCCTGCCATTACGGAATCGATTTTCCCGATCCGGAGAAACTGATCGCGAACCAGATGCCGATGGATGAGATCTGCAAGTATCTCGGCGTCGATAGCCTGGGATACCTGGATGTTGACGGAATGATTCGCGCGACCGGCAAACCGATAAACAAGTTTTGCCTCGCCTGTTTTACGGGGAACTATCCGCTGCCGGTCGATCCCGAACTCGACAAATACATCATGGAAAAACGTGAAGGGCGCTCGAAAGCGCTCGCCGCCGAAGAAGCGCATCCGGATTTGTTCGCGAAGCTGAAGTAAGCCTTGGCAAAACAAAAGACAAAGGCTTACGCGCGTGCGGGCGTAGACGTTGATCTAGGTAATCTCGTCAAGCGCCGGATCCAATCGCGCGTCAAGAGCACCCATGGGCCAGAGGTGCTCGGAAAGATCGGTGGGTTCGGCGGATTGTTTGCGCCGAATTTCTCCGGCATGCGAAAGCCGGTTCTGGTGGCAAGCGTTGATGGCGTAGGAACGAAACTGAAGATCGCGTTTGCGATGAATCGCCATGATACCGTAGGCGCCGATCTGGTGAACCATTGCGTGAACGACATTGCTGTTCTCGGCGCACGGCCGCTTTTCTTTCTCGATTACATCGGCGCGGAGAAGCTGGAGACGCGCGTGTTCGACCAATTGCTCTCCGGCTTTACGAAGGCCTGTCACGCGGCTGGTTGCGCTTTGATTGGCGGAGAGACGGCGCAAATGCCCGGCATGTATCGCAAGGGTGAGTACGACCTGGCTGGTTGCATTGTCGGCGTCGTGGATCGCGCGGACCTGATAGATGGCCGCAAAATCCGGCCCGGCGACATAATTCTCGGTCTGCCTTCAAACGGTCTCCACACGAATGGCTACTCGCTTGCTCGCAAGATTCTCTTCGACCAGCTCAAGTTGAAACCAGGTTCACGACTACCGGGGTTGAAACGTTCTTTGGGTGAGGAACTTCTTCGTGTTCATCCAAATTACCAGCCACTGCTAGCCAAGCTTCCGGCCGGAACCCTTCATGGTCTCGCTCATATTACAGGTGGCGGACTCTTCGATAACCTGCCGCGCGTCTTGCCAAAGAACTGCGACGCGCTCATCGAAACCAGGAGCTGGCGCGTCCCGCCGATCTTTCAGTTCCTTCAGGAGAAAGGAACGGTCGATCGCTCGGAAATGTATCAGGTGTTCAACATGGGAATCGGGATGGTGGCGATCGTGGCGGCAAAGGACGCTGAGAAGGTCGCGCGGCTGTTGCGCGCCAAACCAATTGGGCGAATCGCAAAAGGTTCGGGAAAGACCCGACTCCTTTTCTAGCCAGACCGCGATTGGCGTTTCGCAGAAACGCCCTACAATTCAGGAATGGAAAAGCGGCAGTTTGGGAACACCGATATGCAGGTATCGGTCCTTGGGTTCGGCGGCGCCGAGATCGGCTTTGAAGGAGCGACGGAGGAAACTGTCGCTCGCCTGCTCAAGGGCGCGCTTGACGCCGGATTGAATCTTATCGACACGGGCGAGTGCTATGAAGGCAGCGAAGAGCTCATCGGAAGGACAGTCGGCGAACGGCGGAGCGACTACTATCTCTTTACGAAATGCGGCCATCCTCGTGGCATCGGGAGTGAAGATTGGTCGCGTGATTCTTTGCTGGAAAGCATCGAGCGAAGCTTGCGCCGGTTGCGGACGAACCATCTGGACCTGATCCAGCTTCATAGTTGTTCCGAAGCCGTGCTTCGAAAGGGAGAAGCCATCGAAGCGCTCCAGACCGCGCGTGCTAAGGGCTATTCGCGCTACATCGGTTACAGCGGCGACGGCCAGGCTGCGCGTTATGCCGTGGAAACCGGCGTGTTCGATTCTTTGCAGACATCAATCAACATTGCGGACCAGGAAGCGATTGATCTGCTCCTGCCGCCGGCGCGCGAGAAAGGAATGGGTGTTATCGCGAAACGCCCCATCGCAAACGTTGCCTGGAAAGACAGCCATAAGCCGATTTCCTCCTACCATCACGTTTACTGGGAGCGGCTAAATAAACTGCGCTACGATTTTATTCACGACCTTCCGATGGAGGATTCCGTGGCCCACGCTTTGCGTTTCACGCTAAGCGTAACCGGCGTTCACACAGCCATCGTCGGAACCACAAAGCCGGAGCGCTGGGAGGAAAACGCAAGGATGGTCGAGCAGGGACCGCTGTCTGAGGGTGAGTTCGCGTCAATTCGAGACCGCTGGGAGGTAATAGCGCCTGCGGGCTGGATTGGTCAGAACTAAAAGCAAACAACGCGAGCCGCGCCTCGGAGCACAGCTCGCGTTGATGCGAAAACCGAAACTAAAGCCTTACTTTTTTCCAGCCGCTTTCCTGCGAGCGGCCCAGCGAGCCTTCATCGCTTCCGAAAGCTTCCGCCGGCCAGCCGCGGTAAGACCGCGCTTCTTTTTTGGCGCTGCCTTGGGTGCGCCACCGCCAGCTTTGCGCCGGGCAGCCCAACGGGCCTTCATTGATTCCGAGAGTTTCCGCCGACCCGCGGCGGTTAAGCCACGACGACGACGGCGCGGTCCCTTGGCTGCCGGGGCAGCTCCTGCGCTCGCGGTAGTTCCTTTGCGTTTCGCCCAGCGTGCGCGAGCCGCGGCCGCGAGTTTGGCACGAGTAGCGGCGGACATACGACGACGGCCGCCAGGACGACGGCCACCACCGCGCCGGCCACGGGCAGTAGAAGTGGTTGAGCCGCCGAACAAAGTGGATAACCGTTGTTCGAGCGCGCTGATTTGCTGTCTCAGGGAGACTGCTTGCGTTAGTTTTTGAAGAGATAGGTCCATGGTGCCAGTAGATAGCTCCACCTGCTGGAACTGCAAGCGAAATAACTTGGTTAGTTACAAACAAGTTTTTAGTTACTTGATCAACGTAGAAGAAAATTTCGGTAGGCGCATGGTTGATAGCGTGGTTATAGTTCGCGCACTTCGGGCGGTTAGCTCAGTGGTAGAGCGTCTGGTTTACACCCAGTAGGTCGGGGGTTCGAAACCCTCACCGCCCATTTTGTTATGTCGATCGTCGATACCTTTATGGGCGCGGCCATCGCGCAGGCGCAGAAAAGCCGCGCCGAAGGTGGCATCCCGATTGGTTCGGCCCTGGTCCTCGATAACCGCTTACTAGCTGTTGGCCACAACCAGCGGGTCCAGCAAAACGATCCGATCACCCACGCTGAAATCGATTGTTTACGCCAGGCCGGACGGATTGGCAGCTTTCATGGCACGGTTCTCTATTCGACTCTCATGCCTTGTTATCTTTGCGCCGGGGCGGTGGTGCAATTCGGCATCAAAAAAGTAATCGTTGGCGAAAGTCGAACCTTCGCGGGCGCCTCCGACTTTATGCGTTCTCACGCCGTCGAAGTGATCGACCTGGACCTTCCGGAATGCGTCGAGATGATGCGAAGCTTTATCGCCGAACGCCCTGAACTATGGAATGAAGATATCGGATGCTAAGCCAACGGCGGTTCCCACAGCTCTATTCGATTTCCCGCCGGATCTTTGCCTTAAAGAAGATGCCACCTAAGCCGACAACATGCTTCGTGGTGCTATCCTTTCGCTTTGTGCCACGCCGCCAATACCTCGGCTTCGCGCTCCGGAGCTATTCCAGCCTTTAATTTCTGTCGTTCCGCTGGCTGCGACTTGAACCAGGCCAGCGTATCTCGCGCGGTCACGGCCAAAGGACGAAATGTCAGACCCTTGCCCAATGCGGGTTGAATATTGATCCGGCCCATGCCGCCTTCTTCACCGCGTGGCGGCACCCAGACCGGCATGTCGCCCCAGGGAGTGACTTTTTGTGATTCAAGAAAGTCAGCGTCGACCCAGGTGAAATTCGCTTTTGAACTATTCGCCGTCTTAATCCCTTCCAGCATGGCCCCTACTCCAAGTGTCTTGTCCGGTCCGGTTGCATTGTAAACCCCGGTTTCCCGTTGCTCGACCATGCGGATAACCCACTCCGCTAAATCACGGCCATCTATGAACTGAACCGGATCGGATGGCCCGCCCGGCGCAAGCACTTCGCCGCCCCGATCGATTCGCACCGGCCAATAAGTAAAGCGATCGGTTTCGTCGCGGGGACCGACAATCAGGCCCGGCCTAACGATTAATGCTTGTTTAGGAAACCACTTTTCCGCTTCCTGCTCTGAGAGCGCCTTGAGCGGCCCATAAAGTTGAAATTTCGATGCAACGATACTATCCCGCGATTCCTTCATCGCGTCTGGACCGGTATATTTCGCGAGCGGCGCGTCTTCGCTGATGTTGGCCTTGCTGGTGTCCCCGTAAACGGAAATCGTAGAGATAAACACATAGCGATCGACATTCCCTTTCAGGATGTGTCCGGCATCGCGCACCCAAACCGGGACGGAAGTAGGATTATCGATGGCTACGTCCCATTGCCGGTTCCTAAGCGCGTCGAGCTGACCATTGCGATCGCCGATCAGTTGCTCGACTTCCTTCGGCAATTCGCCGGGATGGCTCTTACCGCGGTTGAATACCGTGACCTTGTGGCCGCGCTCTAAGGCGTAGCGAACTTGAAACGGGCCCGTGAAGCCGGTGCCGCCAAGAATAAGAATCCGCAATGGCTTTGCCTTGTCGGCGCCGTTTGCTCGCGACGCAATTCCCAGACTCATTGCTCCCCCGGCCGCAGCCGTGACCTTGATGAAACTTCTGCGAGTAGTCGATGTCATGCGACTGTGATCATGGTCGGCGTCGCCGGCAAAGGCAAACTTCGGATTCGGATTGACGCACGTCGCCTTACGCGATCAGTTGCCCAATGCGCATTTTCGATCGCGCCATCGCAGCTGTCCTCATCGGGTTTCTTTTCGCCGGCTGCGGCGGCACGGACCGACGGCAACCAGTTACTTCGACCACAAGCGCTCCTCCGTTCATTGAACTGATATCCAACACGTCCGCCGGCACGATTCATTTCCCGCGCGGTCTCTACTCGCTCGAGACTCAAGACCAGCATGGTTATTACTATCGCGCGCCGGGCAAGGTTTATCAGCACTCCTTTGGCGGAAGCTATGGACACGATGGCGGCATCTTTGTTTCGAAGCGCGACCAGCGGAAGTTGCGCGGCTACGTCATGATGCCGGGCGGGTTGACTCACGTCGGCAACCTATCCGGAGCCAATTACCAATATCGGTACTAACATGAAGTCGATGTCGCGACGGCAAGCGGCGGGTTTGGTGGTCCGATCGGCGGCAGGTTTGTTGTTAGCGAGAAATGCGATGTCAGCAGAGGAATCAAGAATCAATTTGTTCCAGCGCGCTATCCCCTCATCCGGCGAAAAGCTTCCCGTCATCGGTCTTGGCACCTGGCAGGTTTTCGACGTCGGTCCGAATCCAGCGGAACGTCAGCCACTCGAACAAGTGCTGGCGCGCTTCGTCGCCCTCGGCGGCCGGGTCGTGGATTCCTCGCCCATGTATGGCCGCGCCGAAGAAGTCATCGGCGGGATCGCAGCGAAGCTCCATCTGCGCAATGCGCTTTTTCTCGCCACTAAAGTCTGGACGACTGGAAAGGAGGAAGGCATTGCGTCGATGGAAAGATCGCTCACGAAGTTGCAGACAAAGCGGCTCGACCTGATGCAGGTTCATAACCTCGTCGATGCCCGGACGTACCTCGCCACTTTGCGTTCGTGGAAAGAACAAGACCGCGTCCGCTATATCGGCATCACTCACTACACTTCCAGCGCTTATCCGGAAGTCGCGAACCTGCTTCGAACGGAGAAGATCGACTTTATCCAAATCAACTACTCGTTAGGCGAACGTGAGGCCGAGAAGGAAATTCTTCCCCTCGCCCAGGCTCGCGGCGTGGCGGTTCTCGCCAACCGGCCGTTTGGCGGCGGAGAAATGTTTTCGAAGGTCCGTCAAAAGCAGTTGCCGGATTGGGCGGTCGAAATCGACTGCCACTCCTGGGCGCAGTTCCTTTTGAAATGGATCGTCGCGCATCCAGCTGTGACCTGTGCCATCCCCGCGACAGCCAGCGTCCCCCATTTGGAGGATAATATGCAGGCGGGTATCGGTCGTCTTCCCGACGCGAAGCAGCGCCAGCGCATGGTCGACATCATCGCGCAGCTCTAGGTTGCGAAAAACAGAAAGCCCCGCGCCGGGATCGACGCGAGGCCTTCGTTGTCCGGAAGGATAATTAGTCTAGTCGGAACCGACTTCGTAAATTTCCACGAGTCCGATGCCGGTCGTATCACCCGAGCCACTGACCACGGTCGTGTAAGCACCGGGTTCGAGACGGATCAAGAGAGCTGCTTCCAGATCATCGCCGGGAGCGATACCGCTCGCGATGATGTCGGCGACGTTTGGGTTCGTCCTCCAATCGTCATTTGTAGCGAGCTGATTGCCGCCCGCGTAGAGGGTGAGCATAGGATTCGCCAACGCTGGCGACACGCCTACCGCTGCGAGCGTCGGTCCCATCGCGCGGATCAGCACTAGCTTCGGTCCACCAGTAATGATGAAGCCGCCGATGAGTTGGCCTTGGCCAGTCCCGACCAGACCACGGGTAGAGATGTTCGCCATTCGGTGGAAGAGCGAATTCTTGAACGTGTTGACAGTGAAAGTCCCGCCGCTGGTTTGGAACATACCCGTGAACACGCCGTCGGTGATCGTGAAGCTGCCAGTTATCGGGCTGGTGCTGCCGATGAAGGAACTGAGCGTAAACGTGTATGGGGCCGTCGGCGACGCTGGCGGCGTTACGGTCCCAAATCCACCCGTCAACAGCGTGCCCGTGCGCTGAATCATGATGATGTGCTTGTTCGAATCGATGATAAACATCACCTGGCTTTCGCCCGTCGGCCCGTGCGCCACTCCGAAGTAGCCACCAGCGATTTTGGAATCGGTTCCGAACGTCGAGAACCGCCACGCTTGGAATGGTTGTCCGCCGAGCGTAAAGATAATACCGTCTGCGGTGGCTTTGCCGACGATCCCCTGTCCGGTGGTTAGCATCAGCGAGAAGTAGCCATTGTAGAGCGGCCCTTCGGCGAAGCCGATCACTTGTCCCGTAACATCCAGTTGATGAATCTGGATGTGCGTATTTTTCTCGATGTAGAAGACCACCAACGATCCTGGCGACGTGGTTCCGTAGAAGCCCCGTAAACTCACTTCGCCGTGATCGTCACCCGGCGTGGGAGTGGCGCTGGGCGTCGGCTCAGGACGAGGCGTCGGCGTCGGGGTCGGGTAGGACCGCGGCGTACCGCTCGGCGTCGGTGAAGCCGACGGCTCGTTATGGGGGGTTGAGGTTGGCGACGGTGCTGGCGTCGGTTCCCCGAGGGCAGTTGTGGCCGCTGACAGAGCGACACAACTGATGAGACATAGGTATTTAATAATGGATTTCATTGTTTGATTTTTAGTTTTAATGACTGCAATTCGGCCTAGGAGAAACGGCTGAGAATTATGGAAATTATAGCAAGTGCTGTTCCCGAAAACCGCTCATTTGTAGCCAGTTCCGCGAAGAAAACCGGTCGTTAGGCCAGCCCGGAGGGACTGGCGGCTGCATTGCGTCCGGGCGCCGCTAAAGAGCCGGCACAATCCGACCCGACACTTCGCCGAATCCCACTCGATAACCGTCGGCTTGCGCCCAACCGCTGATCGTCAATTGATCGCCGTCCTCCAGCCACTTCCGGCTTTCGCCGTTGGGCAACGCAAGCGGGTTCGCCCCGCGCCACGTGAGTTCCAGCATACAGCCTCGCGATTCTTCGGTCGGGCCGCTAATCGTACCGCTCGCGAGCAAATCGCCTGGCTGGAGATTGCAGCCGTTGATCGTGTGATGGGCGAGCTGCTGCGAAATGCTCCAGTAAAGGTTTTGAAAATTGGTGCGGGTAATGACGTGCGGAACGGCGAGCGATGGCGTCCGCAAACTTGCTTCCAATTGGATATCGTAGGTGAAGTCGTTAGGCCGGCGCAAATACGGCAGCGGCTCAGGATCCTGCGCCGGCAGCGATTTCCGGAACGGCTCCAGCGCCTCAAGCGTAACGATCCACGGCGAGATGCTCGTGCAAAAGTTCTTGGCGAGGAACGGTCCGAGCGGCTGGTATTCCCAGGCCTGAACATCGCGCGCGCTCCAATCGTTCATAAGGACCAGGCCAAAGATGTGGTCGCTTGCGCGATCGATCGGAACCGGATTGCCAAGCGCGTTTCCCGGACCGATGAGAAACGCCGTCTCTAACTCGTAATCAAAGCTGCGCGTCGGACCGAAGGTCGGCGCCGCGGCGTCGGGCGGCTTGACCTGACCTTTCGGCCGGCGCACATCCGTTCCGCTGACGACAATGGAACTGGCCCGCCCGTGATACGCGACCGGCAGCCACTTCCAATTCGGCATGAGCGCGTTCTCCGGCCCGCGCAACATGGTGCCGACATTGTGGGCGTGGTGATACGAAGAATAAAAATCCGTGTAGTCACCGATGCGCGTCGGAAGTTGCATCGTGACTTCTTTCTGCGAATGGAACGCGCGGGCGCGCAGCTCGGCGTCATCGCGCAACCTCGCCGTTTCGCTGTCGAGCAAATGCTGAATCACTTCGCGCGCTTTGCGCCAGGCCGGCCGGCCGAGGGCGAGAAACGAATTCAACGCGTCTGCGGAGAAGACGGAATCGCTCCCGAATTCTGGCGAACGAAAATGGCCACGCTCCTCAAGCATGGAAAGATCGAGAACGAGATCGCCAATCGCTACGCCTACTCGCGCCGCGGCGTTCGCCGGTTTGAAAACGCCGAACGGCAGATTCTGGATCGGAAAATGCGAATCGGTCGCGACGTCGATAAACGATTTCATAAGTCGAACGCTTCGGAAGAAGCGCTCCTACCTTACAAGAGATTCAGCGCTCGCAAATCTTCGCGCGGCTCATCGAAGCTGCAGCTGCCGAGAGACGTCACCAAGTCGCGATGAGCGGCAACCCGTTCCGTCGCGACTTTCCAATCGCGCCACGCGAAAGAATCTTCGGTGAACGAGAACGAGGCTGCGTCTTCATCCTCGAGCATCTCCACGAATTGTTTTTCCGTCCAATCATGTTCCAGTCCAAGAACTCCGGCGCCGAGCACGTTGAGAAAGCCGTGCATCCTTGTTTGAACGCTTTGATGAAAAACCCGCAGGGGATGATGCAGACCAGCAGTGAATTTGATCGGCACCTGATGAGTGCCAGCCGGCATCAACGCTGCGGCGATTTCTGCCGAGGACGGGAACGCGTTGGCGGTTACGCCGCCGGTCCGCAGTTTGAACCCGAGCTTGCCGCCGGCATGAGACCGATTGTTGTCCGCAATTAATTTGATCGCGCGCTCGGCCGCTTCCGCCGGCACTTCCCAAAACGTGCGCAGCTCAGGATCTATCGTCGCCCGGATCACCTTGAATGTATCCGCGCTGACGTTCGCCGGGAGTGGCATCTCGAATTGTTCGATCACAGCCGCCTCACCAGACGTGGAGCGAAACGATGCGATCGATTCCATCGCTGTAACCAGCGAAGCCTGAAAAGTCTCAACGTTGTCCGTCTTCGGCCCCAACGCGGAAATGCGCAGCGGATGACTGCCGTCGAACTGCGAGAGCCCCCGTGCCGCTGCGCCGAATTCCGCCACCGGAAGAATAAACGCGCCGAGCATCGAGACGTCCGGCGTCCGAATGTAATCCGCGTA
>DASQPH010000042.1:0-19989 GCA_035644055.1 Chthoniobacterales bacterium
GATTTCGATTCCGCTCTCGATGAGCAGGCGCTGACAACCGAGCGGCGTGCATGCAACGAAACCGCTCTCATCGCCCAGCGCGAGCTTGGCGATGTTTGTCGGATGAAAGCCATCCACATCTTTCGCAGGATCCATCGCGCGCACGATGGCCGCTTCGTCGATGTGCTTTGGCGGCGGTGACTGGACAAGGATGCCGTGGATTGCCGAATCGCGATTCAATTCTTCTACACGCGCAAGCAACGCGTCCTGCGTCGTGTCCGCCGGCAACTCGAGCTTCACGGAATGAAGTCCGAGGTCGCGGCACATTTTGTCTTTCGAGCGCACGTAGGCGCGCGACGCGGGATTGTCCCCGACGAGCACAACCGCGAGTCCGGGCGTGCGGCCACTTTTTTTGAGCGCGGCAATTTCGCCTCGAAGTTCGCCGTAAACTTTTTCGGCGATGACGCGGCCTTCGATGAGTTTCGACATGGAGCGAAAATCTACGGAGGACTCACGGTTGTTCCACCAGGCTCATCATCGCGCTCTGGAGACGAAGTTGTTCGGCTTCGAATTGTTCGGGGCCATCAAGAGGCAGGATCCGGATCGGCGCGCCAAAGATCGCGCGGAGTGTCGCGAACGGTCGCGGCACGACGAAGCGATCCCAGCTTTTCATTCGCCAGCAACTCGAATACTCCATATGGATCGGCACGATCGGCGCGCCGCTTTTTTGAGCGAGAAAAACCACGCCCTGGCTGACCTGATAGACGGGGCCGCGGGGACCGTCCGGCGTGAATAACACATTGCCGTTCGCGGCGAGAGTATCCATGAGCTGGCGCAGCGCGGCCACGCCTTTACGCGAGCTCGACCCGCGAATCGTGCCGTAACCGGCGCGCTCGATCCAGTTCGCAATCATGTCGCCATCGCGACTGGCGCTGATCAAGCCGTAGCTTTGGCGCGTCGGAAAGCTGGGATCGAAAACGCGCGGCAACATGAGGAGACGATTGTGCCAGATCGCGAAGATGACCGGTTGTTGTCGGACGAACTCGACGACGTCGTGCGGATCTTCAACGCGCAATCGAAGCGTGCGCGCCCACAGCCGATAAATTCCAAAGCCGAGCGCGAGGAGCAGCCGCGCCGGCCAGCTCTCCAACTTCACGTCGGTTTGGCCTGTCCGCTCTCATCGCGCCAGCGGTAGGCCGCGGGATTCGGCAGACCGAGTTGATCGAGGATCCGCCAGACGACGGTGTCGGCCACGGCTTCGACCGATGCGGGTCGACTGTAAAACGACGGGATCGCCGGGAGGACAACCGCTCCGGCTTCAAGCAGCGTGACGATGTTCCGCGCGTGGATCAGGCTCCATGGTGTCTCGCGCGGCACCAGCACGAGCTTCCGGCGTTCCTTCAGAAAAACATCGGCGGCGCGCAAGAGCGCGGTGTCGCTGCAACCGGATGCAATCCGGCCGAGCGTTGCCATCGAGCAGGGCGCGATCACCATCGCGTCGAAGCGCGCGGAACCACTGACGAACGGCACATTCAGATCATTCTCAGAGTGCTCGGAAACGCCGGCCGGAATGGCAAGCCGCTCGACTTCCTGCGCCGCCACCTGTTTGGCGTGCCCGCTCATCACGAGATGGACTTCGTTCGCCGCGCAATCGATCTGGGCGAGGAGCCGTTGCAAGTAAATCGTGCCGCTGGCCCCCGTGGCCGCGATCACTAGTTTCATGGGCTTAACCAATCACATTGAAATTCAATTCACACGCGCAATTAGTGAGGAATGGTGAAAAAGCTTCTGCATACGCGATATCGGGTGATCGACCTGGACAAGACCGTGGCCTTTTATCGCGACGTTCTTGGATTGGAGGAAACGCGCCGCCACACCTCGGGTCGTGGCTCGCAATTGGTCTTTTTTAAAGCGCCGGGGAGCGACGAGGAAATCGAGATCTGCAAATTCGACAAGAGCGGTCCGGTGGTGGTGGGACCGGACCTGACGCATCTCGCGTTCGAGGTCGACGACCTGGAGGCGTTCGCGCGCGAGTCGGCGAAGAAAGGTTATCCGCTTTCGGATGGGCCTCACCCGCACGGGAAGGATGGCGCCATTGCGTTCATCGACGCACCGGAAGGTTACGAGATCGAGTTGATCCAGCGCGGCTCGGATGAATAGCGCCGTAACCCGCTTGCACGGACAAAAATTCTGCTTCTAAGTTCTGCCCGTGAAACGCCGACACGAAACGCTCGTTTGCTTCTGCGCCATCGCGCTAGCCTTTTCTTCCGTCGCTGCGAAGAAACACAGCTACAAGACGGTTCGGCCGATGGAGGTGCCGGACGGTCTTTCCTCCGACGTAAAAAAAGCGGAGCCAGCCGGTCCACCGCCGCCAGGATCGGTTTCGAAGGTTGCACCAGCCACGCGCGCCGTTTCGGTGATGGTCATCGATGCGCACACGGGCGAGATTTTCTACGAGAAAAATGCCGACGCGCCGCGGCCGGCGGCGAGCACCCAGAAATTATTGACGGCGCTGATCGTCTCCGAACGCGGTTATCTCGATCGACCCGTCACGGTGCAGCCCGTGGATACGATGGCCGAGCCTGTGAAGTTGAACATTCGGCCCGGCGATACCTATACACGGCTGGAGCTGTTGCGAGCCCTGCTCGTGAAAAGCCCGAACGATGTCGCCCGTTGCCTGGCGCGCGATTCCGCCGGCAGCGTTGAAGCGTTCGCCGATGTGATGAACCAGAAAGCGCGCGAGCTCGGCGCGACCCATTCGCATTTCGTCAATCCAAACGGTTTGCCCATCCCGGGCCAGTATTCTTCAGCGCGCGATCTGTCGATCATCGCGAAAGCCGCCTACGCAAACGGCACGATCCGTTCGATTGTTTGCCTGCCGAATCTCGTCTTTCGTTACGCGAACGGCCGAACCCGTGAGTTAGAGAATACGAACAAAGTCCTGAAGCGGCTTTCCTATTGTAACGGAATGAAGACCGGTTACACGGAAGCAGCGGGCCATTGCCTCATCGCGAGTGGAACACGGCCCGGGCGCGACATCATTGTGGTCGTGCTTGGCGACAGCAAGTCGGGCGTCTGGCAAGACGCGTCCGCGCTTTTGTCGTGGGGCCTCTGGATGTAACGCCGGCGGGGTCCGATTAAAGACCGCCCGCGGCGTTTTGGCGGAGCAGCGGCGACGGAACCAGCGCCGGATTCTTCGCCGGATCACGCGGGCCTTCGCCCGGGATATCTTCCGGTCCTTCTGCGGGAGAAGGCGGCTCAGTCGCTGACGTCGTGTCGGTCGAGGCGAGGCGGGCGGCGTTAGTCTCCCGAAGCGTCGTGCGCTTGGCGGTTGTGGCGGTTGTTGAGCAAGCGGCGAGGAGAGCGACGGCGAGCAAACCTGCGGTGATTTTGGTGATCATTTTTCTTTGGAACTCCGTAGTGTTAAGACGGGAATCTCCCGACGGTCTTTATAATTACTATATTTCCCCCCTGGTTGGCAAGCAGGATTTTTGCGAATTGCGACGCATTGTTGCGAAATCGCCGTTTTCCTAGGTAAACCGGTCCAAAATCGGCGCCAGTTTCTGCCTCGTCGCCGCTGGCCAGAGCCTCCGGTCGGTAAGCAGGGCGGTATCGAGAGCCCGGTGCTCCGGCCAATTCGGTTCGGCTGGAATGCGTGGGATGGCTTCCGCCAGGATTTTCTTGGCAGTTTCGGCGTTCGCGATGAGATGGCCGAAAACGGTCTGCGCGGAGACCGGCTCTTCTTCGACCTTCCAGCAATCGTAATCAGTGATCATCGCCAAAGTGGCCAGCGCGATCTCCGCTTCGCGCGCCAACTTCGCTTCGGGAATGTTGGTCATGCCGATAACGTCGAATCCCTGGCGCCGGTTGAATTCGGACTCGGCGCGGGTCGAAAACGCCGGTCCATCCATGCCCACGTAAGTGCCGCCATTGTGGACACGAACTCCGACGGCCTGCGCGGACTCCCTCAAAATGTTTCGCAGGCCGGTTGAGATCGGTTCCGCGAAGCCGACGTGGGCGGCGATTCCATCACCGAAGAACGTGTTCTCGGCACGCTGGCTTGTGCGATCGAAAAATTGCGACGGCAACACGACATCGCGGGGCGCGTATTGTTCCTGCAAACTGCCGACGGCGGTAACGCAAATGATCCAGCGGACATTGAGCGAACGGAGCGCGTAAATGTTCGCACGATGATTCAACTCATGCGGAAGCAAACGATGCCCTCGACCATGACGCGGCAGAAAAAAAACCTGCCGATCGCGCATGCGCCCGCCGACGATCGCATCGGACGGGTCGCCGAACGGCGTCTGGACGCGTTGCTCCGTCGGATCCTCTACGCCTTCCATTTGGTAAAGGCCGCTGCCGCCGATGATCCCGATGGCTGGTGCGCGTTCAGTCATAGCGCGCGATTAAATTGGAACCGGCGGGCGAGCGCAAGCCTCAGCACATCCGAGCCGTTGGCGCGCGCCTCTGCTTTGTGTCACAATCCGCTCTCGCGATGCCGAAATTTTTCATCAAAACCTACGGCTGCCAGATGAACGAGCGTGATTCAGAACAGGTCGCGCATTCGCTGCTGGCGCGCGGGTATGAGCGCGCGGAACGGGAGACCGACGCCGACGTCGTGCTCCTGAACACCTGCAGCGTGCGCGACATGGCGGAGCAAAAGGCGCTTGGGAAAATGGGAATGCTGGGGCAGATCGCGAAGCGACGGCCGGAAACCGTTTTCGGTTTTCTCGGCTGCATGGCGCAAGCGCGAGGCGATTCTCTTTTCGCGGTGGTGCCGCACCTCGATCTCGTAGTCGGCACGCAAAAATTTCATCGCGTGGCGGATTACGTGGAAGAGGCACTGGAGAAAAAGCGGACACGGCGGATGGATGATCTGCGCTTTTCCATTTGCGACACGGAGGAAGAAACCGGCTCGGCGGAAACGATTCGCGATCACACGCTGAACGTGCGGCAGGCGACCGCGTTCGTTTCGATCATGCAGGGTTGCAACATGCATTGCACGTTCTGCATCGTCCCGCGCACGCGCGGCGCCGAACGCAGTCGTTCGATCGAGGAAATCGTCCGCGAAGTGCGCGGCCTCGTCGCACGCGGCGTGAAAGAGGTCACTCTTCTGGGGCAAATCGTGAATCTCTATGGCCGGCACGAATTTCCGGCCGTCGCCGGCAAAAGTCCGTTTGTCCAGCTGCTCGAAGCGGTTCATGCGATCGAGGGATTGGAGCGCCTTCGTTTCACTTCGCCACACCCGATTGGCTTCCGCGACGATTTGCTGCGCGCTTTCACAGAATTGCCGAAGCTCGCCGAACACGTTCATCTCCCACTTCAATCCGGCTCGGACCGAATCCTGAGAGCGATGCATCGGCCCTACACCGCGGCCAGATATCGCTCGCTCGTCCGGCGAATTCGCGAAACCCGCACGGAGATGGCGATCACGACCGACGTGATTGTCGGTTTCCCCGGCGAAGAAGAAGACGACTACCAGCGGACGCGCGACCTGGTTGAAGAAATCCAATTCGATAACGCTTTCGTGTTCCGTTATTCGACCCGCCGGGAAACACCGGCCGCGTCGATGCCGCAGATCGATGAGCGCGTAAAGGAAGAGCGAAACCAGGACTTGCTCCGCGTGGTTGACGCGTCTGCGCAACGCATCAATGCCCGTCTCGTCGGCCGCGATCTCGAAGTGCTTTGCGAAGGACCAAGCCGGACAAACAAATCCCGGTTAATGGGTCGCACCCGGACAAATAAGATCGTGGTCTTCGCCGGCGAACCCGAGCGCGCGGGTGAAATCTTCGATCTGCGGATCGAAGAAGCGACCGGATTCAGCTTGTATGGGACGCCCGTCATGCAACGGTCCTCTCCGGTTTTCGCATGATCTATCATTTAACGCTTCAGACCGCCGGCTACATCGCCGGCATCGTCCTTTTGCTTTTCGGGCTTTGGGGATTGGTCCGCCCGGACGCGTCTCAGGCCGCGGCGCGAAATTTGCCCCGGTCTCGCGTGGCTGGATTCGTCCTGCTGACGATCGCCTTTTTCTGGAGCTTCTGGCTGCTCGCCACGATGGAAATGGGAGAATTTTCTTCGTTCCGTAAACCGCTGCTCTTCATTCTCCCAGTCGGCTTTCTTCTCGTGCTGCGGTTCGTCGACGAATTCCTGGCGGCTCGCGCCCTCGGCATTCTTTTTCTGCTCGCGGCCGAACCGCTTCTCGACGCCGCGTTTTTCCGCAGCGAAACCAGCCGGCTGCTCGTGACTGTTTTCGCCTATATCCTGATTGTGGCGGGCCTGTTCTGGGTCACGATGCCGTATCTCATGCGCGACCAGATCAATTGGAGCGCGCGAACCAACGGCCGGTGGCGCATCACTCACGGCGTCGTTTTTCTCTACGGCGTCGCGATCCTCGCGTGCGCTGTCACGCGCTACTGACCTGAATCGCATCCTGGTTATCCGCGGCGGCGCCCTCGGCGATTTCGTGCTCACATTGCCCGCGATCAAACTGCTGCGCGATCGCTTTCCCAACGCCCATCTCGAAATTCTCGGCGCCAAACACATCGCCGCTCTCGCCGAGCGCCGTTTCTACGCGGATGCGGTTCGCTCAATTGAATCCGGATCGTTCGCCCGTTTTTTCGCGCGAAGCTCCGAGTTGCCGGCGGAATTGACGGATTACTTCGCCAGCTTCGATCTCATCCTGAGCTTTCTTTACGATCCCGACAAAATTTTCGAAACGAATATTCGCGCGTGCGGCGCCGCGACTTTCCTCGCAGGACCCTCCAAGCTCGATAACAGTGAACACGCGGCATTCCAGCTAGCGCGACCTCTGCAACAAATCGGCCTCCCGCTGACTGATGCGGCAGCGCGCCTTTTCCCGAAAGACGACGACCGAAATTTCGCGCGACATTTCCGCAATTGCGCGGTCGCGCTCCATCCCGGGAGCGGCAGCGAGACAAAGAACTGGCCTGTCGAAAAGTGGATCACGCTTGGCGACGTTCTCCTCGCGAACGGCGTCCAACTGCTGATCATCGCCGGCGAAGCCGACGTCGGGCGCACGCAGAAACTGCAAGCCGCCTGGAAAGGAAAGTCTGTTCAGTTCGCCGAAAATCTTCCGCTTCCGCAGCTCGCCGCGGTTCTCAAAGACAAAATCTTCATCGGACACGACAGCGGGATTTCCCACCTCGCCGGCGCGGCCGGGGCGCGATGCCTTCTGCTTTTCGGCTGGACCGACCCCGCGATCTGGGCGCCGGCGAACCAGAACGTCACTGTTCTGCGCGCGCCCGGAGGAAAAATGATCGACCTCGAGGTCGACGATGTCGTGCGCGCCTACGAGCTGATGCGCATCGGCATCAGCACGTAAAGAAACGGAGTCGAGATCTTGAGCACGCCCGGGCTCATCTCGTCGATGAGATCGAGGAAAACTTCGTCCTCGGTCAGCGCCCGCAACGGCGCCATGAAAAATTCCGGATTAAACGCGATCGAAAAATCGCGGCCTTTGTAAGCGACCGGAAGCGATTCCTTCGCTTCACCGACTTCCGGCGTGTTCGCGGTAATGTCGATGTTGTTCTTGGTGAAATTGAGTTTGATCGAGTTCGATTTGTCGCTGGCCAGCAACGAAACGCGGCGAAGCGAATTGAGGAACGTTTCCCGTTCCAGCGTCACGCGTTCCTTCGTCTCGGTCGGAATCACCTGTTTGTAATTCGGATAATTTCCTTCGATCAACTTCGAGACGAGCAGCGTATTGTTCAGCTCGAACGCGATCTGGCCGCTGCCCACACTCACCTTCACTTCGCCGTCGTCCGTCAGCAGCCGGCCCAATTCCGTCACCGCTTTCGTCGGGACGATGATGTCGGCTTCGTGGCTCCGCGGAAATTCGAGTTCGATATCGACCATCGCCAGCCGCCGTCCGTCCGTCGCCACCAGGGTGAGCTTGTTATCCTTGAAGCTGAAAAGCAGTCCGTTCAGGACGTAACGCGTTTCATCCGTCGAGATCGCGTACGAAGTCTTCCGTAATCCATCGCGCAGCGTCTTCTGCGGAATCGTTACGTTCTTTGCGTTCTCAAATTTCGGCAGGGGCGGGAATTCTTCCTCCGGCAACCCGAGGATTTTGAAAAAACTCTGGCCGCTCCGGATCGATGCCGCGTTTTTTCCGTCGACTTCGACCGAAACTTCGCTCGAGGGCAGCTCTCGAATGATGGTGAACAGCCGCCGCGCCGGCAGCGTGGTCGCGCCTTCCTTCTCCACGCTGGCTTCGAACGCGCCCCGCACGCCAACATCAAGATCGGTCGTGGTGAGATGGACTTCGTTCCCTTTGGCCTGGAGCAAAACGTTGGAGAGAATCGGAAGCGTGGTGCGGGTGCTGACGACGTTTTGGACCTGTTGCAAACCTTCGAGCAGCTTTTCTTTGGTGGCGCTGAATTTCATGTCGGAGACGGAAAGCTAAGATGTAAGGCTTACGATTTTATTCGGCAACCGCAATCTCGCTCGGGCGCGCGTGGTGTTTTGCCGCGGTTATCGCTGGAGCGCGCTGTCGATGAACGAGATCGTTTGCCGGATGTTGTCCTGCTCCTGCATCCGCCGCTTCACCAGTTTACAGGCGTGCAAGACAGTTCCGTGATCGCGCCCGCCGAACGCGTCGCCGATTTCGTTGAGCGATGCCTTGGTCAATTCGCGCGCGAGATACATCGCGATCTGCCGCGGGAACGCGATGTTCGCCGGCCGGCGTTTGCTCGTCATGTCCGCGAGACGGACGTCGAAGTGTTCGGCCACGCGCCGCTGGATTTGCTCGATCGTCACCGAATGCCGCGCTTCTTCCTGCAAAATGTCCTTCAGCAGATGCTCGACGACCTCGTTGGTCAGTTCCTTGCCGCTGAGCGAGGCAAATGACGCCACTCGCATGAGCGCGCCTTCGAGCCGGCGCACATTGGTGCGAATCCGGGTTGCGAGGAAATCGAAAATTTCGTCGCGCAATTTGATCTGCAAGGTGTGCGCCTTTTTGCGCAGGATCGCCATCCGCGTTTCGACGTCGGGCGGTTGGAGCTCGGCGGTCAGGCCCCATTCGAAACGCGAGACGAGCCGGTGCTCCAGGTTCGCGATCTCCGAAGGCGGGCGGTCGCTCGAAAGCACGATCTGTTTATGCCCGTCGAAGAGGGTGTTGAAAGTGTGAAAAAATTCCTCCTGCGACCGTTCCTTGCCGCCGAGGAACTGGATGTCGTCGATCAGCAACAGATCCGCCTGGCGATAACGCTTCCGGAATTTCACGAGGTTGTTGTGCTGGATCGCGTCGATGAATTCGTTGATGAACACCTCGCTCGAGAGATACATCACTTTCGCGCCCTTTTTGTTTATCCCGACGTATTGCCCGATCGCCTGCATCAAATGCGTCTTGCCGAGGCCCACCCCGCCGTAAATGAAGAGCGGGTTGTAAGTGCGCGCCGGCGTTTTCGCGACCGCCAGACTCGCCGCGTGGGCGATCTCGTTGTTCGGGCCGACGACGAACGATTCGAAATTGTTGCGGGGATTCAGGCCGAGCGCCGGGCCCGATTGTTTTCCGTCCCGCGCCGATTCGCGAACGAATTCCTTCGGAGAAATCTCCGGCAACTCTTCCGGCTCCGCTTTGGATGCGCTGTCGGAAGCGGTCACGAATTTTACGTCTCGCGGCGAACCGAAAGCGGCCACGATCGCCGCCTGCAATGCCGCCATGTGGTTACTCTCGATCCAAAACTGGTAAATATTGTTCGGAACCCGGAAGGTGAACGTTTCGTCCGTCGCGCTGACGAGTTTCACGGCGGAAAACCAGCGCTTGAAAGTGTCCGGGCTAACCTGCGGTTTGAGCGCTGCCGACAGTTTCTGCCATAGCTGCGAATACTTCTCGTCCATGCCGACTTGTTAACAGGGTTAAACACCCCGGAATTCGCTCGCTGAGAGCGGATTCTGCGGGCTGAGGGATTTTTTCGTCACGAGGTTTCTCCTGGACCGGCGCAACGACATTCGTGGGGAAAACAGAGTTAAGGTGTGAAAATACGAGGGAAAAACAGGCGCGATGCTGCGTGGCGAGCAAGTGGGCGAGAGAACAGAACTCTCTTTCGTGCCTGCGTCATTCGCTCTGGCGGGTGTTATACTCATTCTAGCTCTTTGTGATCTTGGAATTCTGTTCACATCTTATTAACACCAGCGCTCTTTGCTCCCGGCCAGCGGGCTTGAGATTAGAAATCGTCCGCGGAACCCACAAGGAAAAATCTGAATTTTATTTTCGTTCGCGAATCAGAAAATTCTTGACGAAAAATCGCGTTCGGAATTGTCGAAAGCAGTTTGCGACGGAAGAAACCTCGATCAGTTGACCGCTTCGACGTAAACGGCAACCTTGGCACGGATTCAGCGCTCGCTGCCTCCACGCAATGATCAATTGGCGACCTCAAGGCTCCGTGTTCTGCTGCGCTGCGCTCGTTTTGGGCGCCTGCGTCGCTTCCGCCCGCGCAGCCGACGACATTCCGCCGCCCTTCGGTTTCAAGTGGAACGATTCGATGACCAGACTCGAGCAGGTCCTGACCGGCGCGAAGGCTAAAATCGTCACGCGCGAAAAAAAGGAGAAGCGCGAGGTCTGGACAGTTGAAGGTCTTGTCCAGCCGGGACTGCGCCGCACCCTTTTCATTTTCCGCGACGGTTTTCTCGTCGAGGTCGAACTCCAATATGAATACCCGGATTGGACGATCGAGCGTTACAACGAACGGATGGGCGAAATCCGCCGCTACTTCGACGCCAAATTCGGCACTGGCAAACTCGTCTCCCGCTCCCGCGACACGGATTCGGACGTCATCCAGACGCTCGTCGGTTACCAGTGGATTGTCGGCGGCACGATGCTCGAGCTCTTCTATTTCTCGGCCCAACGCGATCAGCTCGTCTTCCGCAGCATCACGGTGAGCTACAAAGCGATTTAGTTATCGCGCGTTCGCTACATTTTCGCCGTTTCTTTCTGCAAACGCTTCAACCGGCTGCCATGACTCACTTTCGCCGCAGAGCTCATCCGGTCGATGAACAGGATGCCGTTCAAATGATCCACCTCATGTTGCAACGCCCGCGCGAGCAGGCCCGACGCCTCGATCCGCAGTTTGTCCCCCTCGAGCGTCTCCGCTTCCATCTTAAGCGAACTGGCCCGTTCGATGTCCGCCGTGATTTCGGGAAAGCTGAGACAACCTTCGCTCCCCAAATCGGTTTCTTCGCTCAAACGCAGCGTCGGATTGATCAGGACCAGCGGCATCGCCGTCGCTAGATCCGCCACCGGCTCGCCGTTCAACGTCATCGTGCTCGGCCGATCTTCGACCTGCGTGACATCGAGCACGGTGAGTTGCAGCGCGTGACCCACCTGCTGCGCGGCGAGCCCGATGCCGTTCGCGGCGTGCATCGTTTCGAGCATGTTTTCGGCAAGCGCGCGGATTTCGTCATCGACCGCTTCGATCCGTTTTCCTTTCGCCCGCAGGAGCGGGTCGCCGTATTTCCGAATCTGCAATCTCATTGTCCTTCGCGGGTGAACGCCGGCAGGTTTTTCACCCCGGCGAGTTTCAACGCGTCCATCACCTTGATGATCGTGCCAAACGTCGCCTTCTTGTCTGCCTGCAACGCCAGGGTCGAGCGGCGCGTGGCCGGTAAATTCTTAACCGCCGCCTCCAGCTGATCGACCGCAATGACTTGTCCGTCCAGGCGGACCTCGTCGTTCTCGCTCACGCTGACCACGGCGTGCTCCAACTCCGACGACGCCTTGGTCGCCGTCTTTGCATCCGGCAAATTGATCTGCACTTCCGGCTGGTCGCGTTTGAACGTGGTCGAGACAACGAAGAAAATCAGCAGGATCGTCAGGATATCCACGAGCGATACGATAATGATGGAGGGCGCGCGCCGTTTCCGAACTGCGATCTTCATGACGACAAGTCGGCGCCTTAACCGACGGGCGCTCGCGCCGCGGCCGGCGAAATCGCGCGCGGAGAAGTTGGATCGCCGCTCGAGACGCGGCCGTAATAGCACTTCGCGATCAAATCCGAAACCAGCGATTCCATTTCGACCGACATCACTTCGATCTTCTTCGAGAAGTAGCTGAAGGAAATCAGGGCCGGCACTGCGATCGATAATCCGAAGATCGTGCAGTTGAGCGCCTCCGAAATTCCGAGCGCGACGGCTTTCGTGTCCGACGCGCCGGTGCTCAAGCCGAGCCCGGAAAAAACATGGACCAGGCCCGAGACGGTCCCGATCAGTCCAATCAACGGCGCAATTCCCGTTACTACTTCGAGCACAATTAACCCGCGCTCGAGCCGCACCAGTTCCCGACGCGCCCGCGTTTGCACCGACTCGATATTTTCCGAGCGCGGCCAGCGCAGATGCTGCAACGCCGTCCGGACCACGCCGGCCAGCGACGAGTTGTCGTCATTCACGATCCGCACGAGGCGCTCGGCGCTTCCGCCGGGAATGAGCCGCTCGATCTCGCTCTCGATCACCAGCGGCAGGACTTTCTTCTCCTGCAACGTCAGCGCCGCCATCACGATCGTCGCCACGGTCACGATCGAGCATAACAAAAGCGGCCACATGAATGGACCGCCCTTGTTCAAAAAACTCACCATCGTTTGAAGCATCTCGGTCATTTCGGAAGCGCGAATCCCGACACCATTAGTTCGCGTAGGAGATAAACGTCAACTCCGCCTGCAACCCTTCGCTCGGCAACGTGCTCGCCACATCGTCGGGAATCGGCGGCAACTTCAACTCCTGGACTGATTGCAGGCAGACACTGGCGAACGCTTCGTTCGCGGTATTTTCCAGCACCTTGAGATTTGTCACCCGCCCCGAACGATCGATTGAAAAACTCAGCCGCGCCGTCCCGATGCTGACGAGGTCCTGCCGCTGTTGCATGTGCTGATACCAGCGCGCACCGACCGCGTCGTACATCTGTTTTTGATAACGCCCGAGCGGCGTGCCGACCGCGTTCACCGAAGATGGGCCTTGCCGCGAAATGCTGCCGGCAATGCGGGTCTGCTGTCGTTGCGCCTGATAATTCGAAGCCGGCGCTTCCGGTTTCGGACGCGGCGCCGGTGGCGCAACGGAAGCCGCGGAATCCGGAGTCGGCGACGGCTGTGTTTCATCCGGCGCTTTGATCGGCGGCGGAGGAGTGGATTTCAGCATTGCGAGCTGTTCCGGATCGGGCGTGGGACTTTTCGCTGGCGGCGGCGACGGTTTTGTCTCGGGCGGCGGCGAAGGTTGCTGCGGCTGCGGCGTCGAGCCCTGCATCGCCAGCGAGAAATCGTGCGTCTCCAGATCGCGGATCGGCAAATCCCTCCCGTCCTGGCTCGGCAACGGCAAATCGCCGCTCGGCGCCTTCTGGCTGGCCGCGAGCGAGTTTGCGTTCGATTCGAATGTCTGCTCTTTCGGTTTCTCCGCCGACTCCTTCGATTTATCGACGTCCACGAACTGCGGATTTTTTTCGACCGGCGGCGCCGGCGACAAATCCATCAGCGTAAGTTCCGAAGGCTTTTCTTCCTCCGGCAGCGCGGGGGGCTTAAAAACGCTGCCGAACGCGGCCAGGGAAAATCCGACCGCCAAATGCAGGACGATCGAGATCAGGATCGCGAACCCGAGCTTACGTCCGTAACTTTTGTTCTCGCTCATTCAGGCGCGGCGCGCGCCGCTGCTCACCCCGCAAAACATATCGCAGATCGCCGAGCCTAACAACTTCACCGCCCTCGACGATTCACCCGGGCATGATGAAACAAATACTGCTGCGCGTAGCCACCGTTTTCGCCGAAATAGCGGCCGCAAAATTCACGAAGCTGATATGCCGTCACGTTTCGTTTCCTGGGAAAATACTGTTGCTTGAGCACGCGCTCGATCCAGACGTCGATCGGAAAAGCTCGCAGTCGTTCGTAGGCGAAGAGCATCACGCAGTTCGCCACCTTCGCGCCCACGCCTGGCAACTCACACAATCGCTCGCGCAATTCTTCATCCGGCAACTGGCTCCAGCCATCGAGATCCGCGTCGCCAGCCGCTACGCGCCGCGCCGTCGCCAGCAAATTTTTTGCTCGATATCCCAGCGCGCATTCCCGCAGCTCCCCTTCGTTGCTCCGCCCCAATCTCTCAGCGCTCGGGAAATCATATACGTGACTCACGTATATCATCCTTTCCGTTCCGAAACGTTTTCGTAACGCGAGGGAGATCTGGCGGATGTGTGCAACCTGCTTCATTGACGAACAAATGAAAGTCGCGAGGCATTCCCAGCGCGGCTGGCGAATAATGCGCAGTCCCTGGCAGAATTTCTTTGCCGCATCGAGCGCGACATCCCTCGGAAACGAACGGCAGATGTCCGCAAGAGGATGATCCAGCGCCAAATAATGACGAACCGCCGCAATAATATCGCCTTGTCTTTCAAAACTTGACGGCTTTAAGCCGTCAAGTTCGCCTGGCGCACTAATGATCAATTGGTTGTCGTCCTGTTCAAGACGAACGGGCAGCGAGCCGATCGTTCCGTAATAGGCGTCGCCGATTTTCTGCCAATGAAACACCTGTCCGCAATTCAGCGTCTTTTCGAGATCGAAATCAGGGGCGGCTACGCGGCGCAATTTCATCGATCATCTTCCTTCGTCATTCGACATTCGTCATTCGTCATTTGATAAGTCCCCATGGACAGCCGCCTCGCCATCGACATCGGCGTTCTCTTTCTCTACTTCGTCATCATCATCTTCATCGGCCTGCGGATGGGCCGGAAGGAAGACAATCTGGAGGATTTCGCTCTCGGCGGCCGGCGGATTCCCTGGTGGGCGGTGTTCGCCTCCCTCATTGCCGCGGAAACCAGCGCCGGCACGTTTTTCGGCACCCCCGGCGAAGGATTCAGCCATCGCGACTACACCTATTTGCAACTCGCCTTCGGCACCATCATCGGTCGAATCCTGGTCAGCTACATTTTCATCAAGCCGTACTACGACTATAAAGTTTTCTCGATCTACGAATACCTCACGGCGCGGTTCGGCGTCGGAAGCAAGAACGCTGCATCCGCGGTATTCATGATCACGCGTTTGCTTGCCTCCGGCACTCGTTTGTATGTCGCCGCCATCGCGCTTGCTCTCGCTTACGAAATGATCAGCGGCGCACGGCCGAATGAAACGCAGACGCTCTGGATTTATATCGGCGCCACGGTTGTGATTGTGATTTTGACCGCGATCTACACGACGCTCGGCGGCATCAAGGCGGTCATCTGGACCGATCTAATCCAGGCGTCAATCATGATCGGGAGCGCATTGGCCGCGCTCGCGCTTCTCTACTTCGCCATCCCTGGCGGCTGGCATGAAATCGTCCAACGCCGGGGAGATTTCCATCTCAACGATCTTATCGCGACCGGTCTCGATCCGGCCAAGAGCGGCTGGGACAAATGGAAGACCATGTTCGAAACCGAATACACCATCTTTGCCGGCCTGATCGGTTCAGTCTTCATCACGATGGGAACTCACGGCACGGATCAGGACATGGTCCAGCGGATGTTAACGGCGAAAGACGTTCGCCGGAGCCGGCGGTCGCTCATCATGTCGGGGCTCGCCGATATTCCCATCGCGTTCACTTTCGTGAGCATCGGACTGCTCCTGTGGGTTTACTACCAGGCGCATCCGGATCCGACATTGCCAAAAACGCCGAACGAAACGTTCTGCCATTTTATTCTCTACCAAATGCCGGTTGGACTGCGCGGGTTGCTCCTGGCCGGAATTTTCGCGACGGCGATGGGTTCGCTCAGCACGGCGCTGAACGCGCTCGCCACCAGTTTCACCCGCGATTGGTACGAACCGTACATCAATCCAGCCGCTGGTGATAAAGAAAGTCTGCGCGCCGTCCGCTGGGCCACGGTTTGGTTCTCCATCCTCATGATCATCGTCGCGTCGACGACCGCCTATCTGGTGATCGTTTATCCCAACGTCCGGATCATCCCGATCGTTCTCAGCATTTTCGGATATACCTACGGATCTCTGCTCGGTGTATTTTTCGCGGGGATGCTCACCCGCACTCGCGGGAACGATCTGGGCAACGTCCTCGCCATGATCGCCGGCTTCATCGTCGTCGCGATCCTGAGTGGTTTGCCGAACAAGGTCGCCGATATCTTCCACACGAAATTCTACGAACAGCCCGATTGGCTCCCCGTGATGGAATTTCCCTGGTGGATATTCTTCGGTACGATCGTTACCTTTTTCATCGCGATCCTTTTCCGGACCCGTCGCGGACACCAGGCGCCGGCAGCTACGCTTTCTTCTCTTCCGACAACTTGATGCCCAGCTCGCGGAGTTGCCGCTCATCGACGTCGCTCGGCGACTGGGACATGAGATCGAGCATGCGGTTGGTCTTCGGGAAGGCGATGACTTCGCGGATGCTTTCTTCGCCGGCAATCATCATGACGATGCGATCGAGGCCGAAGGCGATGCCGCCATGTGGCGGCGCGCCGAGGCGAAACGCGCGGAGAATGTGGCCGAAGAGCGATTCTTGATTTTCTTCGCTGACGCCGAGCGCGGCGAAGACCTTTGCCTGCAAATCGCGCTCGTGAATGCGAATGCTGCCGCCGCCGAGTTCCACGCCGTTTAACACCACGTCGTAAGCCTCGGCTTTGACCTGACCAAATTCACCGGCTTCCAGCTTGGCAAGATCTTCGGCCTTCGGACGGGTAAAGGGATGATGGACCGCGTTCCATTTCTTTTCCGCTGCGTCATACTGCATCAGCGGAAAGTCGGTGACCCACAGGAAATCAAGCTGGTCAGAGTTCGCGGTCAGCTTTTGCATCTCGGCGATGCGCAAACGGATTCGGCCCAGGACTTCGCAGGCGATTTCCCACTTGTCGGCGACGAACAGGATGAGGTCGCCTTCCTCGACGAGAACCTTCGAGCGCAACGCTTCCTTCTCCGCTTCACTGAAAAATTTCACGAGAGGCGATTTCCATTCGCCGTTCTCGACCTTGATCATGGCGAGGCCTTTCGCGCCGTAATGCTTCGCCATCTCTGTCAGGTCGTCGCTTTGACCGGTAGTGAGCGAAGCGAATCCTTTCGCATTGATCGCTTTCACGGCGCCGCCGGAATCGAGCGCGCCGCGAAACATCTTGAAGGAACTGTCGCGGAAGATTTCGGCCAGATCGACGAGGCGCATTTCGAAGCGCCGGTCGGGCTTGTCGCTGCCGAATTGGTCCATCGCCTGGGCGTAAGTCATCCGCGGGAACGGCGTCGCGATTTCGACGTCGCGTCCGGCGCGCAGCAAAGCGGACATCAATCCTTCGACGAGCAAGAAGATGTCCTCGGGCGTCACGAACGACGCTTCGATATCGATCTGGGTAAATTCCGGCTGCCGATCTGAGCGCAGGTCTTCGTCCCGAAAGCATCTCGCGATTTGGAAATATTTCTCCAAGCCGCCCACCATGAGAAGTTGCTTATATTGCTGCGGCGCCTGGGGCAGTGCGTAAAACTTTCCCTTCATGATCCGGCTTGGAACCAGGAAATCGCGGGCGCCTTCCGGCGTGCTCTTGGAAAGGATCGGCGTCTCGATTTCGACGAAGCCTTGTTCGTCGAGGAAATCGCGGGCGGCTTTCGTCACGCGATGGCGCAGCCGGAGATTCCGCGACATCTGCGGCCGGCGCAGATCGACGTAACGATAGCTCATCCGCAAATCTTCGTTGGCCGGTTCGCCGTCGATGACTGGGAACGGCAGAACATCGGCGCGATTCAGGATAACTAGTTTGTCGGGCACGATCTCGATGTCGCCGGTTGGCATTCGCGGATTAGCCATCCCGGGCGCGCGGGGGACGACCTTACCTTCGATCTGGATGACATCTTCGTAGCCGAGTTGATGCGCCTGTTTCGTCAGTTCGGCGTTTTCCTCGGGGCGAAAAACAACCTGGGTCAACCCCTCACGATCGCGAAGATCGATGAAGATCACGCCGCCAAGGTCGCGCCGGACGTGGACCCAACCTGCGAGCGTGGCTGCCGAGCCGATATCGCTCTTGCGCAATTTGCCACAATCATGAGTCCGATACATGCGAGGTCACTCTGAGCGAACACGCCATGCGCGCAAGCCTTTGGTTTGGGTAGCGCACGCGTCTCGCGTGTTGGTTTCGGTGTCTCGCCGAAACAAGCTTTTCCGAAAGTTCGCGAACCCGGGACGGCTTCGCCCACACGCGAGACGCGTGCGTTACCCGGGCGTTCTAATTTCGCGCGCCATCGACTCAAGGCGCGTCAACAGCGAATCACAGGAGACCAGCTCCTGCTTGCCCGTCGCGAGATCCTTTACTGCCACGTGCGGCCACTCGTCGCCGAACAGGATCGCGGCGCGCGCGCCGAGCTGCTCGGCAGTTTGAAATTGTTTGCCTACCTTCGCCGGGGCAAGCGGGAAATCGACGCGATAACCACGATCGCGGAGCAATTGGACTTGGGTCAGTGCATCGCTGCGCCGGTCTTCCTTGGCGACGATCACATAGATGTCGAGCTCGCGTTGGGCGGTGACCGCCTTTTCCAGTTGCGCTTTCGCGGCCGGAATTTCGTTGATCAGTTCCGCGAGGACGACGTCGCCCATGGCAAAACCAATCGCCGGATGTGATACGGCGCCGTCGCTAAGATGGTGAATCAAGTTGTCATACCGGCCGCCACCGACGAGCGCGCGAAGCTTTCCGGCGCGATCAAACGCTTCGAAAACAATCCCGGTGTAATAAGCGAGACCGCGAACAATCCCGAGGTCGATCTTCACAAACTCGCTGAGACCGCGAGCGCGGAGACCGTCGAGCACGCGATCGAGTTTTTCGCTGCTCCCTTCGCCGTCGAGAATCTTGAAGGTTGGTTCTGCGAGCGGACCCAGTTTCTCCGCGGTCTTCTCGCGAGTCTCGCGTTCGCTCTTGTCGATGATCTGCAACATCTCCGGCCATTTTTCCTCGGGCACATTCTGGGCACGGAGAAAATCGATCCAGAATTCGCGGTCGCTGATGCGAACAACGACGTCGTTCGCGGTGAAACCGAAGCCCCGGAGCAGATCAACGCAGAGCGCGATCAACTCGATGTCCGCGTCGAGCGACGCTTCGCCGATGATGTCGGCGTTGAATTGGTAATGTTCGCGGAGCCGGCCGCGCTGTTGTTTTTCGTAACGAAAACAATGCGGGATCGAGAACCACTTCAGTGGCTTCTTGAATTCCCGATCGTGCGCGGCGACGACGCGCGCCAGCGATGGCGTTAGCTCCGGTCGCAACGCCACTTCGCGTTCGCCTTTATCGGTGAAATTGAAAAGCTGACCGACGATCTCCGGCCCGCTTTTTTTTGTGTAGAGTTCAGTCGGTTCGAGCTCCGGCCCTTCCCATTGGACGAAGCCGTAACGGCGCGCGACCTCCCACCATTTTCCGAAAATGTAATTCTGCCGGGCCCAATCCTGCGGCAGAAAGTCGCGAAAGCCGGGAAGCGGTTGCATTTGAGTCATCGCGCGAGACAGCCGGGCTGCTCTGCAATTACGAAACAAGGGTGCGGTTGAATAAACTCCCGCTTCGGACAGTCGGATAAATGCACGACGGAGAACATCCGTTTAACCAAAGCAAAGGACAAACATGAAACGAAACAGATTGATCACACTATTGGCAGCCGGAGCCGTCAGCGCAATCGCGCTCACCACAGCTTTCGCGCAGACCTCCTCGACAACCACAACCACAACAAATCCCGCGGTGACTACAAGCTCATCGACCACCACGTCGACAAGCACGCTCGATGGCACGGGAACAATCACGGCTTACACGCCAGGATCGGATTACATTTCGTTCCGCAGCGAAACGAGCGCCGAACCGGTGAAGTATTACTACACCAAGAGCACGACGATCGTGGATCCGGAAGGCAAAACGGTCGAGTGGTCCGCGCTCAAGCCCAACATGCCGGTGCGTTACACCTATGTGAAGGAAGGCGATCGCATGGTCATCAGCAAAATTACGCTGACCAAGCCAGTGTCATACTACGAAGAGAAGACAACGACGACGACTACGACGACAAAGCGGCCCTAACG
>DASQPH010000043.1:0-33564 GCA_035644055.1 Chthoniobacterales bacterium
GGAGGAGCGCGCGCCGTTGCCGGAGAACTACCGGAACTTTCCGTTCCTGGTTTACGACGGCGACGACGAGCACGCCGGACTGCGTTGCGTGGCGTGCCAAATTTGCGAGAAGGAATGTCCGCCGCAGTGCATCTACATCACTAAGAGCAAGGACAAGAAGCCGGATTACGTGGGCAAACCGCAGTTTTATCCGGCAGTCTTCGATATCGACATTTCGGTTTGCATGAGCTGCCAGATTTGCGTCGAGGTCTGCCCATTCGAAGCGATCAAGATGGACAAGGTTTATGAATTGAGCCGGCGCGAGCGGTTCGACGCGCTGCTCATGGATAAGACGGAGCTGGCGAAATCGAACGAGTATTATCACGGCATCCATCCAGTGGAAGCCGCCGAGGTAGACGCCGCCCTGGCGAAAGCCGCAGCAGAGGCGGAAGCAAAAAAGAAAGCAGCTGCGGCGGCCGCTGCGGCTAAAGCGGCAGCCGCGCCAGCTTCAGCTGCCGCACCAACGTCAGAGCCAAAAACCTAGATGCGGTTGCGAAGAGGCACGGCGGTTGTGTTCGCTCTCCTTTTCGGCGCATTCGTCGCCGAGGCCCAGCAAGATTTTTCCGCGATGCTGCGCTGGCGAAACATCGGGCCGTTTCGTGGTGGACGCGTGCGTGCCGTCTGCGGCGTCCCATCGCAACCGAACGTTTTTTATTTTGCGCAAGTCAACGGCGGCGTTTTCAAAACGACCGATTACGGCCGGACATGGCAACCGATTTTCGACGATCAACCGACTGGATCGGTAGGCGCGATCGCGGTTTCGGTTTCGAATCCGGACGTTATCTATGTCGGCAGTGGCGAAGGATTGCATCGCCCGGATTTGTCAGTCGGCGACGGCGTTTACAGATCGACGGATGCGGGAAAGACGTGGACGCATCTCGGGTTGCGCGATGGTCAGCAGATTGCGGCGATCGCGGTTGATCCGAAGAATCCGGATCGGCTGCTGGTCGCAGTCGCGGGGCATCCTTACGGGCCGAACGAAGAGCGCGGCGTTTATCTTTCGACTGACGGCGGAAAGACTTTCCAGAAGACGCTGTCCAAAGACGAGAACACCGGCGCGGCCGACGTCGAGATCGATCCGTCGAATCCGGAGATCGTTTACGCGGCGCTCTGGGAAGCGAGGGAAGGTCCGTGGGAAAATGGATCGTGGAATGGAACCAACGGCGGTATTTTCAAATCGATCGACGGCGGCAAGACTTGGAAGCAACTGACGAACGGTCTGCCTAACGACATCGTCCAGGCGAATCTCGGGATCGCGGCGAGCGCGCCGCAAACACTCGTGGCCGCAGTCGCTACAAAAAAAGCCGGCCAGCTTTATCGCTCCGAAGACGGCGGTGAAAGCTGGAAGCTCGCGACCGAAGATGATCGTCCCGGCGCGCGGATCGGTGGCGGCGATCTGCCGCTTATTCGGATCGATCCCCAACAGCCGAACGTCGTTTATTCCGCTAGCGTCGTTTGCTGGAAATCGACGGACAGCGGCAAAACCTGGGAGGGCTGGCGCGGCGCGCCCGGCGGCGATGATTATCAAAACGTTTGGATCAACCCGACGAATTCGGACGTGATTCTGCTCGGCAGCGACCAGGGCGCGATCATCACGGTGAACGGGGGCAAGACCTGGAGCTCGTGGTATAACCAGTCGACCGCGCAACTTTATCACGTCGCCGCCGACAACGCGTTTCCGTATCGGCTTTACAGCGGACAACAGGAAAGCGGGTCGGTTGGAATCACGAGTCGCGGACCGGATGGGGCGATCACCTTTCGTGATTGGCGCCCAGTCGCGGCAGAGGAATACGGCTATTGCGCGCCGGACCCGCTCGATCCTGATATCATCTACGGCGGAAAACTCACGCGGTACGATCGCCGGACTCAACAGGCGCAGACCATTTTGCCGAAGCCGTTTCGCTCCGTGGATTTCCGGATGGTGCGGACGCAGCCGGTCCTGTTTTCGCCGATCGATCCGCGCCTGTTGTTCTTCGCCGCAAACACACTCTGGCAAACGACAAATGGCGGGCGCAACTGGACACAGATCAGTCCCGATTTGTCGCGAAAGACATTCGAGGTACCGGCGAGCGTCGGGAAATATCGTTCGCAACCGAGCGCGCAGCCGCGACAGCGCGGCGTGATTTATACTGTTGCACCATCGCCACTGGATAAGAACCGGCTTTGGGCGGGAACGGACGACGGTCTGATTCAGGTAACGACTGACGGCGGCAAGAACTGGAAGGACGTGACGCCGCCCGGCATCACGGCGTGGCAAAAAATCTCGATCATGGACGCCGGCCACTTCGATGCGAACGCGGCCTACGCCGCGGTCAACACGATCCGGCTCGACGATCTACGGCCGCACATTTTCCGGACCAGCGACAGTGGCAAGACGTGGAAGGAAATCGTGCGCGGGATTCCGGAGAACGAGAACGTCAACGTGGTCCGCGAAGATCCGCGCCGGCGCGGAATGCTCTTCGCCGGAACCGAGCGCGCCGTCTACGTGTCGTTCGATGACGGCGAGAACTGGCGGTCGCTGCGTTTGAACATGCCCGCGACTTCGGTCCGAGATCTGATTCTCAAGGACGATGATATTGCCGTGGCGACGCACGGTCGCGGTTTTTGGATTCTCGATAACATCAGCGCGCTGCGACAGTCCGAAATCGGCGCGGACGCGACGACGTTGTTCAAACCGCAAACAGCCTGGCGCGTCCGGTGGAATTTGAATACCGACACACCGTTGCCGCCGGACGAACCGCAGGGCGAGAATCCACCCGAAGGCGCGATGATCGATTATCGCCTCGCCGCGAGCGCTGGCCCCATCACGCTGGAGATCAAGGACAGTAAAGGCGCGGTCCTTTGGCGCTATGCCAGCAGCGATCCAGTTCCGACGCCGGACCCGAAACTGAAAATTCCGCGCTACTGGGTGAAACAGCCGCAGGCGCTTTCGGCCGAGCCCGGACTGCACCGGTTTCACTGGGACCTGCACGTCGAGCCGTTGAAGGAAGTCGAGCCGGCGTATCCGATGACGGCCGTGTTTCAAAAAACCACACCGCAGCCGACGGGACCGTGGGTTCCGCCGGGTGAGTATTTCGTCGTTCTCACGACCGGCGGCAAAACATTCACGCAACCGCTGACGGTGAAGATGGATCCGCGCGTCAAAGTTGTGCCGACGGATTTGGCAAAACAGTTCGATCTGTCGAAAGCGCTTTATGAAACGCGCGCGACGTTGTTGCCGATCGGGAAGAGCTTCGATGCGCTGGTCGCCGAGGTGGCGAAAGCGAAGGAGCGGGCGGGCGAACAACCGATCAAGGAGAAGATCGACGCGTTCCACCAGAAGCTGGAAGCGTTCGGCGATCCGGCGCCGTCGCGTCCGGGCCAACCACTCCATTTCGATGCCCTGAGCAAAGTCGAACAACTGTTCGGCGATCTCCAGGAGTCTGATGCGGGACCCACGCCACAGGTGGAAATGGCTGCGGTGGCTTTGCAGCGGGACGCCAGGAGCGCGATCGAACGCTGGCACGCGATTCCCGCCGACGTTCAAGCTTTGAATACGGAGCTGCAAGCGGCCGGAATTGAGAAGGTCAAGTTTCCGTGACCTCTTATGTCTACTTTTTCTAAACGAATCTCTCTCGCCGCGCTCCTGCTCGCCACCTGCTTCCTTTCTCCCCGGTTATTCACCGCCGATGAGAAAGTGGAATTTCCTCAGGCCAGCCAACACGCGGTCCTCAAGCAACGCGTGGGCCTGACCGATGTGGAGGTCGATTATTCACGGCCCAACAAGAACGGCCGCGTCATCTTCGGCGGATTGGTTTCGTTCGATAAACCGTGGCGGACCGGCGCGAATCAACCGACGAAGACTAAGACAAGCGCGCCGATGAAATTTGGCGACAAGCAGGTTCCGGCTGGCGAGTATGTTCTCTACACGATCCCCGGCGCGAATGAGTGGACGCTGGTTCTCTCAAAAAACCTGAAGGCGCAAACTCCGGCTGATCACAAGCCAGAGGATGAAGCGGCGCGTGTGACCGCCAAGCCTTTGCTGCTTCTTGCCGCGCCGGCCGAGACGTTCACGATCGGGTTTGAAGATTTGCGGGCCAACTCAGCGACCTTCTATCTCGAATGGGACAAGACCCGGGTCCCGGTGAAACTGACAACGAACGACATCGAGAAAGTAATGCAGGGCATCGACTCCGCGGTGAAGAGCGGCAAGGACCAGGACGCGAATTTTTATTACAACGCCGCCGGTTTCTATTTCGATCAAAACAAGGATTTGGCGCAAGCGTCGAAGTGGATCGACCAGGCGATCGAAAAGAATCCGAAAGCGTATTTCATGCAGTACAAGAAAGCGCAGATTCTGGCGAAGCTGGGGAACAAGAAGGAAGCGATCGCCGCCGCGGAAAAATCGATCGAGCTTTTGAAAGCCGGGCCGAATCCGGACGAAGCCGCCATCGCGAATAGCCGCGTGTTAATCGATAGCTTTCGCTGATGCCACGGTCTCACGACGTCGTGGTCATGGATGATTAGCTGGTCTCGCGACGTTGGAAAAGTGCGCGAGCGTTGAGAACCAAACGAATACCTCTATGTTCAACGATCGATGCGAAATAACTTCACGGCTGATTGGGCATTCGGGATAACTGGAGCGATAAAGAACGTCGTAAAAGGTTCTTTCCCTGCCGAGCTTCGACTCTGGCCCCTGCTGAAAGCCTTCGATTTCGATGCCTTCAGGATTGACCAAAGTCACTTCGCCATCATCCTGCGGGACAAACTGAGCGGGATTCCGGCAGGGCCCGGGGAGTTCAAACCGTTTCCTTTCAGTGACTATCCAACTCTCCCTTTGCGTTCCGACCGGACAGAAGAATGGCTCTCGTATCTCGTGAATAAGTTCTCTCTGGGAAACGAGGACGCTGCTTTCGTGCTACCGATTCACGACTGCGGGCGTAACGATGCCGCGGGTGACTTTGCGCTCTTTTCGGAGGACGAGAAAGCACTTTGGAATGCAGAAGTGCAATTCAACATTGTAAGACAAAGACTTAGCCTTCCGGGCGCACTCCGTTCCCGGCCAGATGCTCCGTCGCACATTACATTTAATGTTTCCGGAACGAACGCTCGCGTAAACATCGATTCATCCGATTCGTCCGTAAACATCGTGAGACAGGAGATACCAGAAGTCTTCGGACAATTACTCAGTGCAATCCAAGGCGGGGACCTACCGCAAGAAACAAGAACTAAATTTGAAGCGGCTGTAGCCGAAATGAAAGAGGCACACGGGTCTGATAGATTCGGCAAGAAATACAAAGACTTTATGTCAATCCTTGCGGACCATATTCAGGTTTTTGGGCCGCTAGTCGCTCCGTACCTGCCTGCATTGGCGGAGTTGGTAAAATAAAGAAAGCGTTCGACGGTTAAGGTGGATCGATTGGCCATCAAATTTCGTCAACGAAACGCTTGCTTCTGATCCGGAATGTTGGACGTGCGTCAAATCTTATCCGAGTCAGGCGCGCGGTAAGACTCTGGTGCAAGAATGATGAATCGCGATAGCGATAGTCCTAATGCGGATCTTGCAAAGCATCTGCGAAATTCACGGAAGGCCCTCATTTTTACCGGCGCTGGAATTTCGACCGGCAGCGGCATTCCGGATTTTCGCGGACCGCAGGGAGTCTGGAAAAAACGGCAGCCGGTTTACTTCCAGGATTTTCTCAGATCGGAGGCAGCGCGGATTGAACACTGGGATTACAAGCTGGAGGGCTGGGATGGATTTCGGAAGGCGCAGCCGAACGCGGTTCATCATGCGATCGTGGCGCTCGAGAAAGCGGGCAAGATTCTGATGGTCGTGACCCAGAACATCGACGGATTGCACGCGCTCGCGGGAACCAGCCGGGATCGGCTCGTGGAATTGCACGGCACGAACCTGCTCGTCGAATGCGTCAGTTGTAAATCGCGGACCGATCCCGCGCCGCACTTCGAATTTTTTCGCGGACAACGCAAGCCGCCGCTCTGTCCATGCGGTGGCTATCTTAAGCCGGCGACGATCAGTTTCGGACAAAGCCTGGAGCCAGAGACGCTTCACCGAGCGGAGGAAGCCGCGATGGCTGCCGACCTGGTTGTGGCGCTCGGTTCGACACTGTCAGTTTATCCGGCGGCTTCGTTTCCACTCATGGCCGCG
This sequence comes from Chthoniobacterales bacterium, assembly GCA_035644055.1. GTDB lineage: Bacteria > Verrucomicrobiota > Verrucomicrobiia > Chthoniobacterales > UBA10450 > AV80. Next base: position 6,185 of record DASQPH010000043.1, read on the forward strand.
CAACGGGGAATTCCTTACGTCGTGATCAATCGCGGCGAGACCGGCCACGATCATGAATCGGCGGTCACCCTTCGGATCGACGGCGACGTCGGCCAAATTTTTCCAGCGGCAGTGGAACGCGCGTTGGCCTAACGACCGATCACTCTGCGATAGAGTGCTTCATACTGGGGCACGACACGGTCGGCCGTGAAAAGCTCTTCGGCGCGTTCCCGGCCGCGCTGGCCGAGCTTTGCTGCGATCTCAGGCGACTCGATCAGGTGGTTTAGCGATTTCACCATTCCCTCAACGTCGTCGAAGTCGTGCAGGGACGCGGCATCGCCAACTACCTCCGGAATTCCGCCGATGCGAAAAGCAATGACGGGTTTTCCGAAAAACATCGTTTCGAGAATGCTGAGACCGAAGCTTTCGTTCTCAGAAGTGTAAAGGCCGGCGTCGGAGGCGGGCAGGAAATCTTCGACGACGGCGCCGTCTTCTTTCACGATCACGTTTTCGTTCAAGTCCAGTTCGTCCACGAGGGCGCGAAAGGGCGCAAAAGACGTACCGGCCAGGATCAACAGCCGAATGCGGTCGCGATGCGCGGCTGCTGCGATCACGCGCAGCAACAGATCGATGCGCTTCGTCGCTCGCAGGTTCGACATGTGGACGACGAGAAAATCACGATCGCTGATTCCGAGTTCGCGTCGCACTTCCTCGCGGCTTCGGCTCGGCGCATTCGGCGTGAAGAAATTCGGGATGACCTTGATCTCGTCGCGAAGCTGAAACAGCTGCGTCGTCTGTTCGCGCAAACTTTCCGAAACGGTCGTTACGGCATCGGAGTGGATGAGGGCGTGTTCGATGGCGGCCCGGTATTGCGGATTCGGGCCGAGCAACGTTGTGTCGGTTCCATGCAAGGTCGTGATTACTTTCGGGGCGCGCTCGCCGATCATCTCGGTTGCTAGAAAAGCGGCGGTCGCATGAGGCACGGCATAGTGAACGTGAAAAACGTCGAGCGCTTTGGCCTGGCCGATTCCCGCCATTTTCACCGCGAGCGGCAGGGTGTAATCGGGGCAGGGGAATACAGTCGCGTGCCCGACATCGACTTCGTGGAATTGAATCCGCGGAAGCGACAGATCGAGCCGCACCGGTTTCGCGTGGCTGAAGAAATGGACGTCGTGACCGCGGGTGGCCAGTTCGGTTCCAAGCGCCGTAGCCAGAATTCCGCTGCCGCCGATGAGCGGAAAGCAAGTGATCCCAATCTTGAGCGGCCGTTCCATTAGTCGCCAATATACGCGAGACCGGAATCGGAAATCTCATCGCGTTCGACGAAGGTTACGCCGGGCGCGTCGGCTTCGTTCAAGTATTCGCGTTCGCCGGCTCCGGCTACGTAATGCGTGCAGCGAATGACTGATTGCATCCAGCGCAATCGCGTGTCGCGCGTGGGACTGACTTGAGATGCGTCGAAGGTTTGGGTCGGCAGTTCAAGGTAGTTCTCGCCGCCTTTGTGCAGAAGGAGCTTTTCGTCGCGCCAGCGTCCGCGAACGACTTCGCCTTTCCACGGCACGTCGACGAAATAGTCGTCAATTGCGACGGCGCGTCTGCGAAATTCGGGATCGCTCGAGCGCTCGACCCGAATGCCCTCGAGCAGCCCCATCCGCGAATACATCTCGTAACAGAAATCGGCGGCAGTCATCGCTTGAACTGATTTGAAATGCTCGACCTGTTCGGGCGCGACGTAGCTCGGCAGTTGCCGCGCGGTTTTCGCCCGCCAGTCGGAGACCAGGCGCTTCGCATACAGCGGCGAGAATTGTTTCTGAACCTTGTTGGCGAACTGGAAATTGAACGAGTGTTCGCTGCCGGTGTGACGTTCGCGCAACACCGTGGTCGTCTCCCGCGGATCGTGGTCGCTGTCGTGAAAAAAGAAAACGATCTCGCCGCCGATTTCGCGTTGAAGCCGGCGAGCGCTAACGATCTTCGCGAAAAGAAATCGTTTCGGAAAAAAACCGCACGGCTGTTGACCGAAGCAGATGATCGGAGCGCTCATTGCGCAGCGGCGAGATTACGACCGCGGAAAAGGGTGTTTTCCAAAATCCAGGCGAAGAGAAGCACGGCGGCGCAGCCAATTAGATTGTACCACAGGTAGCCGATGTTCGTCGTGAAGAAGAGCACGAGCACCATGGTCTGGGCGAGGACGGCGCCGAAAAAGACGGCGGAGCCGCGGACGTTGCGGAGGAAAAAGGCGACGAGGAACAAGCCAAGGATGCTGCCGTAAAAAACCGACGCGAGAATGTTGCCCGCCTCGATGAGATTTTCGACGAGGCTGCAGAACGAGGCGACGGCGATCGTGACCATGCCCCAGCCGAGGGTCAGCCAGCGCGTCGCGACCACGTAATGATGGTCGGAAGCGCCGGGACGAAAGACGCGATAGAAATCGACCGCAGTCGTGGAACCGAGCGCGTTCAAGACGGCTGACGTTGCCGACATCGTCGCGCAAAAAATCACGGCCACGAGCAGACCGACGACGCCATGCGGCAGATGTTGGAGGACAAAGGTGATGAAGACATAATCGGAATCCTTGCTCTTGGGATTGGCGCCGGCTTGCTCGAGGACTTTTTTGGTTTCGTCACGAATGGCGCGAGCGCGTGAGTCGAGTTGCTGTAGGTCAGCCGTGGCCGCGCGCGCTCCAGAGCTTTGCAGCAGTTCGCGTTTTCGGGCGAAGACGTCATCGAATTGCGATTGGAGCTCGTTTAGCTTCGGCCTAAAATCGCTCTCGAGTGCACGCTGGTAGCTGGGCTGATTGAAAAAGATCGGCGGCTTTTCGAATTGGTAGAAAAGAAAGATCATCGCGCCGAAAAGGAGGATCAGGAATTGCATCGGCACTTTCACGAGGGCGTTGAAAAGCAAACCGATCCGGCTCGCCCGCAATGAATTTCCGGCGAGATAACGTTGCACCTGCGATTGGTCCGCGCCGAAGTAGGAGAGCGAGAGGAAAAATCCGCCGAGGATGCCGGACCAAAACGTGTAGCGCTTCGACGGATCGATGGAAAAATCGACCGCCTGGAGTTTCCCCATGCGGCCGGCGACGTGCAGGGCGTCAGTGAATGAAAGATCGGCCGGAAGCCGATGGACCGCGATGCCGAAAGCGAGCGCGATCCCGATGAAGATGACGAGAATCTGGTAGCGCTGGGTGAGGCTGACGATTTTCGTGCCGCCGACCACGGTGTAGGCGATGACGAATCCGCCCGCGAGCCAGATGGTGAGATTCAAATCCCAGCCGAGCAGCACCGAAAGAATAATCGCCGGCGCGTAAATCGTGATCCCGCCTGCGATGCCGCGTTGGATGAGGAACAGAAACCCGCCGAGCAGCCGCGTTTTTTTATCGAAGCGCTGTCCGAGATATTCGTAGGCGGTGAAAACTTTTAGCCGTTGATAAATCGGGACGAAGACCGCGCAAACCATGATGAGCGCGAATGGTTGTCCGAAATAATTTTGGATGAACCCGATCCCGCTTTCGTAGGCCTGACCGGGCATCGAGAGAAATGTGATAGGACCGGCCTGGGTCGCGAGCACCGAAAGACCGATGGTTCCCCAGCGAATCGTCCGGTCGCCTTTGAGGTATTCGCGAAGGTTCGGGTGATTGTAGGTCCGCCAAAGTCCGTAGAGCGGGATCGCGATGATCGTCGCGAAGAGAACCAGGTAATCGAGCCGGTTCACGAAAACCGGAGCGTGAAGGCGTAAAGCAACGCGACTTCAACCGCGAAAAGAACGACGGCGAACACGTAGGCCTTGCGCCAGGAAGAAAAAAACGGCGGATGATCGTGCAGGCTCATTTCACGGTGGCGAGATTCAGTCGCGTTCTCCGCCACCCCGTGACCGGGGTTTGCACCAGATGGTTATCGTTTCCCGGAGTTCCGCTTCGCTTCGCACCGGGCTTTAATCCGGCGCGCTCCCGGCGCTGAATAGCATGACCGGCGATGCGATCGAGCGACGGAGGCGCGGCAGAATAAAGCCGGCAGTGTAGCGTAGCGAAACCGCCGGGTGTATGATTGAAAGACGGCCCAACCCCTGAAAAGGGGCGACGGAAAGGCGCCTTCGCATGAGTTCCTCCTATTGCAACCTCCTGTTTCATATCGTGTTTTCCACGAAGGACCGCGAACCGTGGATGATTCCCTCGATCCGCCCGCGGATTCACGAATACCTTGGCGGCGCGATTCGCGGCGAAGGCGGAATCGCATTGATTGTGAATGGAACCGCGGATCACGTTCACCTCCTGGCAAAACTGCGACAGGACAAGGCCATCTCCAAGCTGATCGGCGAAGTGAAGGCGAATTCGTCCGGTTGGATTTCGCGCACGTTTAAAGAAGCAGCGGAATTCGCGTGGCAGGAAGGTTATGGAGCCTTCACCGTAAGCGAGTCGCAGGTTCCCAAGGTTCGCCGTTACATCGAGCGGCAGGAAGAACGTCATCGGAGTATTTCGTTTCTGGAAGAGTTCAAGGTGATTTTGCAGGCGCATGATTTGCCGTTCGACGAGCGGTATCTATAAGGCGCGCTCTGCGCCACCCCTGTCAGGGGTTCAGAATATTTGATGCCGTGGTTACCCGGAGTTCCGCTCCGCTGCACTCCCGGCTTTATTCTGGCGCGCCTCCGGCGCTGAACGAAGGTCGCGCGTGTTCGACTGGAGCGCGGGAGGCGCGGCGGAATAGAGCCGGCAGTGAAGCGGAGCGAAACTGCCGGTAGGATAGCGTGCATGATCAGAGTGCGTGACAACGGGCGGCGGATGGTGCCGGTTCTCATTTCGCGTCGCGCAACGAAACCATGTTCGCGAAAAGCCGATACGCGCCCGGAACTCCGGCGGGCAATTGCCGAAAGAAACCGTAGCCGGTGTAGACAAAATAGCCCTGGCCGGATTTCGCGACGAGCAATCCACCATCGAGCGGTTTCTCGCCGGGATCGTTGCAAGAAAGGAGCGCGATCCAATTCGCGTCCCACTTGTTCGGGAAATAAAGTCCGCGCTCCTGGACCCAGCCTTTGAAGTCATCAGCCGTAATTTTGTTCGGCGTATTCAACAGCGGATGATTCGGCGCGAGAATGCGGATTTCGGCGTTTTCATCTGTGACGCGGTCGCGCGAGATCTCCAACGGGAAAGGACCGATCGCTTTCGTTTTTAAATCGGCAGTCGTGTTGTACTGCGCGATGACAACGCCGCCGGCTTTGACGTAGTTAATTAGTTCGGCTTGCCACGCGGCGATTCTGTCCTGCGTATTGTAAGCGCGAATGCCGAGGACGACGGCGTCAAACCGTTTCAGATTTTCCGCCGTGATTTCCGAAGCGTCGAGCGCCTTCACGCTGTAGCCAATCTGCTCAAGGCTCTGCGGAATGTCGTCGCCGGCACCGGGAATGTAGCCAATCAGTTCGCCTTTCTTTTTGATGTCGGCACGGACGATTTTCGCCTCGGCCGGTGGCATTAAAATGTGCGCGCCGATGTGCTGATAGGAAATGCGTTCGCGGGCGAACGAGTAATCGCGTCCGTCGACGTTCACGATCGCGCGCAAGCTTGCGTCGCTCGCTTTAGCCGGCGGGTGAATCGTGAAGGTGGAGAAAGATTCGTTTTCCGCCGCGGGCAGATCGATCGGAACCCCCGCCGGCTCGATCCGCCAGCCGTTCGGCGCCTCGAGCCGCAGCTGACCTTTCACCGGGCCGGTCGCCGCGATGACCCGGACCTGAACCGTTTTCGGTTTGTCATCGCCGAAAACGAAAACGGAATTCTGGAGATTGGCGAAGACTGGCGGCGCGATGGCGAGATTCTGCCGCACTTCGCCAATGACGGGATCGACGGTGCGATATTTCGTGTCGACAAGATAATGCAGCTCCTGATCACCGATACGCAGCGTTACTTCGACTGGAAACGGCGGCGGATTCTCCGGAAGCCCGATCAGCTTCTGGTCGTCGACGGTATAAGTTCCAAGCGCCGGCGGCTTGCGCAGCCAATACGGCTGAGTCGATGCGACGTCCTTCGGCAGGGTTGGCGAAAGATCTTTCGTGACGAACTGGTCCTGCGACAGCGGAACGTCGAGGCGCAACTGCTCGCCCGAAACCGGCGTGCGGACTTCAAGCAATTGGACCGGCACTTTTGAGCGGTTGATCGCGTCGAGCTTGATTGGCAGTGTCTGTCCCGGCGAAATGACGGCGGTTGTCGTCGAGCTTTCGATATGTAAGCCGAGGCACGCCGCGATGAGCGTATCGATCTCGCCGCTCTTTTGGATGACCCAGCTTTTCTCTTCGGGCGCGGGGTCCTTCGAGAGTTTTCTGACTAGCTCCTTGCGTACTTCCAACAGCTTGGGGACCGACGCCGCGGGATCGGCGGGCGCGAAGGAACTGATGATGTCCGGAGCCGTGGAAGCAAGAAATCCAGAATGCGGAAGCCGGCTCCAACCGGTATTAATCCCATCGAATACGCCGTCCGTCATCGGCGCCCCCTCGAGCAGTTTGAAGTATTCCTTCCGCGCGCCGCGGCGGGGCGGGCTGCCGACGCCCTGACTTTTGTGCATGCTGAGACTGGCAGCGGCGATCTCAGTGAACGCTTTACCCAGGAGCGGATTGAAACCGCCTGCTTCCAAAGTCGCGAGGCCGGCCGGATCAAACGGAATGTTGCGATTCTGGAAAAAGAACGGCGACGTGTTCCAGACCAGCCGGGTCGGCTTCCAGATGTCGACGAGGGCAAGCTGCTCCGGAAAACGTTTTGGATCGGCGGCAGCGGTGAAAGCTTCGCGCGCCAGGATCGCCGACGACGTGTGATGGCCGTGCGTCTTGTCGTCGTCCGGACTGAAGCGCGTCACGACGACGTCCGGTTTCCATTTCCGAATCGTCCAGACAACGTCGGCTAGGATTTTTTCGCGGTCCCAAATCTTCAACGTTTCCGCCGCGCTTTTCGAAAAACCGAAATCGACGGCTCGGGTAAAGAATTGGTGCGCGTGATCGATCTTGCGCGCGGCGAGAAGTTCGTGAGTGCGGATAAAACCGAGTCGCTCGCCCAGCTCCGGCCCGAGAAGATTCTGCCCGCCATCGCCGCGCGTAACCGAAAGATAAGCCGTGTCGTAGAGCGAGCCGTTGGACCAGAGCGCCATCAGGTTCGTGTTCTCATCGTCCGGGTGGGCGGCGACGTAGAGGACGCGGCCGAGGACGTTCAGCTTCTGGAGCGCGAGCTGAATCTCGGCTGCGTTCATCGGCGGCGGAAAATTCCGCGGCGGCGGTTCCGCGCCACGAACCATCGCCGCGCTCATGAGCACAAAGCCCAGCGCGCGCCGAATAATTCTCGCTCTCCCATTACCCATGAGCGCTACACCTACGCGATTGATTCAACCGCGCAGCTATTTATTGATGTCCTGCTTCGCGTTGAGCCGATCGATCAACGCCTTGATCGCGTTCTTTTGCTGATCGGTCGTCGCAGCAGCCTGCGCTTTCTTCGCGTCTTCAGCGGCGCCGGCGAAATCGCCCGCGGCCGATTTGATCCGCGCGTTCGAAAGATGCGCGTAGGCCGTGTCGGGATAGCGTTTCGCCACTTCCTTGAAGATGTCCATCGCTTCCGCGTCGCGTTTTTCCGTTTGGAGACGGCGTCCATAGGAATACAGCCCCTGGGTGGTGGTCTTCGCGAGCGCCTGGTCCCAGGTTTTCTTGGCGTCATCCGGCTTGTTCATCGCCTTAAACAGGTCGGCCTTTGTCGTCAGGTTCTCGAAGCGTTCCTCGTTTTGGATCGAGAGGTTCACCCACTTGAGCGCTTCATCGAGATTGATTTTGTGCGTCAGGCAAAACTGCGCGGCCTGCATCGGCGGCTGCCATTGATACTGGGCGATACCGCGCATTTGGCCGCGCAGGTTCGCGACCGTCGTCTCGGGGCTGACCGCGATCTTTACCGGCACGGCGAGCTTCTCCCATTTTAAGGTCAGCGTGGCTGAGTCGGGCGTCAGATCCTCGAATTCATATTCGAGCGCTTCCTCCATTTCGTTGGCGCGCGATTTCACCGTCACGCGCAAAGCGTCTTCCTTCTGGTCGTAGCTGTAGCTCCCCCACGCGGTCGACATTTTGGAAAAAATCACCGTCCAGGAATCGGCGGTCGGGATCATGTGGAGACCGTAGGTCCCTTTCGGAAGCGGCTGACCTTCGACGGTGATCGCGTCGCTGAGATCGACGGTCGTGTTTTCGTTCGCCCCGGCGCGCCAGACTTCGCCGAGCGGGACGAGACCGCCCCAGATTTTGCGGCCATTCACGAGCGGCCGATGATAGGTGACTTTGATGTCGGTCAACGCGATCCGTTGTTTAATGACGGCGAGCTGACTGACGTCCGGGAGGTTGAGATCAGCCCGGACGGAGGCCCCGAGCGCAAGCGCTGTGACAGCGAGAAGAATACTGATGCGTTTCATAGTCCTTTTAGTTTGAGTTGCTTGGGGCGGATTAGTTGAACTGCAACTCGGCCTCGAAAACAAGCGAGATTTTGAAATGAAAGGTGACGAATCCTTCCGGGTCGGGGACTACGAAGTGCATCGGGCCTGGGAAGGTTTTTCAAGCATCCGGCAGATTTCCTCCGGCGAAATCATGCATTCGCGCACGGATCCGATGGAAGAAGCGCGCCGGCTTTACGTGGAACAAGCGCGGTTAGGAAAACGGTTGCGGGAGATCTCGACGGAACCGCTGATCCTATGGGACGTGGGACTCGGCGCCGCGGCCAACGCGATGGCGGCAATCGAATGCTACGAAAACGCGGAGCCCCGAAGACGGCTTCAGATCATCAGCTTCGAGAATGATCTCGATTCGTTGCGGCTCGCCGCCGCCCATCTCAAATCGTTTCCTTATTTGCGCGCTGAGTTGCTCAACGCCCTCATGACCTCGGGGGAGTGGAAACGCGACGATGGAAGAATGATCTGGCAACTCGTGCCCGGCGATTTCCGCATGATGATGAATCGCGCCCCGGCGCCCGACGTAATTTTCTACGACATGTTTTCGCCGAACACGTCGCCGGAACTTTGGACGACCGCAGTTTTTCGAAAGCTCTTCGATGTTTGCCGAGATCGCTCCAGCGAGCTCTTCACCTACACCTGCTCAACGGCGAACCGCGCCGCGCTTCTCGCCGCCGGTTTCTTCGTCGCGCGAGGCCGGAGCGCCGGCGAGAAGATCGAGACGACGATCGCGTTAGCCCCGCAAGCCATTCGCTGCGGTATGGCAAAGCGCGATTTACTTTCGCGCGATTGGCTCGCGAGATGGGAACGGTCCGCCGCGAAATTCCCAGCCGATGTCTCGCCTAACGAGCGGGCTGCGTTCGAAGAAATCATCCGCGGTCACGAACAATTTCGAAATTCGCCCGGCGCGAAACGTCTGCCATCCACCACATGAATTCGCGAGGAGTGCGGGCTTGCCTCGAACGCCGGGACCCGGTTTAACTGGCGGCCCGCCATCACACGGAATGATGTGGCAGGCAAAAACCAACCAACCAAACGGAGGAAAAAATATGGCTGACGACAAGTCAGGCAAGAAGCCGGATAAAGAAGGCGGCAGCGGGGCGGAAAAAGGGGACGACGCGAATGAGGCAGGCGGTCGCCGCCGGCATGCGCTCTACACCTGCTGGAATGATGGCGCAGGGAATTATGTCCACGCCAACTGGAGCTGGTTCACGTGCTGGCGTTGCGGCGCATTGAACTACATGTAATCCGGCAGATCGTTTAATGGAGGCGCCGAGGCTTATCCCTCTGCGCCTCTTTTTTGTCCGGATTCTCCTGTCCCAAATTCGGAACCGATAATCCCGGCGACGAAACAGCGGCGAAGACTCGTTAGGTTTGCAACCTTCGGTCAAACATCTGTTCTCCAACGATTTAAAACTTCTCGCGACCACGTGGCACGGGCTTTGCAAATAGGACGGTTGTCAACCAATCCAACACTATGAAAAACGAAACTTATTCTGCCGAAGGATTCGAATCGACCTACGCATTGCTCGTCCGTTCCGAAGAAAAAGCGCGCAGCATTTTTGAGGGCGCGATTTATTTCGCGGTCATTCTGAGCGCGCTTCTTTCGCTCTGGCATGCTGCGATGCAGCCGGTCCAGGTGCCGACTACGGTCCACACGTCTTCGATTTCGCAATCCGCGAACAGCCCTCAGCGCGCTTAATCACAACACAGTTCCACCAACACTGTGTTGCGATTATTCGCCACGATCTTGTTGGCTGGCGCCGCGCTTTGCCAGGCGGCGGAAAGTGCGGCCGGCCGTTGGGAAGGCGTCGCGCAGATTCCCGGCAACGAGTTGAGGCTCGTCGTTGATCTGTCGGACGAAGGTGGAAAGGGCTGGACGGGATCGATCACCATTCCGGGCCTCAGCGTCAAAGGCGCGGAGCTCGTCGATCTTCACGTTCGCGGCGGCGATTTGGATTTTTCAATTAAAGGCGCACTCGGGAACGAACGTTCCGGCCGCGCGGAGCTGAAAGCGCATCTCACCTCGGACGGGCATCTCGCCGGGGACTTCAAGCAGGGTGGGAACAGCGCGCCGTTTGTTCTGACCAAGACTGGTGCCGCGCAAGTCGATTTGCCGGCGCGCAGCACGGCTCTCGCAAAAGAGCTCGAGGGCGAATGGAAGGGCGACTACGAGATGACGGGATACACCCGGCACGCGACGATGAAGTTCGCGAGTCACGGAACGGAAGCAATCCCCGTCGAGTTCACGATCGTCGGTAAAAAGGTAAACAATGTTCCTGTAAGTCTCGTCACGCAGGAGGGCGACTTCGTGACAGTCAAGTCCGAAGAATTTGGAATCACGTTCGAAGGCCGTTTCTCGAAAGAGGCGCGAGAAATCAAAGGGACGCTAAGCCAGGGGCCGCTCGAAGCGCCGCTGGTATTGCGCAAGACACCATGATCGTTCAGCTCTGTCATCCTGAGCGGAGCGAAGGATCTCTGAATATTTCAGGTCCCCAGCGAGCAGAAATGGTCAGAGATGTTTCTCCCGCCGTTGCGGGATCAACATGACAAAAATCGCAAAGGGCACCGCCGTGATTGCGGTCGCGCTGCTTGGCCTTGCGGCGCCGGCCGAAGCGCAATCGATGTTCCGGGGCGATCCGGGGCATTCGGGAAAATCATCCTCGCAGGCGCCGCGGCAATTTCATCACATGAAGTGGAAGTTCCCGACAGGCGATCGAATCATCTCGTCGCCGGTTTCGGACAACAAGATTCTGTATTTCGGTGGCGACGACGGAAACATCTACGCGGTCGATTCAGAGACGGGGCGGCAAATCTGGAAACGGACAACAGGCGGACCGGCGCCGTGCACCCCGGCGGTGGCGAACGGAATCGTCTACGTCACGAGCTACGACGGAAAGTTTTACGCGCTCGATGCCAGGACCGGCGCGGTCAAATGGAAGTTGGCGACGGAAGGCGAGCGGCGCTTCGAAGCGAAAGGAATTCACGGGCTTTACCCGAAGAACCAGACGATTGCGGACCAGTTCGACGTTTTTCTTTCAAGTCCGGTCGTGGCGAACGGTGTGGTTTTCTTCGGCAGTGGCGACGGAAATCTTTATGCGGTCGACGCGGCGAGCGGTGATCTGAAATGGAAATTCAAGACCGGTGATGTGATCCATGCATCGCCAGCCTACGCAAACGGCGTCGTTTTTGTCGGAAGCTGGGACAGCTATTTCTACGCGGTCGACGCCGCGACCGGAAAAGAGAAGTGGCGATTCCACGGTGGCGAAGATCCGCTGATCCACAATCAGGTTGGCTTTCAATCTTCGGCTGCAGTTGTCGACGGTGTCGTCTACGTCGGCTGCCGCGATTCGAACCTGTACGCGCTTGACGCGACGACGGGAAAAGAGAAGTGGAAGTTTTTTAACGAGCTGAGCTGGGTAATCGTTTCGCCCGCGATTGTGGACGGCAAAGTTGTTTTCGCCACATCGGACTCGAGTCTTTTTCATGTCGTCGATGCTGCCACTGGCAAGAGCCTGCTGAAGCAACAAGACAAGGCCTACATGTTTTCGTCGCCCGTCGTCGCCGGGGATGTCGTGCTCATCGGCGTGCTCAACGGCACTCTCCAGGCGCGCGATCTGAAAACAGCGGAGCCGCTCTGGGATTTTCAAACGGAAACGTCGAAGCAAAACAAAGGCTGGGTCCTGACCTCCGACCGCAAATTCAACGAGCGGTTCTTCTATTATTCCAATTGGCGGGAAGCGCCCACAATCGCGACCGACCGCGAGTTCAACATCGGCGCGATCTTCTCCACGCCGCTGGTCATGAACGGCGTCGTCTATTTCGGAAGCACCGATGGAAACCTCTATGCCATCGACTAGCGATCATTCCGTCCTGAACAAAAGCCGCGGACGGCGGCGTTTGTTTAGCGTGGCCCGGCTTTTCCTGAATCCGTTTCGGGTTCGACCCGCATCTCATTTTCGAAGCGCCCTTCAAAGACAACCCAACTCACCCATATGATCCTCGAAACGTTTAGCCAGGATGTCCGCATTGGTCTGCGCATTCTCTTCAAGGAAAAATCCTTTTGCCTTCTCGCTGTCCTCGTTCTCGCGCTCGGCATCGCCGGCGTGACCACGCAGTTCACCATCGTCAATGCATTTGTCCTTCGCGGATTTTCGTTCCCGCATCCCGAGCAGCTCATGAGCGTGGGTCTGCTCGATCCGCAGGCGCCGCCGCAGCAGAATAATGGCGGCCAAGGGTTTATTCCCACAGCGCAGGACTACGAAGACCTGAAGGCCGGCCAGAATTCATTCGCGCTCATGTCGGGTTATCTGAACGGCTCGACCATTAACGTCAGCTACAAGAACAATCCCCAGCGCTACACCGGGGGCTACGTGACTGAAGATTTCTTCCGGATCGTCAATGTGTCGCCCATCATCGGCCGCGATTTCACGGCGGACGACAACAAGCCTGGCGCGGAGAAGACGACGATCCTCGGCTACGAAATTTGGAAACGCGATTTCGGCGGTGATCCGAACATCGTCGGTCAATCCGTCCGGATTAACGGCAAAGCCGCCACCATCATCGGCGTGATGCCGCAGAACTTTAAGTTCCCGATCTCGGAAGAACTCTGGGTGCCGCTCTATAATGAGTTTCCGCTGGTGCCTCGCGAAGATCCGCGGGCAAACAATTCCGCGCCGGCTATTCTTGGCCGGTTGAAAGACGGCGTTTCGCTCGATCAGGTAAACGCCGAATTCTCCGCGCTCGCGAAGCGGCTCGCGAAAGACCATCCCAAAACGAACGAGCACCTGACGGCGGCCAATGTTCAGCCGTTGCTGAATTCATTCACCGGTCCGCAACTGCGGGGGACGGTTTACGCGATGCTCGGCGCGGTTTTGCTCGTGCTCGTCATCGCCTGCGTGAACGTGATGAACATGCAGTTCGGACGGGCCGCGTTGCGCGCGAAAGAACTCGCCATCCGCGGCGCGCTCGGCGCCACCCGCTGGCGTTTGGTTCGCCAAATGTTGACGGAAAGCTTTCTCCTGGCGGCCATGGGCGGAATCGTCGGAATAATCTTCGCGGAATGGGCCGTGAAACTTCTTATTCGGAGCACGAACGCGCTTCCGTTCCCGTTGCCCTACTGGGTCCAGTTCACGATCGACGGTAAAGTGCTCGTCTTCACGCTCGCCATCGTGGTTCTCGCGACCGTTCTGTCTGGATTCGTGCCCGCGCTGCTCAGTGCGCGCGGTAACACGGCGGAGATGATGAAGGAAGGCGGACGTGGCAACAGCAGCCGTCTCGTCAACGTGATCACGCGCGTCCTCGTCATCGGCCAGATCGCGTTAACCGCCGCGCTGCTCATCATGGCGACGTTGCAGATCAAATCGATCCGCAACCAGACTTCGCAGAACTACGGCTACGACGAGAACGCGGTCTACAGCGCGCGCATGGGATTAATGGAAGGCGATTACCCGACCGACGACGCGAAGCATCAATTTTTCGTCCGCGCTTTGCGATCGCTCCGCAGCCAACCGGGGTTCGAGAGCGCCGCGATGAGCGATCGTTTCCGAATGACGTTTGCGCCGAACGGTCAATACGAAGTCGATGGGCAAACCTATGTGACGGACAAAGACAGGCTCCGCGCGAATTACGAGTCGGTCTCGGACGGTTACTTCACCACCCTCGGATTGAAGATGCTCGAGGGCCGCGATTTCACAATCGAAGACAGCGATACCAAACAACCAGTCGCGATCGTGAACGCGACTTTCGCGCACAAATATTTTGGCAACCAGAGCGCGCTCGGCCATCAGGTCCGGCGTTTTAATCCAGCCAAGCAGGAGCCGTGGCGCACGATCGTCGGTGTCGCCCCCGACATGCTGATGCAGGGGCCGTTCAACGCGCAGGCGGATGGCGTCGGGTTTTATGTCCCGTTGCTGGCAGGGACGCCGGCCGCGCAGTTCTGCACGATCGTCGTGCGTCCGCGAGCGGGAGCGATCGCCGCGAACATGGGACCGGTCCTGGGCAAAGCGATCGCGGAACTCGATTCCAATCTGCCGACCTACTTCGCCGGGACGCCCGCGAAGTTACACGATGAAATTCTCGGCGTGAATCGCCTGACCGCGAACCTGTTCACGATCTTCGGCGCCGTTGCCTTCGCCTTGTCGGCGGTCGGTCTCTACGGGGTGATGAGCTTTTCGGTGAACCAGCGCACCCAGGAATTCGGCATCCGCATGGCGCTCGGCGCAGATGCGAAACGGATTTTCCGAATGGTCATGCAACAAGGCGCCTGGCAACTCGCCATCGGTTTGTTTCTCGGCGCCGGCGGCGCTGCACTCTTGCTTGGCGTTCTTCTCGCCAACGCGCTCCAAAATATCCTCTTCAAAGTGAAGCCGCTCGATCCGACGATTTACCTCGTCGTGTCCGGCCTCCTCACGCTGGTCGCCGCCATTTCGTGTTTCGTTCCGGCGCGGCGCGCTACTCGCGTGAACCCAATGGTTGCGCTGCGAACCGAATAAACCGGCCACGCAAATTCGCCATATGATCCTCGAAACTTTTGGCCAGGATCTCCGGCTCGGTCTGCGAATCTTCTTCAAGGAAAAATCGTTTTGTCTTCTCGCCATCCTGGTCCTCGCCCTCGGCATCGGCGGCGCGATGACGCAGTTTGCGGTAGTCAACGCGATTGTGCTGCGCGGGTTTTCGTTTCCGCATCCGGAAGAGCTGGTCAGCGTCGGGTTGATCGACCCGAAAGCGAGCGACCA
Organism: Chthoniobacterales bacterium; assembly: GCA_035644055.1. Classification (GTDB taxonomy): domain Bacteria; phylum Verrucomicrobiota; class Verrucomicrobiia; order Chthoniobacterales; family UBA10450; genus AV80. Next base: position 21,348 of record DASQPH010000043.1, read on the forward strand.
GAACAACAACTTCGGCAGCGGCAACATTCCGGCCGCGCAGGATTACGAAGACATGAAGGCCGCGCAGAAGTCGTTCGCGATGATGGCCGGTTATCTCAACGGCTCGACCATTAACGTTACCTACAACAACAATCCGCAGCGTTATACGGGGGCCTACATCACCGAAGACCTGTTCAAAATGATCGGCGTCTCGCCAGTGCTCGGTCGCGATTTCACCGCGGACGACGACAAGCCGGGCGCACAGAAAACCGCGATCCTCGGCGACAAAATCTGGCGTCGCGATTTCAACGCCGATCCGAACGTCGTCGGCCAGAGCTGTGTCATTAACGGCAAAGCCGCGACCATCATCGGCGTCATGCCGCCGGGCTTTGAGTTCCCGGTCTCGGAGGAACTTTGGACGCCGCTTTATAATGAGTGGCCGCCGACGCCGCGCGGCGAGCTTTTCCTGGGCGCGAACACTCGCGCGCCCGCGGTGATAGGCCGGCTGAAGGCAAACGTCACGCTCGACCAGGCAAACGCCGAGATGATCGCGATCGCGCGCAACATGGCGGCCGATAATCCGAAGACGAACCAGAATTTTACCTCGGCCGCCGTCGTGCCGCTGATAAACACGTTCACCGGCGTCCAACTGCGTCAGACCGTCTGGGCCATGCTTGGTGCGGTCATCGTCGTGTTGCTGATCGCCTGCCTGAACGTGATGAACATGCAGTTCGGCCGCGCGGCCTTGCGCGCGAAAGAGCTCGCGATCCGTGGCGCGCTCGGTGCCACCCGCTGGCGACTCGTTAGACAAATGCTCACCGAAAGTCTCGTCGTCGCCGTATTCGGTGCGGCCGCAGGAACCCTGCTCGCGTTTTGGGGCACCGACATGTTCGATAAAGTCGTAAAGGCCGCGCCTTTCCCGCCACCGTACTGGTGGGTATTCACCATCGATGGTCGCGTCCTCGTCTTCACGCTCGCGATCACGCTCCTCGCGACCGTCGTCTCCGGTTTGCTCCCGGCATTTCTCAGCTCGCGCGGTAACGCCGCCGAAGTGATGAAGGAAGGAGGGCGCGGAAACAGCAGCCGTCTCGTCAACGTCATCACGCGTGTGCTCGTGGTCGGACAAATCGCGCTCACCGCCGCGCTCCTCATCGCCGCGATGTTGCAGATCAAATCGATCCGCAACCAAACGAAGCTCGACTACGGCTACGACGAGAACGGCGTCTATGCGGCGCGCCTCGCGTTGATGGAAGGCCCGTATCCGACCGAAGAATCGCGCCGCAATTTCTTCACCCGGGCAGTTCGCGCGGTGCGCACTAATCCGAACTTCTCCGCCGCCGCGATGACGGATCGCTTCCGCATGACCTTCGCGGCTGCGGGCCAATACGAAGTCGACGGCCAGAATTATTTGACCGATCGCGATCGTCCGCGCTGTAACTTCGAATCAGTCTCCGATGGCTACTTCGGGACGCTCGGCCTGAAGATTCGCGAGGGCCGTGACTTTACCATCGAGGACAGCGACGCGAAGCAACCCGTCGCGATCGTGAATGCCAGCTTCGCGCGAAAACATTGGGGGAACCAAAGCGCAATCGGACATCAGGTGCGCATCTTCAATCCCGGCAAAGAACAACCATGGCGCACCATCGTCGGCGTCGTACCCGACACGTTGATGCAGGGGCCGTTTGACCAGCAGACGGAAGCCGCGGGCTTCTACATGCCGCTGCTCGGCGCCTCGCCGGCTACGCAGTTCGCGACCGTACTCGTTAGGCCGCGGACTGGTCAGCGCGCCGACACGCTGGGCCCCATTCTCAGCAAAGCCGTCACGGAGCTCGACTCAAACCTCCCCACGTATTTCCCGGGCACCCCCGCGCAGTTCCACAACGAGATCCTTTCCGGCAATCGCGTGATCGCGACTCTCTTCAGCATCTTCGGCATCGTCGCGTTCATCCTCTCCGGCGTCGGTCTTTACGGCGTGATGAGTTTTTCGGTGAATCAGCGCACGCAAGAGTTCGGCATCCGCATGGCGCTCGGCGCTGATGCGAAACGCATCTTCCAGATGGTGATGCAACAAGGCGCCTGGCAGCTCGCGATTGGCCTGATCCTCGGCATTGGCGCGGCGGCCCTTCTCCTCGGCGTCCTTGCAGCCAACGCGCTCCAAAACATTCTCTTCAAAGTGAAGCCGCTCGATCCGACTATTTATTTCGTCGTCGCGGGTCTGCTTACTTTAGTCGCCGCGATTTCATGTTTCGTCCCGGCGCGGCGCGCTACTCGCGTCAACCCAATGGTGGCATTGCGAACGGAATAGGAGAACGATTTGGCGATGGCGCCGGAGTTCTAATTCCTGCCTGCCATTTTCCAATTCGCCGCACGGCGGCGGACATCGGAATACCAATTAATAAAAGGCCACTCTGCTGGCTCGCGTGCCTCTTCCCAGATTCCCTGACAAACGCGGCGGAACTCTGCCTCGCGGGTAGCGCGCCAACCGCTAATCAATTCGGCCCAGGGCGCATCGCGCAAATTTCCCAACGCAAAAGGTCGGGGAAAACCGTGGCCGAGTGGGACGAGCGTTCCGTCGGCCTCGAGGATCAGAGGCGAGATCGCGTCGGCGAACGGGCGAGACGCGGCGTCGGCGGCGCGAGGAGTCGCAAAAAACGCAGCCGGATTCTTTCAGGTTCATCCCTTAAGGACCTGCAATCTCCGGTGCCTGCACTGCTATTCGGAGTCGGCGCCGGTGCGGCAGGAACACCTGTCCCCGGAGATTATCTGGGAGGCGATCGCCGCCGCCGCCGCCGACGGGTACGATGTCGTTGGTTTCTCCGGTGGCGAGCCGCTGCTTTACGAGCCTTTGGGTGAATTGCTGGCTGCAACTCGGAAGCTCGGAGTTCGATTTTCCGTGACCACCAACGGGATGCTGTTGGACGAACGCCGCGTCAGTTGGTTGCGTGACGGCGGCAACTGTCTCGTCGCGATCAGTCTCGATGGTCAGCCGGAATCCCATAATCGCATGCGCGGCTCCGCTCGCGCCTTTGAATCGATGCAGGACCGGCTCCCGCTCCTGCGCGAGGCCGGGATTGCATTCGGTTTCATCTTCACGCTCACCCAGTTTAATTGTAACGAACTGCAGTGGGTCGCGGATTTTGCCCAGGCGCAGGGCGCTCAACTCCTCCAGGTCCATCCGCTCGAAGTAGTGGGGCGGGCCGAAGAATCCCTCGGCGACGCAGCGCCAGACGATCACGAGCTTGCCGTCGCCTTTGTCGAAACCACGCGCCTGCAAGCCGAGGCCGGCGATGGGATAGTCATTCACTTCGATCTCCTCGATCGCGATTTCCTGGCGGAGATGGCTTTTCCGTTCAAGCGCGGCGATAATGGCGGCGCGATCTTATGAAACTGCGGTGTCTCGTCGTTTCCCTCTGTGTTTTCGGCGCCTTCTCGCCGCCGGTTCGGGCGGAAGCCATGATCGAAGGCCGCGTCGAGTTACCGAAAACGAAATCGGCGCCGGTGATGACGAAGCGCTACGAAATCGTGACGAGTGGCGGTGTCCTTGGGACGAATCCGCCGCTGGCGGTCGTTTATCTTGAAGGCTCGTTTTCAAAACCGGCGAGTTTGCCGACAAAGCAGGTCGCGCAAAAAGATTTGGCGTTCCTGCCGACGCTTTTGCCGGTCCAGGTCGGAACGAAGGTGGAATTTCCAAACCTGGAGAAGGACACGTATCACAATATTTTTTCCTACTCGCCCGCGAAACGCTTCGATCTCGGCCGCTATCGTCCCGATGAAAAACCGGTGCCGTCCGTGGTGTTCGACGTCGCGGGCCTGGTCACGCTCCGCTGCGACATCCACGAACACATGCGCGGTTTGATTCTCGTCCTGGCCACGCCGCATTTTGTGGTGACGGACGAGAGCGGCCGCTTCCGATTGAACGGATTGCCTGCCGGCCATTACACGTTGAAGGCCTGGATCGATAGCCGCACCACTCGCGAACACCTAGTGGATCTCAATAGCGGCTCGACTCTCCAGGTCGATTTTCCGTGATCGTTTGAGCGACGAAAAAAAATCTCCAGCGGCGAGTTTTCGCGCGAAACTTTTGATCGCGATGATGCTCGTCGTGGCGGGACTCACCGCTGCCGGCCTTTACGTCGCGCAACGCAACGCGACCGGCGCGCTGGAGCAGGATCTGCAACGCGACTTCCAGTCCGCCCTCGCCGGGTTGCATAACGTCGAAGAAATTCGTTACGCCGCGCTCGCGGAGCGTTGCCGCGCCCTCGTGGCGAAACCGCGCCTTCACGCCGCGCTCGAAGACAACGCGCTCGACCTGCTTTATCCGAGCGCAAAGGACGAACTGCGCGACATCATGCAGGACGAAAAAAATCCGCAGCCGGATGAAATCTCCGGCATTCCGCAGGCGAGATTTTATCGCTTCCTCGATCCTGCCGGCGCGGTCTTGCTGCCGCCAAATCCAGAGGATGTCGGGCCGCTGCGGGCGGAGGAAGAACAACAGCTCACGCTCAAGATCCTGCCGCAGGCGCCGCAGATCGGTTACCTGCTTCGCGGCGCCGGCACCGGCGCGGAAACGATCGACGAAATTATCGCGCTCCCGATTACCTCGACTGAGACCAACGAGGTGATTGCCGCGCTCGTCATCGGGTTCAAGCCGCTCGAGGTGGCACAGAAACGCCGCACGGAAGAAATGAAGAGTGGCATCTGGCTCAACGGCTGGCTGCATTTGCCGGCGCTTCCGGAAAGCGCTCGCACGATCGTGGACCAGGAGATGACGCGTCTCCTCGTCGCGAACCAGACCGAGCGCAGTCCGCGGATCGAGATCGACGGTGACCCGCATCTCCTCTTTTTCAAAAGGCTGAATCCCGGTTCGGCGTTCCCCGCCGCCTACGAGGTTTCTGTTTATCCGCTGAAGAGCGCGCTCGCCCGGCAGCAGCGGCTGCGTTGGCAGATTCTCGGGGCGGGCGCGGTCCTGTTGCTGATTGGGTTCGTTGCCAGTCACCTGATTGCGAAACGACTGTCCGCGCCGGTCGCGAGACTGGCGATCGATTCGGAAGAGAATCGCGCGCGACGAAAACGCGTCGAAGCCGCGCTTGTTTCCAAGCAGGAAGAACTGCAACGCTCGACGCGGTTCTCCGCCGATGCGTCGCATCAATTAAAAACTCCCGTCACTGTTTTGCGCGCGGGAATTGAAGAACTCCTGCGCCGGGAAAATCTCGAGCCGGGGATTTATGACGAGCTCTCCTCGCTTCATCATCAAACCTATCGCCTCACGGGTGTGATCGACGATCTGCTGTTGCTCTCGCGCCTGGACGCCGGTCGCTTGAAGATCGACTTCAGCGCCGTCGAGCTGAGCAAGCTCGTCGAAGAGTGGCTTGACGATCTGAATGCGTTGCCCGATCCGCTCGGGCTCGATGTGAAAGCTCACCTGCCAGAAGGACTCTTCATCGCCGGCGAATGCCGTTATACTTCGCTCATCCTGCAAAACCTGCTCGAGAACGCACGGAAGTACAACCGCCCCGGCGGCCGCATCCACCTTACCGCGCGGGAAGAGAACGGCGCGGTTTATTTTACCGTCGGCAACAACGGCCCGGCCATTCCAGCGGAAATGCAGCCGCATATTTTTGAGCGGTTCTCGCGCGGGCCAAATGGCGAGTCGATCGCCGGCCACGGGCTCGGTTTAAATCTCGCGAGTGAGCTGGTGCGCCTGCACGGGGGCGAACTGAAGCTAGTGTCGTCGCACGACGATTGGACCGAATTTGAAGTCCGCTTCCAACTGGCCGACGCAGCCGCCGCGAAATCTCAGATTACATGAGACAGGCCGCTGCGATCACTGCTCTTGGTTTTCTTTGCCTGATTTCGGGAACGCAAGCCCAGGATTTCCTGGACCGCGTTGACGAGGCGCTCACGTTCACCGGATTCAACAACAATGTCCGGGCACGTGTCAGCGGCACCCTGGATCTCGAAGGCTACGCTTTCAGTGGTCCGGCGCCGGGTCTGATCCGGACGACGAGTGACGCGCTCTTTAATCCGCGCCTGAGTTTGTTCCTCGACGCGCAGGTCGGGCCGGCGGTTTACGTTTTCACACAGACGCGCGTCGACCGCGGTTTCGATCCGACCGCTGATGGAGCGCAAATCCGACTGGACGAATACGCAGTCCGCGTCACGCCGTGGGAAGACGGCCGGTTCACTGTCCAGGCCGGCCAGTTCTCCACCGTCATTGGCAACTGGGTGCCGCGACAGCTTTCCTGGGACAATCCGTTCATCAACGCGCCATTGCCCTACGAAAATATCACCGCGATCGAAGATAAATCCGCCCCGTATGCGGGCTACCTCAGCGTCGGAATTCCTGCTGACAAATACGAATACAACCCGGTGATTTGGGGGCCAAGCTACGCGACGGGCGTTTCGGTAGCGGGCCGGATCGGCAAGTTCGATTATGCGGCCGAGGTGAAGAACGCGTCGCTTTCTTCGCGGCCGGAATCGTGGCCAATCACGCAGATGGATTTCGACAACCCAACTGTAAGCGGTCGCGTCGGGTTTCGGCCTAACGAAATGTGGACGTTCGGATTCTCGGCGAGCGACGGCGCATATTTCCGGCCTGAAGCGATGCGGACGCTGCCGTTTGGCCGCGACATTGGAGATTATCACGAGCGTCTCCTTGGCCAGGATATCGGCTTCGCCTGGCATCATTGGCAACTATGGGCGGAATTTTTCGAGGCGCGTTTCGAGATCCCCGGCTTTTCGGATGCCGATACCTTCGCGTATTACCTCGAGGCGAAATATAAATTCACGCCGCAATTATTTGGCGCCATCCGTTGGAACCAGCAATTCTTCGGCGACGTGACCAACAATTATGGCGGCTCCGCGCCGTGGGGCCGCGACCTTTGGCGCGCGGATCTTGCGGCCGGTTACCGCTTCACCGCGCACACGCAGTTAAAAGTTCAATACAGCGTGCAGCGCGATAATTACGGGCTGCGTGATTTGACCCACATGGTGGCCGCGCAATTCACGGTCCGGTTCTAGTAGCCATCTCATAAATAGCGTTGTCATTCTGATCCCGCAAAGCGGGAGAAGAATCCCTGATCTTTCCGGGTTCCTGCGGTCTGGAGCGGAGAAATAGCCAGAGATCCTTCGCGTTCGCTCAGGATGACAAGCTTTTTGGAGATATGAGATGTCTCATAGGTAATCCGAGACCTTGTCGCGGTTCGCGAGCGAAGCGAAACCCGGTCAAGGTTTCTGGCTGCACATTTTTGCCGAGCGCCAGACATTGGAACCGCGTCCCGAGAAATTCAGGATGGAGCAATGTCTGCAACGCGCGCCGTTCGTTTTCATCGGGCGAATACTTCGCGAGCAGTCCGGTCATGAAATGGTGCTGATCGGTGAACCCGACCAAATTCAGTCCGGCTTGCTCCGCTGATTCGGCCACGCTGGTCCAATCAACGTGAGCGGTGATATCGACGCATCCGACGTCTTCCAGGGGCGATGCAATCGTCCGGTGCCGCGCGAACGCCTGGAGCGTCCCGGCGGTTCGTTCCGGCGAATAAAATTCCGCGCGCGGATATCCGTAGTCGACCCCAAGAACAAATCCGCGCGTCAGCTTTTTGGCGACTTCATTAATCCAGTCCAACCCTGCCAGGTTGACTTCGGTTTCGTAATGATCATTTCCGGTCAGCGGGATTCTTTCGAGATACGAGCGCAATGGCTCGTCCTTGATCGGCGTTCGGACAAAAACAAAATCGTCGCCGGAATCCGCGACAAACTTTTCCTGCCATTCACCGCCGGGGCCGCGGGCGATAAGACGCACCGGCATCGAGTCCAGGAGCTCGTTGGAAAAATGGACACCGGAGAACGGTGCGAGATCGGTGAGCGAGTGTTGCCACGTGACCGTGTCGTCGAATCCGGTGAGCGTTTCTTTTTGCCGCGCCTCCAAAATCGGAAATGGCTCGATGATTTCGTAGCGAAGCGTTGCCGGAAAATCACGCATCGCCGTGAGCACATCCTTCGCGAATTCTCCGTGGTGCGCGCCTTGTTCGACGATCGTGAAATCAGCGGGCCGGCCCATGCTCTCCCACATCTCCACGAATTGCGCCGCGAGCATTCGGCCAAAAAGCGGCCCGACGCTGACGTTGGTAAAATAATCGCCCTTTCGTCCGATTTGGCATCGCCCCGAGCTGTAGTAACCGAACTCCGGATGATAGAGCGCCTGCTCCATGAACCAGTCGAATCGGACCGGACCGTCGCGCCGGATCGTCTCCCGGATGAACGTGACGAGATCAGGATTGCCGGACTCCATGCGGTTGTGAAAAAGGCAAGAAGGTGACAGCGTTGCAACGGCAAGCCACCTTGCGCCTCTAACGTTGTAACCTTTCCACGCCTGTCTCGCATGCCCGTTTCCTACCTTCCGCAAACGCCGGTCGAATATTTCGAGCGGCCGCGCTGGTACAAGCGTCCGAAATTTTACGTCCCCATCCTGGTCGTCCTCGTCGGCCTGCTCGGGTTTGGAATTTATTTCTGGTATCTGACCAGTGTTCTCAGCGTGGAAGCCGCGGCGTTCGATTTGTCGAAGCTCGAGCAGATGGAATCCGCCAGCGTGATCCTCGATCGGAACGACAAAATCTTTGGCCAGATCTACGTCGAGAACCGCGAGACCGTCCCGTACGATCAGTTGCCGCGCGACCTGGTGAACGCCGTCGTTGCGGTCGAGGACAATAAATTTTACCAACACGGCGGCTACGATCTGTCGGGCATCGTTCGAGCGGCCTTGAAGAATTTCACGTCAGGCCACGTCCGGCAGGGCGCAAGCACGATCACGCAACAACTGGCGCGCAACAGTTTCGCGCTGAAGGAACGGACGTTTCGGCGCAAACTCCTCGAGGTTCTGCTCGCCAAGCGGATCGAGGAGCGCTTCGGAAAACAAAAAATCATGGAGTTGTACCTGAACCGAATTTATTTCGGCGGCGGGCTCTACGGAGCCGAAGCGGCCTCGCGCGGCTACTTCGGCAAACCGGCGAAGGACATGACGCTGTCCGAATGCGCGACGCTCGCGGGATTGATCAAGAGCCCAAACAGATTGTCCCCGTGGACCGACAAAAATGGATCGCGCGATACGCGCAATCTCGCGCTGGCCCGGATGCGCGACCTGGGATTTATCTCGCGGGAACGTTGTGAGACGGCGCAGGCGGAAGACATCGTGATCGGCAACCGGCAAAGCGCGCAAGGGCAGACCTACGCGGTCGATTACATTCGGCAACAGGTCATCGCGGCCGTCGGGTGGGACCGGGCGATGAATGAAGGTTACCGGATCCACACGACGATCGACGCGGAGATGCAGCAGGCGGGGGAAGAATCACTTCGCAAACATCTCGCGGAAGCGGAGCAGCATCCGGGTTACAATCACACGACCTACGACGTTTACGCGAGTCGGTTCAAGAGCGCGAAACAGATAGCCGTGCCGAACCAGGCGGTGGCGCCCGATTATTTGCAGGGCGCGTTGATCGCGCTGGATAATCAGACGGCTGGAATCCTCGTGCTCGTTGGCGGGCGCGATTTCGAACACAACCAGTACGATCGCGCGCTTCAGGCGCGGCGTCCGGCGGGCACGGCGATGAAGCCGTTCGTTTACGCGGCGGCATTCGAGAACGGTTTGTTTCCCGGTACGCTCGTCGAAGATTCCGCGCTCGATAATCGGGCCGTAATGATCGGCGGGACGACCGGCATTCTGGGCGAATGGGGACCGGAAACGGAAGACAACCGTTACGAGGGTCCGATCACCGCACGGGAGGCGCTCGCCAAATCGAAGAACGGCGCGACCGTCCGCATCGGGATGACAGTTGGTGTCGATCCCGTTCTGCAATTGTGCAAAGCGGCGGGAATCAAATCGCCGATGCGTCCGTTCCCGGCCACATTTCTCGGCAGCAGCGAAATCACGCTCGCTGAACTCGCGCTCGGTTACACGATTTTTCCCAATGGCGGCTGGCGGCCGGCCGCGCCGCATATTCTCGATCGGATCGAGGAAAAGGACGGCACGGTGGTTTGGGAAGCGCCGAAGAACAGCGCGCGGCAAATAGTCATCAAACCGGAGACCGCTTACGAAGTGCATTCCTGTCTGGTCGACGCGCTCGTCTCCGGGACCGGTCGCGCCGCCCGCGAAAAATTTGGGCTGCAAAAATTTCCGGCGGCGGGAAAAACCGGGACGGCTTACGATTTTACCGACGCGCTTTTTGCCGGTTACGACAACTCGATTACCTGCGCAGTATGGGCCGGGTTCGATAAGCCGCAGAGAATTTTTCGCGGCGCGTTCGGACGCACCATCGCGTTGCCGATCTGGGTGGATGTAATGAACGTGGCGAACGAGCGCTATCCCGCGAAAGAAATTCCAGAGCCGAAGGGAATCCAGAAAGCGGAGATCTGTCTGCGTTCGGGATTGCTCGCGACGGACAAGTGTTACGACACGGTCAAAACCGCGGGCGGCGACACGGTTAAAAAGCGGACGACGCATACCGAGCTGGCGACTTCCACGCAAATGCCGACCGAGCCGTGCAACGTCCATGGTGAAATTCGCACGCGCCTCGTTCGCGATCTGCCGGCGTCGGGTTTTCCGCGCGCCTCGCTCGCGGTCGATCCGAAACAGGTCCAGCCGATTTCCCCGAGAGGACCGGTGCTGATGGCGGAGAACGATCCCTATAATTCCATCCATTCTACCGTAAAACCGAAGCCGGTTGAAAAACCCGAACCGGAGAAATCGCCCGGCGCGGATCAGCCAAACAAATTACCCGATCCGACGAAGCCGGTCATGAAGGCCGAACCGGTGGAATCGCCGACGGAGAAACCGGTGTTGAAAGCCGAGCGCGTCGAGCCGGAGGAAAACAAACCAGTCTTGCGCGCGGAACCGGTGACGCCTACTTCGTCGCCGAAGGAAATTCGGCGGGCGGAACCAGTTCACCCGAGCGACGAAATTCCCGAGGATTCGATTTTGCGCCCGACGCCTCCGCCGGCTTCGACGCCGGACGAATAGTGATGCAGGCAAAAGCCCAGGCTAACTTTCGCCTGACCGTCCTGAATCCAGGCGGACGCGATGAAGCGCAGGAATTTCCGGACGGTGCCGGCGAAAGCGCATTACCGCATCCGCCGACGAACTTTCATGCTTACGCGGCGTGCAGTCGCGGCAGTTTCCAGCGCGAAACAAAAAATGCACTCGAAAAGCAGACGCCAGTCCTGGTCTTACTCCGCGGCGATTTCGGTTCGTCGGAGCGAGCGGTGGGCGCGTTGCAAGCGGCCGGCCGGTTCGTTGCCGTATCGCTGAAAGAGATAGGCCTTCATCAGATCGCCGATCAGTTGCAGAACTCGGCGCGGCTCGCGCGTTTCGTTCGCGTCGTGAAAAAAGCGAATGCCTGTCTCGCGTCCACACCGGAAGCTGCGGATTTGTATCGGGCGGTGCGTGGACCGGAGCGCGTCGCTTTCATTCCGACGCCGTATCCGATCGATGATCCGCGCTGGGATTTTTCCCGGCCCATCGAACAACGCGCGGGCATTTTCATCGGCACCCGCGAATGGAATGTGCCGTCGCGGAATCATCTCGCTGCTTTGATGATCGCTCGCCGGCTCAGCGAGAGCACTGGCGAATCCGTGACCGTGTTCGATTACGATGGACGACGAGGCGCGCGGCTGCTTTCCGAAATCGGGTTCCCTGCCGGCAAGCTGCGAGTGCTGAACAAGAAACTCGCCTACCCCGATTACCTGCGCGAAATCGCGCGTCATAAAATCGTGCTGCAACTCGATACGAGCTTCGTTCCCGGCCAGGTCGCGGGCGACGCGTTACTCTGCCGCATTCCGTGTGTCGGTGGAAACGGCGCGGTCGATCGTCTCGGTTTTCCTGAGAGCTGCGGTCATGGCCGCCCGATCGCGGACCTCGAGCAATTCGCGGAAACGCTGCTCACCCGATCCGACTATTATCTAACTGTGACAAAAACCATGATGCCAGAGGCGACCAAGGTCCTGGGGTTTGATGTCGTGGCGCGGCAACTCAGCTCCTTCTTTCGCGCAAATTGACGCGACGAAATCTTGACGGCTTTAAGCCGTCAAGATCCAGGCGGCGCTAGGACGGGGAGCCGATCGCTTCTAAATAGTAATCCTCGAGCTGCCGGGTCTGGCCGGTCTGCTCAAAATGTTTGCGCACGACTTCGGCGCCGTTTCGGGTAATCGCCGCGAGGCCTTCGGGATTTGCGGTTCGCTCCAGCAACGC
>DASQPH010000044.1:0-17574 GCA_035644055.1 Chthoniobacterales bacterium
TCCGCAACTCGTCTTCAACGCGATTAAACCGCGACACGAATTTGTTCGTGGCCGTCTGCAAAGTTTCCTCGGCATCGAGCCCGCTCTTTCGCGCGAGATTTACGACGGCGAAGAGAAGATCGCCGATTTCATCCGCGATCCGGACGGGATCGCTGGTGGCAATCGCTTCCTTCGTTTCCGCCAACTCTTCGTCGACCTTCGCCACGACATCGCGCAACTCGGTCCAATCGAAATTCACGCGCGCGGCCTTTTTTTGCGCCTTTTGCGCGCGCATCAGCGCCGGCAACGCGGCCGGCAGGCTGGCCAGATAGTGAGCGGGTGCGCCGCCGCTCTTTTCCTCGTGCTTGATCGCTTCCCATTGTTTCACGACGCCGGCGGAATCCTTAACGTCGCTTTGGGCGAACACGTGCGGATGGCGCCGGATGAGTTTCGCCGTCACCTCCTGGAGAATTTCGTCAATATTGAAGCGGCGCGCTTCGTTCGCGATCTCCGCATGCATGACGGCGAGCAGAATGACGTCCCCAAGTTCCTCGCGCAGGTTCGCATCATCACGCGCGTGCACCGCGCCGGCGACTTCGTACGCCTCTTCGATCAGCGGCGGCAGGAGCGATTCGTTCGTTTGCTCGCGGTCCCACGGGCAACCGCCGGGGGCGCGGAGTTTCGCTACGATCTCGCACAGTTTCGCGAAACTCGCCGCCGCTCGCTCTAGATCTTCCACAGCGACCGGTGCGTCCGAAATTCCGAAACTTCGCCGGTCGTCTTTTTGCCGACGTAAATGGTGATGGCCACCACGCTGATGAGCGTGCCGGCGAAAATGAATGCGATCAGCCACGATGGAATGTGACCGACGCGCAACGCCCGATAAAAGGCCGGCAGACCGTCGAGCGTCATTGAGGCGTGGAGGAAGATTTTCGTCACCCAAGCCACCATGATGAGGATGAAGATGAAAATGTAATTGCGTTTCAAGCGACGGCCGACTGCTTCGAGCCGGCTGATCTTGAACGATGGCAAGATGAGATCCTCACAGACCAGCTTCTTCCATTCGCCCTGAAGCAGATCGCGGTTTTCCATCACCATCGGCACGAGAAAATGCGCTTCGAGCATGCGGACCCGGGCGCGGAACGCGTCGTAGAAACGATAACGCCGCGCTTCGATCCAGAGCATTACCCAGACGATCGCGAGATTGAAAAAGAAGATCAGGTGCGGCACCTCGCGGTTCGAAAACGCAATGGTGATAATCGCGGTGCTGCTGGTGATGGCCCAGTTCGTCGTGATATCGAGCCGTTGCCGCCAGACCATGATCCGTCCCAGCTCGCCGCGGTAAAAGTGCGACATCGCGTTGACATAGCCCGGATCGTAAAGGCTCTTCTGCCACGAGATCGTCGCCTCGTCGGTCATGCCAGCGGGATTGTTTTGAGTTGCCACGAGTGCCCCGATAATTCGATAACTCGCATTGGTCCGTCAATCCAATCAAACGCAGCGTCGCTCATGCCCGCGCGCCTTTCCGAAATTCTCGATCCGAACCTGGTGGTGCTCGAACTAAAGGAGCAAACCGCTGCCGAAGCGATTCTCGAGATCGTCGAGCGATTGCGCGATCACGGGCTGGTCCAGGATTTTTATAAACTGGCGGATGCTGTCATGGAACGCGAGGGCCGGAGCTCGACGAACACCGGCGAAGGGGTCGCGTTCCCGCACGCGCGAACGGATTTGGTGGACCGGCTTGTGTTGGGGATCGGCCGGAGCAAGCAGGGAATTCCGTTCGGTTATTCGAGCGAACCAGTGCGCCTCATTTTTTTGGTCGGCGTGCCGCAACGGATGGTGACCGATTATCTGGTTTGCGTTGGCGCCCTCGCGCGCGTGGTGAAGAACAAGACGCGACGGGATGCCCTGATGGCTGCGACCAGCGGGGAAGAGTTTGTCGAGCTGATGCGCGAGGGCTCTCTCGAATTGTAGCGACGGCGCTCTGTCGCCGTAAACACACATTTAGCCAGGCGAAGCGTTGGTCCGCCGACAGAGCGGCGTCGCTCCAGCGCTTACTGCTTTTTCAGCAGTCGATTCCGTGCCCGGTCGAGGGCCCGCCGTTCTGATGCAGTGAGACTGTTGATTCCGTACTTCGAAATTTTCTCGAGCACCGGATCGATCGATTCGTGAATGTTCTCCGGCTCCGCGCTCCGGCGCGGCACCTCGCGCTGGACGATGTGAAATTTCGGTTTCGGTTTGAACAATTGGACGTTGCCGACCAGTTCCGCGAGCGAAACGCCGCTTTGGAGCCAGCGGATGAAACCAAAGGAGGCGGCACAGACGACCCACAGAACGGAAAGGCTGCCCCACTCATGCCTGGGCAGATGCTGGAGCGATCCGAAGAAGATTCCGACGAAAGCCAGCCACTTTAACGGAACCCAACCAAACCATTGGACATTGGGATAAAGGGTCGCGAAGGCGATGAACAAACCGATCGAAAATTCGTAAGGTCCACCGTAGATCCATTGCACGCCAAAGATGCTCCAAATCGAAATCACCAATGGTGGAATCAGGAGGAGAAGGCCAATCAGCTGAAGAAGTCGGCGGCGGCCGAGGTACTTCTCCACTTCGCTCCCGGACCAGTAAATGAACAGGACGTTAAAAAAGGAGAAGAAGTTTACTTCGTTGAGGAAAGTACAAGTTAGCGGCTGCCAAAGGGCGCCTCGCAGGAATGTCGGAAGATAAAAAGCAAGCGGACTAATGTTTACGCCCGCGTTTGGGAAAATGACCGAGGCAAAAATTCCGAGCAGATGGGCCCCGGCTAGAATCGTGGCGAGGCGCACCGGGTACTTCCCCATCCAGGCGACGGGTTGATTATCGGAGGCAGTGACTCCGAACATGCCGCAATTAACGGCGCGCCCGCATTTCGTGCAAGCGGCGGGCGCCCGCGAAAATTTGCTTGGACAACTCTCCGAAGCGGCGAAAATGGCAATCCGCTCAACGCGCTTCGCGCATAATCTCAAGGTTGCATTTCCATGGATAATCTCGCGCCTGCCATTTCTCCGCCCGCGGGGATTGGTGACGCCAAGCCATCGAACCAGAGCGTGCTCGACTGGGTCCAGGACGTCGCGAAGCTGACTGGGCCGGAAAACATTTTCTGGTGCGACGGCTCGGAGAAGGAAAACGGGTGGCTGCTGGAACAGGCGCAACGGCTCGGGGTGGTCCTCAAATTAAATGAGGAAAAAAAGCCGGGCTCGTATTTGCACCGGTCGAATCCGAACGATGTCGCGAGGGTCGAGCAATTCACCTTGATCTGCACTCCGACGAAAGAAGAAGCCGGCCCGACGAACCACTGGGCCGCCCCGGACGAAACTTACTCGAAGCTGCACGGGCTGCTCGGCGGCGCGATGCGGGGACGGACGATGTTCATCATTCCCTACATCATGGGACCGCCGGATTCGAAGCTGACGAAAGTGGGCTTCGAGATCACGGATTCGATCTACGTCGTCTTGAGCATGCGGATTATGACGCGAATGGGAACCGTCGCGGTGAAGCGGCTCGGCGACGATCCGAAAGGCGAATGGAACCGCGGCGTGCATTCGCTCCTCGACCTAAATCCCGAGCGCCGCTGGATCTGCCATTTTCCGCAGGACAACGCGATCATCTCGATTGGTTCCGGTTACGGCGGTAACGTTTTGTTGAGCAAGAAATGTCTCGCGCTCCGGATCGGTTCGTATCTCGCGCGGAAACAAGGCTGGCTCGCCGAGCACATGTTGATCCTCGGCGTGGAAGCGCCCGATGGCCGGAAGCATTACGTCGCTGCCGCGTTCCCGAGCGCATGCGGCAAGACAAATTTCGCGATGCTGATTCCGCCGCCGCATTTCAAAGGCTGGAAGGTGACGACGATCGGCGACGACATCGCGTGGATGCAGATCGGGAAAGACGGGCGGCTTTACGCAGTGAATCCGGAGAACGGTTATTTCGGCGTGGTCCCCGGGACGAGTTACAAGTCGAACCCGAACGCGATGAAATCGATCGAGCACGATACGCTCTTCACGAACGTCGCGCTGACTGACGACGGCGATGTCTGGTGGGAAGGCAAGGACGGCGCGCCGCCGGCGCACCTGATCGATTGGAAAGGCAACGACTGGACGCCCGATTCGAAGGAGAAAGCCGCACATCCAAACAGCCGCTTCGCCGTTCCGATGCGCAACAATCCCGTGCTCGATCCCGACGTCGAGAAAGGCGAAGGCGTTCCGATCAGCGCGATCATTTTCGGCGGACGTCGCAGCGATACGATGCCGCTTGTGTTTCAGGCGTTCGATTGGGTCCATGGCGTCTACGTGGGCGCGACGATGGCCTCGGAAACGACCGCGGCCGCGACCGGCGCCGTCGGCCAGGTCCGGCGCGATCCGATGGCGATGCTCCCGTTCTGCGGTTACAGCATGGGGAATTATTTCCGGCACTGGATCGAGATCGGCCCGCGCCTGAAAAATCCGCCGCTGATTTTCCACGTGAACTGGTTCCGCAAAGACAGCAACGGAAAATTCCTCTGGCCCGGCTTCGGCGAGAATATGCACGTGTTGAAGTGGATCATTGATCGATGCGAGGGCCGCGCGGACGCCAACGAAACGCCAATCGGATCTATTCCGCGGCGGGAAGAGCTTGGGCTGGTCGGCGCCGATCACATCCACGATTCGCAACTCGGCGAACTCCTCTCGGTGAAGCCAGAGGAGTGGAAAACCGAGTTGGAAGGCCAGGCAAAGTTTTTCGAGACGCTCAAGCCCGATATGCCGGAACGTCTGCTGGCTGAGCGCGAGAAAGTCGCGAAGCGTTTTCGCGGCTAATCAGCGCAGCTCAATTAAGGGCGTAGACTTCGACCACGGCGACGCCCGTCGTGTTGTTCGCCCCGCGCACGATCGCCGTGTAGCGCGCACCATTAGCAGGCAATGTCGCCACGATCGCCGACTCCAGGTTGTCGCTTGGAGGTAATATGGTGGCGATAATTTCCGCTTCCTGATCGCTACGCCAGTTGTCATTCGATCGAAGCAATGCGCCGTTCTGGTCGCGCAATTCCAAGATCGGGTCCGCCAATTTTTCCGCTACTGTTAATGACGGACCAATCGCTCGCACCAGCACCTTCTGTGAGGTCGGCCCGAGCACGATCGTTCCCGCGATCAAGGCATTGTCATCGGTTTGCACGCGTCCGCGCGTCGAGATGTTGGCGAATTTGGAGTCAACGGTTCGATCCAGATCGTACGCTTCCACCAGGCCGATCCCGGTTCCATTGTTCACGCCGCGAACGATCGCGGTGTAACCGGCTTTGTTGGCCGGCAATGTCGCCACAATGGCGGATTCCAAATCGCTCTTCGGCGTGATGCCCGTGGCATTGATTTCCGTTTCCTGATCACTGCGCCAATCATCGTTGGACCGAATCAGGGCCCCGGATGAATCACGAAGCTCGAGCGTGGGATTGGCTAACGTTCCTGTAATAGGCAGCGAGGGCCCGATGGCGCGCACCAGGATTTTCTTAGGCTGAGTGCCCGCAATAATGAATCCACCGATGAGCGCGTTGTCGCCTGTTTCCACGCGTAGACGCGTAGAGATATTGACAAGACTGACTGAGGAGTTCGGTGGAGCGACCGTTGCCTGCATCCCGTCGGTCACCGGGTAATCGCCGGTGATCTGAATGGTTTTTACCGGCGTACTAAAGGTAAAGCCGCGCCACTGCAGACCGCCAGTGCCCGGTGGATAGGAAATTGTCCCGACCAGGTTTCCCCCGGCATCCGTAAACGAAAAGCTGAGACCGGAGCCACCGCAATTCTCGTACTTCGGAGGCCCAGGGAAATTCCCCCAATAGGCGCCGAAAGCCGAGATGGACTGGGAGAAGGAAATCGTTATGCCCGCGCCTCTCGAGTCTGCGCCCATGAAGATATTTCCATCCGTCGGATACGCATAGAAGTAACAAAGCAGAAACATATGAGACCTGTCCGTTTCCAAGAGCGTTCCAGACATCACGGCAGTTCCTTGGAGAATTGAGATTTCTGAGCCGCCGAATTTCTCTACCGGAAATTCTTCGAAAGTTTCGGATTGCGTCCCGGTAAACGGCGGCACTTCTGTAATGTCTGCCCGGGCCAGAGGACCGATGACCGTCAGTGAAAGAACCGAAGCAAAAATCGCTACGCGACGACGATGGCGGCTCGGCCATTGTAGTTCGCCCTCGGGGATAGGGACGTCGGAATGCGCTTTCATTCCGTTTGTTGAGACTAGAGATTCGTGGAGTGCGCGTCAACGCTTGAGACAAGCCCGGATCGACAGAGTTTCTCGTCGAAAATTTGCGAATGCGACCGCGCAATCGGATAGTCTCCGGTGGGTTCAACGACCGCCGAAAAACCTTGCGTCACCGCGCCGCCTGACCCGCCTGAGGCGGGTTGTGTCGAGATTCGCGGCGCACGCCAGAACAACCTCAAGGGGATCGATCTCGATCTGCCCCTGGGGAAATTAACCGTCATCACGGGCCCGAGCGGGAGCGGTAAATCGAGTCTCGCCTTCGACACAATCTACGCTGAGGGGCAGCGCCGTTACGTCGAAACCTTCAGTCCGTACATGCGCCAATTCCTCGACCGGATGGACAAACCGCGCGTCGATGAAATCCGCGGCATCCCGCCCGCCATCGCCATCGAGCAAGCTAACCCGGTGAAAAGTTCGCGCTCGACCGTCGGCACGATGACCGAGATCAACGATTACCTGAAGCTGCTCATGCCGCGGATCGCGCGCGCATTCTGTCCGAATTGCGGCCGCGAAATCCGGCCCGAGACGGCGCGATCAATCGCCGATCATGTTTTCCAGGAATTGTCCGGGCAAAATGTCCTGATCACGTTTTGGGTCGCGGTCCCCCCAAAGACGGAGCCACGCGCCTTCTTCGATTTCATCCAGCAACAGGGTTATCTGCGAGTCTGGATCGACAACGAAATCGTCCGCGTCGATTCCGACAAAAAAATCAAACGTCTCGGTGCCCGCGTTCAGGTCATCCAGGATCGAATCGCCATTTCCGAGGCGAACCGCACTCGTCTTGTCGAGGCAATCGAGACCGCGCTCCGCTTCGGCAAGGACAGGATCAACGTCATTGCGATGTCTGCCGAGCAATCGAAAATCGAAAATCGAAAATCGAAAATCCAGGAACTGCCCTTCTCCACCGGCTGGCACTGCGCCCATTGCGATCTCGATATCCGTCCGCCCACGCCCGGGCTGTTCAGCTTCAACAATCCTCTCGGTGCCTGTCCGGAGTGCCGCGGTTTTGGCCGGACGATCGCAATCGATTTGAACAAGGCGATTCCGGATCGCTCACTTTCGATCGCGCAAGGCGCGGTCCGCGTTTTTCGCGGCGAAGAAATGGGTGAATCGCAGCGGGACCTGATGCGGGCCTGCGGGCGGAACGAGATCGATGTCCGGATTCCGTTCGAAGACCTGCCGAAGGCCGATCAGGATTTTGTGATTAACGGCGAAGCGCGCGATGAAGACACGGACGTCGAGGAATTGGCGGAGAACGATCGCTGGTACGGTGTCCGCGGATTTTTCAAATGGCTCGAGAGCAAGACCTACAAAATGCACGTCCGGGTTTTGCTCAGCCGCTATCGCGCGTATACGACCTGTCCGTCATGTAAAGGTGGTCGCTTTCAGCCTGAAACGTTGAATTACCGGATTGTTTCGCCGCCGCGAAACGGGACGCGTGAAGTTGCGCGGACGTTGCCGGAAGTCGCGCTCCTCTCCATCAACGACGCGCGGAATCTTTTCGCCGAGCTGCCCTTGCCGCCGAACGACTCGACCGCAGAGATGTTGCGGAATGAAGTCGTGGCGCGGCTCCGTTATCTTTGCGAAGTCGGACTCGGTTATCTGACGCTCGATCGGTCGACGCGCACGCTGAGCGGCGGCGAAGTGCAACGGGTGAACCTGACGACCTGTCTCGGCGCGTCACTCGTGAACACGCTGTTCGTCATGGACGAGCCGAGCGTCGGTCTGCATCCGCGTGATGTCGGCCAACTCGTGCGGGTGATGCACGATCTGCGCGATAAAGGCAACACGTTGCTCGTTGTCGAACACGAAGAAGCGATCATCCGCGCCTCGGATAACATCGTCGACATCGGTCCAGGTCGAGGCGAGTACGGCGGCGAGTTGGTTTGGAGCGGGGAGTTGGATCTCTTTCTGGGGAGCGCACGCGCCTCGCGTGCTGGTTTCGGCGCCTCGCCGAAACAATCTTCCGCAGACGAAGTTCGCAATGGCGGGGGCGCCATTGCCAGCACGCGAGGCGCGTGCGCTCCCCAATCGTTGACGCGCGATTACCTCGCTCACAAAAAATCGATTCCCATTCCGAAATCGCGCCGAAAATCATCCAGCGCGATCAAGGTCGCCGGCGCGCGCGCACACAATCTGAAGAATCTCGACGTTGAAATCCGGCTCGGGATTTTCAACTGCGTGACCGGAGTTTCCGGTTCCGGGAAATCGACCCTGATCCATGACGTGCTCTACCGGCATTTGATGCTGGCCAAGGGCCAGTCGAGCGACCACCAGCCTTCGCAAGGCTACGGCTCGGCAGGGGAACCGGGCGCATGTAAATCAGTGACGGGCGCGCATCGGATCGGCGAAGTGGTAATGGTCGACCAGACCCAGCTTGCGCGCACTCCGCGTTCGACGCCGGTCCTTTACCTCGGCCTCTACGATCGCGTCCGGGAAATGTTCGCCGCCCAGACGGAGGCGATGGCGCAGGGACTAACCGCGAGCGCTTTCTCGTTCAACTCAGGGAGCGGGCGCTGCGAGCGCTGTTGTGGCACCGGCTTCGAGAAGATCGAGATGCAATTCCTGAGCGACCTCTACGTGCGTTGTGCCGAATGCGAAGGCCGCCGGTTCCAGCCCCACGTCTTGCGCGTGAAGGTTTCCGGCAAATCGATTCACGACGTCCTGGAAATGACGGTGAGTGCAGCGATCCGATTCTTCGCCCAGATCGGCGAATCGAAAGCGCTCGGCGACAAACTCGAAGTGCTCGATGAAGTCGGGCTCGGTTATCTCCGGCTGGGCCAGCCGCTCAACACCCTCTCCGGCGGTGAATCGCAGCGGCTGAAACTGGTCCGGCACCTGACCGAGATGGGAGAGCGGAACGCGAAGACCGGAAAGTTGTTCATCTTCGACGAGCCGACGACAGGATTGCACTTCGACGACGTCGCGATTTTGATGCGGCTCTTTCAGCGATTGGTCGATGCCGGCAACACCCTTGTCGTGATCGAGCACAACCTGGAAGTGATCAAATGTGCGGATTGGATTATCGATCTCGGACCGGAAGCGGGAGATGAGGGCGGACAACTCGTCGCCGCGGCAACGCCGGAAAAGCTGGCGAAGATAGAGGAATCGCATACGGGGCGGTATCTCAGCAGAATTCTGGGGAGCGCACGCGCCTCGCGTGTTGTTCGCGGCGCCACGCCGCGAACCTCTGGCGGCATTTACTTTGATGACGATAACGAATTTGCATTGCGCGCCGCAGAAGAACCGTTCGGCGAGGCGCCGAACGGAACACGCGAGGCGCGTGCGCTCCCCAGAAACGGCGCCGGCCGCGCCATCCAAATTCACGGTGCGCGTGAGCATAACCTGAAAGACATCTCGCTTGCGATTCCGCGCGACCAGATGGTCGTGATCACGGGCTTGAGCGGCTCCGGCAAATCGACAGTCGCGTTCGACATCCTCTTCGCTGAAGGGCAACGACGATTTCTCGACAGCATGTCGCCGTATGCACGGCAGTTCGTGGAGCAACTGGAAAAGCCGGACGTCGATCTCGTGGAAGGCGTGCCGCCGAGCGTCGCCATCGAGCAACGCGTCACGCGCGGCGGGGGCAAGTCGACCGTCGCCACGGTCACCGAGGTTTACCATTTTCTCCGGCTCCTGTTTGCGAAAACCGGGACGCAATTTTGTCCGGACTGCGATTTGCCGGTCGAGAAGCAGAGCGTTGCCGCGATTGTCCGCCAGCTCGAGACGGCGGTGAAGCGTGGGCCGCTGAAAGTGCTCGCGCCGCTCGTGAAAGCGCGGAAGGGATTTCACACCGACGTAGCGCGCTGGGCGGAGCGCCAGGGGTTCGACACGCTTTTCGTCGACGGCCAACTGATTCCGGTGGGGCAGTTCCGAAAGCTCGAGCGTTTCAAGGAACACACAATCGATGTTGTGGTCGGCGCGATCGATGCGAAACGGATTCTGAAGGCGCGCAATCTCGTTCAGCGTGCACTCGATATCGGCCGCGGCACGGCGCATCTGCTCGACTCGAA
The DNA here is from genome assembly GCA_035644055.1 of Chthoniobacterales bacterium. Taxonomy (GTDB): domain Bacteria; phylum Verrucomicrobiota; class Verrucomicrobiia; order Chthoniobacterales; family UBA10450; genus AV80. The sequence goes on from DASQPH010000044.1 coordinate 10,266, forward strand.
ACACCGGCTCACCGTGATGAGCACGGAGATGAGTTGTCCCGGGTGCGGCCGCGCCTTCGAGGAACTCGATCCGCGGCTGTTCTCGTTCAACTCTCCTCACGGCGCGTGCGAAGAATGCGGCGGATTTGGGGAAATCTGGGACCGCGACAAACAAACTGGGACGGAAGACACGGGCGATTCGGTTCTTGAAAATGAGCTGGCCGCGGAACGCGAATCGGAATGGATTGATGAGGAAGAAGCGGTGCCATGTCCGGCATGTCACGGCTCGCGCCTGAATCCAATTGCGCGGCATGTGCGACTGCAGGGCCACACGATCGACAACTTCACCGCGCTCTCCGCCGCTGAAGCCCTGCAGCTTATCGGCAAACTGCGTTTCCGCGGGAACGACAAAACGGTCGCCGACGATCTGGTGCCGGAAATTTCACAACGGCTGCGGTTCATGCAGAACGTGGGGCTGGGTTATCTGGCGCTGGGACGTTCGGCGAAGACGTTGAGCGGCGGCGAATCGCAACGGATTCGGCTGGCGGCGCAGCTCGGCTCGAATTTGCGTGGCGTTCTTTACGTTCTGGACGAGCCGACCATCGGCCTTCATCCCCGCGATAATCTGCGGCTGCTCGAAACGCTCACGGCGTTGCGGCAAAAAGGGAACTCGCTCGTGATCGTCGAGCACGACGAGGAAACGATGCGCCGCGCCGATCACATTATCGATTTGGGACCGGGCGCGGGCATTCACGGCGGAGAAGTCGTGGTGCAGGGAACGCTGGCGGATATCGAGAAGCACGGTGGCTCCCAGACCGGCCGCTGCCTGAAAAATCCGCTGTGCCATCCGACGCGCACGGAACGGCGATCGTTAGGCGACGTCGAGCAATGGGTCGAGATCCGCGGCGCGCGCGCGAACAATTTAAAAAATGTGGACGTGCGTTTTCCGGTCGGACGTCTCTCCGTCATTACCGGCATTTCCGGGTCGGGGAAATCGACGTTAATGGGCGCGGTCCTCCTGCCGGCGGTGAAGGACGCGCTCGGAGGGACGCGCTTCCGCGCGTCCAAGGACATGCAGAAGCATGTCCCTCCGATTTCCGGCGCGGAAGCATTCGAGACCGTTTACGAAGTCGATCAGTCGCCGATCGGTAAAACGTCGCGCTCGACGCCGGCGACCTACATCAAGGTTTTCGACGAGATCCGGAAGCTTTACGGACAGTTGCCGGTCTCGCGCATGCGCGGTTATTCGCCGAGCCGGTTTTCGTTTAATACCGAAGGCGGCCGTTGCGAAATGTGCGCCGGGCAGGGCGCGATCAAGCTGGAGATGAGCTTTCTCCCGAGCAGTTATGTGCCGTGTGAGGATTGCGGCGGCCGGCGTTACAACGCGCAAACGCTCGAAGTTCTCTACAACGAAAAGAGCATCGGCGACGTGATGGAAATGACCATCGACCAGGCGGCGGCGTTCTTTTCCGCAAACCCGAAGATCGCGCGACCGTTATCGCTTCTCGTCGATACCGGCCTCGGATATCTGAAGCTCGGTCAGCCGAGTCCGACTTTGAGCGGCGGCGAAGCGCAACGGCTGAAGCTCGCGACGGAATTGACTCGCGGAATCGGCCGCGCCCAGAACGAGCGCATCCGGAAAATGCGCAAACCGAAGTCGACGCTCTATCTGTTGGAAGAACCAACGATCGGTCTGCACATGGCCGACGTGGAGTTGCTCCTGAAGGTGTTGCACCGTCTCGTCGATGAAGGCCACACCGTGATCGTGATTGAGCACAACCTCAGCATCATGGGCGAAGCCGATTACATCGTGGACATCGGACCCGAGGCCGGAGCCGAGGGCGGCGAAGTGGTGGCGACCGGGACGCCGGAAGAAATTGCGAAGAGCCGGAAGAGCCGGACGGCGCCATTTCTGCGCGAAGTGTTGAAGACGAAGCGGCCGAAGAACGGCGTGTCCTCGCGCGCGGCGTAGTTGTAGCACAGGCATCTTGCCTGTGGGGCCGGCGGGCGTCTCGCCTGCCGATCCGGAAGATGCAACAGGCTGGAAGCCTATTGTCCCCACAGGCAAGATGCCTGTGCTACGTTTGTCGCCCGATGCTCGGCTATTACCTGCACAATCTCGATCCGTTCATCTTCCGCATTTACGGCAACGTCGGCCCGCGCTGGTACGGGATGGCGTATGTGCTCGCCTTTGTTTTTGCCTGGCTGCTCTTGCGCGTCCTTGCGCGACGCGGCTATCTCGATCTGCCCATCAGCGCGCTCGGCGATTTCGTAACCTGGGTCGCGTTTTTTGGCGTCATGGTCGGCGGCCGGCTCGGCTACGTCCTTTTTTACAAGCCCGAGATGCTGCGCGATCCGCTCTCGATTCTGCGGATCTGGGAAGGCGGGATGTCCAGTCACGGCGGCATCATCGGCGTCGTGGTCTTTACGCTCATCTACTCGCGCCGGCATAAACTTCCCTGGACCAATCCCGGCGACAATCTGTGCGTCGTCGCGCCGATCGGATTGTTTCTGGGACGCTGCGCGAACTTCATCAACGGCGAGCTCTATGGCCGCGTCACGAATGTCTCGTGGGCGGTGCAATTCCCGAAGGAGTTGCTCGATGCCGGCAACGCAGCCGAAGTCGATCGTGCCCTAGCCGCATGCATGCATGTCGATCCGGGAACTCTCAGGCCGCAACAGATCTCGGAGATGACAGAAAAGTTAATGGCCGACGCCCACACCAATCCGCAGGTCGCCGATTGCCTGCGCGGCATTCTCACGCCGCGTCATCCTTCCCAGCTTTACGAGGCGGCGCTCGAAGGCGTGGTTCTCTTCGCGATTCTCTGGTTTGTCCGGACGCGGTTCCGCACGCCAAACGGCTTTATCACCGGCCTGTTCCTGATCGTTTACTCGCTCCTGCGGATCATCGTGGAAAATTTTCGCGAACCGGACGCGCCGCTCGTCGGCATGTTTACCCGCGGCCAATTCTTTTCCTTCTTCACGGTTGTGATCGGCATCGGGTTTATCGTAGTGGCGCGACGCCACCCGACTTATCCGCGGAAGCTGAAATAGTTTCTGTAGCCGCTTCGCTGTGCGAAGCGCTCGCCGATTGTTTCTGGCGGCCGAAATCTCACGTCGCCCACAGGGCGACGGCTACAGAAGAGCGCAGGATCCACCTTTCCCTTTCGCGAAAACTCTCGTATTACTTTCGCGAGTTGGCGCACATGCTACTTCCGATCATCCTGGCGACCGGCGGTCTTCCCTTCGCGTTCGAACACTCGACTATCGCCGGAAAAATCGTCCTCGCGCTCCTCGCGGTCGTTTCGATTTTTAGCTGGTCGATCATGATCACGAAGCTGCGCGTGGTGCGGTTCGCGCAAAAACAGACGGCGCGATTCCGGGCGGCGTTTCGGAAAGATCGCCAGCCGCTGCGGCTTTTCGAAAACCGAGCCAGTTTTCCTGGCGCGCCGCTCTTCAACGTCTACCGCGCCGGTTGCGAAGAGATGACGTTCCAGTTGCTCGGCTCGGCGGAAGTTGACGAAACCTTCAAGGCGCGGCTGGGAATCGCCGACAAAATCGCGCCCGCCCAAATGCACGCGGTCAATGCCGCGATGGAGCGTACCGTTGGCGAGACCGCGCTCGGTTTGGAGTCGCAAATGATTCTTCTGGCAACCGCGGTCAGCGGCGCTCCTTTTCTCGGATTGCTCGGCACGGTCTGGGGCGTGATGGACACGTTCACGGACGTCGCGGTCGCCGGCTCGCCCAACTTAACGACGATGGCGCCCGGCATTTCCGGCGCGCTCATCACGACCGTGACCGCGCTCTGCGTCGCAATCCCCGCCATGTTTGGTTACAACTTTTTGGTCACGAGCATCCGCGGCATCATCGTCGAGATGGATAATTTCGCGGCGGAGCTGGCGTCCGAGTTCGAACACAAATACGTGGATCACAGTGTGCGGGAAACGGAGCTGCGAAGATGAGGGTTGAAGCGTTACAGCGTTGGAGCGTTGAAGCGTCAACCAGGTCGCGCTGGCGTCTCACCGCTTTAACGCTTCAATTTTTCAACGCTGCAACGTCCCCATGAGGCGCTATTCGCAACGGCATAATCTTTCGACGGTCTCGGAGATCAATATCACGCCGTTGCTCGATCTGGCGTTTGTGTTGCTGATCATTTTCATGATCACGACGCCGCTGCTCGAAAACAGCGTTAACCTCATCATTCCTTCGAGTGGCGCTGCGAATGCGCCGGTTAAAGCCGGACAGGTCCAGACGATTTCAATCGACCGGCGCGAGACGATCAAGATCAACGACAAAACCGTGACCGCGGCCGAGCTGGTGACGCGTTTGACGGAATTGAAGCGGGCCAACCCTGAGGTCGCGATCGTCATCCGGCCCGATCGCGACTTGCCGGTCCAAAAGCTGATTTCGCTGATGGACGCGTTGCAGCGCGCCCAGATCACCAAGGTCGGCATCGCCACGAAGGCGGAAGCGAAACCGTGATGCCACGAGACGCGCGCTTCTGGCGGAACGTTGCGCTGGTCGCCGTCGCTCATCTCGTCGTTCTTCTCGCTCTCGCGCGCGGGAGTCGCGAGGCAGTGCCGACAACTTTGCAGACGGTCGTTTGGATGAACAGCGAAGCGTCGGCAGCAGCAGAACCGCGGATTACTCCATCTCCGGCTCCGGTTGAGTTCGAGAAACCAAAACCGGCGCCGAGCGTCGCGATGGCAAAAAGCGAAATCCAGCTGCCTTCGCCGACACCGACTTCGACGCCGCGACCGAAACCAAGCCCCACGCCGACGCCGAAGGATTCTCCCAAGCCAACGCCGAAAACGACTCCGAAGGCGACACCAAAGAAAAGTGCGGAGCCGAAGGCAACGCCAAAACCGTCCGAGAAAAAGGACGAAAAGAAATCCACGGCGGAGAAGAAGGATTCGAGCTCATCAGCGACGCAAACTTCCGACAAGCCCGACAAATCCAGCAAAGGTTCGGGCGGCGGAACTACGCAGCCGTCCGAATTCGCGTGGTATGGAACGATGCTGCACGATCGCTTTCACAAAGCGTGGGAACAGCCGAAGAGCATCGTCGCGACGGGCGCAAAGATGTCGACGATCGTAAAAATCCGGATCGAGAAGGACGGGCGGGTTTCGAAGTTTACGATCGTAAAGCCGTCAGGAAATGTAGTGATGGATGAATCGGTCGCGGCCATCGCGAAACGCGTGACGCAGGTGGACCCGTTGCCGGAAGGATTGGCGCAGAAGAATTACTACGAGGTAAAAATCGATTTCGAGCTGAACGCGGAAAAATAACAACGGGCTTTTTTCAGGAACAAGGAGGGGCGCTTTCCAAACCGCCCTGTTTTCGTTCGGCGGTTTGTAAACCGCCGTTCCTTGGTTTCGAATCGACGTCTAAAGCAGCGCCAGCGATTTTCCCTCGCGGTGTTCGACCTGATCCATCGTGCACTGGCGAGGCGCTTTGTCGGGACGGTAACGAACAATCTTCGTTCCATGACGAAATCGGCCGCCGGTGAAATGATCGTACGTTACTTCGACGACGATCTTCGGATTTACCGGTTCCCATTCGCCCGTTCGTTCTGTCCTCCAACGGCTGGGACCGCCCGGCGCGTTACCGGTAAAGCCGGGCGGCTTTCGCAGCGCTTCGAATTTTTTTGTGAGCGCGCGGCATTCGCTCGCCTTGAAAGCGGAGGTGAAACCGACGTGATGGAGCAATCCATCATCGTCGTAAAGCCCAAGAAGCAATGAACCGATGACGCGGGCTCCGGATGCGTAACGGAAGCCGCCGACCACGCAATCGGCGGTGCGAATTTGTTTTATCTTCATCACCGCGGTCCGTTCGCCAGACGCATAGGGCGCGTCGAGCAGCTTGGCGATAACGCCGTCAAGATCGCCGCCGGTTTTGTCGAACCATTTTTTCGCCTGCTTCAGATCAGTCGTCGCGGGCGATAATCGGACCGCACTTTTCGTTTTGAGATTCGCGCGCGAGAAAACTTCGAGCTGCTTGCGACGATCACGGAGCGGCAACGCAAGAAGCGATTTGCCCGAAGTGTCCGCCAGCAGATCGAAGACGATGAAGAGAGCGGGATGGGCCGCAGCTAGTTTTTGGACGCGGCTGGCGGCTGGATGCAGCCGCAGTTGCAATTCGTCGAAGACGAGCGCGCCCTTCACCGGGATCGCAAGCTCGCCGTCGAGAACAAAGCGTTTCGCCGGGATTCGCTGAAGCGCTTCAACGACGTCCGGGAAGTAACGCGCCAGCGGCTGCCCCGCTTTCGATTGCAGGAAAACTTTGTCGCCGTCGCGAAACGCAATGCAGCGAAAGCCGTCCCACTTCGGCTCGTATTGCCACTCGGCGCCGGCGGGAATGGCATCGACGGAACGTGCTTCCATGGGAGCGATTGGTGGTTTCATGCCGGGCGAATGACGAAGGACGAATGACGAATGACGAAGGAATGCCCGAATGACGAAGGAGTGACGGGTACTTCCGGCTTCGTCATTAATTCGTTATTCGTCATCCGGATTTCGTCATTTCTTCGTATATCTTCGCGGCTCGAGCTTCGGCGGGCGCTTTCCTTTTCGGATGGCGCCGGCGACGGAAATGTATTTCAGCTCGCAGCGATCGACCGCGCAGCGAAGGAGTAATCCGCCGCGGCTCATGTCGCCGCGCCCCACGAAATCAGCGGGGAAGCAGAGACGTTGGCCGAAATGTTCGAGAAGAATGTCGACGTATTTCGCCGTGGCGATGCTGCCGAGCAGAACGATCTCAGCATCTGGCGGCAATTTCTTCGCGAGCTGCCGCACATCGCGCTCGAGCGGCGCGCGATAACGCGGATCGTTTTCGTGGATGTCGACCCCGGCGAATTCACGGAGGTCCGCGAGACCGATCGGGCTCGTTGCGGGAACCAGGCCGCGCGTCGGCGTAATGACGAGAACCGAGGAACGCCGGCGGCTCAAGGGCGCGAATGCATTCGCGTAGGCGAGTTTTCCCCGGAAATAGAGGCCGCTCAAAAACATGAAGACTTCGCCGAGCATCGGAGGCTTTTCGCTGCGTAATCGCCGGGCGAGGTCGAACTGCGCGCGTTCGCTCATGATCATTTGGGCACGGCGGCCGCCGGCAAAGGCAGGCGAAAGGAGAAAGACGCGAGTCATTGATTCAGAAGCAATCGCCATTTCGGCGCGCGAGCAACTTGCGTTCACCTCGTTTCCCAAGGACGCTGCGTTCCCGTGAAAATCCTCGTCGTCGGCAGCGGTGGCCGCGAACACGCCCTTGTTTGGAAACTACGGCAATCTTCCGGCGTCGATCGGATTTTCTGCGCGCCGGGAAATGCCGGCACCGA